>JAGTRV010000243.1 GCA_018262245.1 Pseudomonadota bacterium | reverse complement strand
GACATTGGATGGGGCCTGGAGAGGTCGAATTATATCAGCCGCGATCTGTGCGGGACTCCTGGTCGCGGTCTGTTTCGGGGTGATTTTTATCCATCATCAAACAATACAGTACTGTATGTGGTTACGTAATGCAGCATCTATATTGAAATGGTGAATTTATTTTGGGTTTAATAACGTAATGAAAAATAACGAATATATGCAATATTAGGCGTTTTAAAGTGTTGATATATGTCAAGGGTTGTTGCTTTGGTTTGGAATTTATGTACCATACACATACACATGTGTATTGACCAAGGAATAAAAATGGAAAAGCACCCCGGCATCGGCAAGAGCCTTTTGGCAGCAGATCATCAGACGAATTACCTGGAGCAGGGTGAAGGCAAGCCGCTGTTCCTTTTGCATGGTTCCGGCCCTGGCGTTTCGGCCTGGACCAACTGGAGTAAGGTCATACCCGACCTGGCTCAAAATTTTCGTGTCATCGCGCCGGATATCGCCGGTTTCGGTTTCACGGAATTCAAATCCGACAATAAGTACGACATCAAGCTGTGGGTTCGCCACCTGACCGGCATCATGGATGCGCTGGGTATCGAAAAGGCCTCCTTTGTCGGTAACTCCTTCGGCGGTGCGCTGTCGATCGGTCTGGCTTTGTTCGCGCCACAGCGCGTCGACAAGCTGGTGCTGCTCGGTACGCCAGCTGGCGAATTCGTGCAGACCCCCGGCCTGCGTTCAGCCTGGGAGTACGAACCATCGATGGAGAACATGGAGCGGACGATGCGCCTGTTCCCGTTCAACCAGGCCATCATCACCGAGGAAATGATTCGTACCCGCTACGAGGCCAGCGCCCGTCCGGGTGCGCAGGATGCATTGCGCCGGCTGTTGCCGAAGCCGAATGCCGAAGGCCCGACCATGGTCAAGGGCTTCCCGGAAGCTTCGGTCGCCAAGATCGAAGCGCCGACGCTGGTCCTGCATGGTCGCGAAGATGCGGTCGTGCCGCCGCAGTGCGGCTTCCTGCTGGCCAATGCCATTCCCAAAGCCGAGTTGCATCTGTTCGGACAGTGCGGGCATTGGGTTCAGACCGAGCATCGTGAGCGCTTCCTGCAACTGGTGCGCGATTTCTGCGCCTGATCCGGAGAAGACGATGAGTCGCAATGTGCTGGAAAAACTGATGCACCAGTTGTGCGTCGATCGCAGCGTCAAGCAGCGTTTCAAGGAAGACCTCGAAGGCCTGTTGTCGCGCTACGTGCTGACCGAAGAGGAAAAGGCCATGGTGCGCAACTTTGACGTGGCCGGGATGCAGAAGCATGGGGTCAACGCCATGTTGACCTTGGGTTTCTGGTCGGAAAACGCAGCCAATCGCCACCCCGCCGCCTACATGAAGGCGCTGCGTGGCAGCCAGTCCGGCGGTGAGGTTTTCTCCGCGGCGCTGAAGCAGAACTAACCAATTCAGGAGTTTCTCGTGGGAAAAATCGTAGGCGGCTTTTTGGTGCCGCATGACCCGGTCATGTTCGTGATTCCTGATGCGCCGGCGCCCGATGTGGCCAAGCGCATGTGGGGTGCATTCGAAACCTGTGCCGAACGCCTGGCTTCCTTGAACGCCACCAGCGTCGTGATCATTGGCGCCGACCACTATTTCAATTTCGGCACCGGCTGCCTGCCGCAGTACCTGATCGGCACCGGTGACGTCGATGGTCCGCTCGATGTCCTGCCCGGCTTGAAGCGGCAGGTCATTCCAGTCAGTGAAAAACTGGCGAGTTTTATCGCCGAACATGGTCACGACAACGGTTTCGACTGGGCGGTGGCGCGTGCCTTCACGGTCGATCATGCGGTGGCCATTCCGGATCGCCTGATTGTCGATCCGGTACGCGCCAAGGGGCAGTCGATCGGCACCATTCCAGTCTATATCGCGGCCGGCGTCGATCCGTTCATCAAGATGAAGCGGGCGATCGAACTCGGTGGCGCCATCAAGGCGGCCGTCGAGGCCATGCCCGATGACGAGCGCGTGGTCGTGATCGGCAGCGGCGGCATCAGCCACTGGGTCGGCACCCCGGAGATGGGCAAGGTCAACGAGGCTTTTGACCACGAAATCATGGGCTATGCCTGCACCGGCAATCTCGCCGCCATGCAGGGCCTGTCCGACGAATACATCCTCGAAAACGGCGGCAACGGTGGCATGGAAATTCGCCAATGGGCCGTGGCGATGGGCGCGATGCCCGGCGCCAAGGGCGAAATCATCGATTACGCCCCGGTCAGGGAATGGGTGACCGGCCTTGGCTTCGTTCAATTGTTTGCCTGAGGTAGCACCATGTCTGAACCCGTATTCGTGATGAAAAAGAATGAACTTGAGGCCGGCAAGGTCCGCAAGTTCGATCTCTGCGGCAACGCGATTGCCGTCTACAACCTGAACGGCACGTTCTACGCCACTCAGGACAACTGTACGCATGCAACCGCCTCGCTGTCGGAAGGGGACATTGTCGACGACGAGTGCATTGCCTGCCCGGTCCACGACGGCACCTTTCACATTCCCACGGGGCAGCCGATGAGCTTCCCGTGCGAACACGCCATCCGGACCTACAAGGTGATCGACCAGGGCGATGCCGTCATGGTTGATTTCGATCAGGAAGCCGACGAAGCGGCTGACGCTATTTAATCAGGGAGACAAAAAACAATGTGTACTGCCAATGACGGAAGTCCGGTGCGCCTGAAACGGCGGCCAATCGCCGAATCGGTCGCCAATCTCGACCGCTTGATGGATCTCGACAAGGGCCGCATGTCGCGCGACCTGTTCTGGGATCGCGACATTTACGAACAGGAACTGGAGCGGATCTTCGCCCGCTGCTGGCTGTTCGTGGGGCATGAGTCGCAGATTCCCAAGGCCGGCGACTACGTGTCGACCTACATGGGCGAGGACAATGTCCTGATCGTTCGCCAGAAGGACGGCAGCATCAAGGGCTTCCTCAATACCTGCCCGCACCGCGGCAACAAGGTCTGCTTTGCCGATCTCGGCAATGCCCGCCAGTTCGTGTGCAACTACCACGGCTGGGCCTTCGGCATCGATGGCGGCCTGAAGGGCATGCATGCGTCCGAAGCCTACGAAGAAACCGGGATGGACAAGGCCGAGCATGGCCTGCATCCGGTCGCCCACATCGACAGCTATCGCGGCCTGATCTTCGCAACACTCGACCCGCAGGCGCCAACGCTGGCCGAATACCTCGGCGACATGCGTCACTACCTCGACGCCATCTTTGACATGGACGAGGGCGGTACTGAATTCGTGGGCGGCTGCGTCAAGTCGGTAATCCAGTGCAACTGGAAATATGCCTCCGAGAACTTCGTCGGCGACATCCTGCACGCTGGCTGGACCCACGACTCGGGCGCCAAGGCCATGGTCGGTGGTTCGGTGGCCGAAGTGCACAAATTCCCTGATCAGTCCTACCAGGTCAATTTCAATGGCCATGGTTGGGAGTTCAACCAGGACATCGTCGGCAACTGCGCGACGCTGGGCGAGAAGGATCTGCTCAAGTACCTGTACGTGCTGCAGCCCAAGGTGGCCGAGCGTCACGATGACTTCCGCTCGCGGATGATCGGCGCCATTTCGTCCTGCACCTTGTTCCCGAACACCTCTTTCCTGCCCGGCCAGAACACCTTCCGTACCTGGCATCCGCGTGGCCCGGGCCAGATCGAGCTGCATACCTGGACCTTCGTCAACAAGAACGCCCCACAGGAAATCAAGGACAAGTGGCGCAAGGGCACGATGATGACCTTCAGCCCGTCTGGCGTCTTCGAGATGGACGACGGCGAAAACTGGGAATACTCGACCCGCTCCAACGCCGGCTACGTGACCCGCCAGCAGGATCTCTACCTCGGTCTGGGCCAGAACAGCAAGCTCGACACCGATCTACCGGGCAACGTCTATCGGGGCCAGATCAACGAAGCCAACCAGCGCGCCTTCTACCAGCGCTGGCTCGATCTGATGAAGTCGGAAAGCTGGAAGAAAGTCCCGCAACGCGACATCCCGAAAATGAAGGAGGCCTTATGAGCGCCAAACAACAACTGAAGGAAGTGCCGGTCGATCGCGACACCCTGCACAAGGTTGAACAGTTCCTCTACCGCGAAGCCCGCCTGCTCGACAACGAGCGCTGGGATGACTGGCTGGCGCTGATGGCCGAAGACATCCACTACTGGATGCCGACCATGGAAAACCGCCGTCGGGCCGACAAGAACGGCGCCTATGCCGTCGATCGCGGTGCGTTGTACAACGACAACCTGCTCGACCTGACCCGCCGCATCACCCGTTTCAAGCAGCCGACGGCCTGGGCCGAGGATCCGGCGACCCGCCACGCCCATGTCGTTTCCGGTGTCGAGGTCTATCAGGGCGACAAGGCCGACGAGTTCGTCGTCCATAGCAGCTTCGTCAACTACCGCAGCC
>JAGTRV010000097.1 GCA_018262245.1 Pseudomonadota bacterium | reverse complement strand
ACGGGCGGCCGAGCTCTTCCTCGATGGTTTCGCGGTGCAGCACCATCTCCTGCTCGGTGTGAATGCGGATATAGGCCCGCTTGTCGTCAACGAAGACCTCCTTGCCCGGGTTATCCACCTTGGCTGCTTCGATGACCGCCATGGCCAGATCACCGGCCCGCATGACCGGACCGACCAGATTGTTGTGATAGGCCTGTGCGGAACTCGTGGTGCTCATTTGCTTCTCCTCGTTTTCTTTCAAGTCTGGCGCAGCAATGTCGCTCGCCAGTCCGGAAGGGCACGCCAGTTGCGGCTGCGCTTGCCCGCCGCCGAAAAGGCCTCCCAGCCATTGCAAAATGCCCATGCGACTCGTCCTGTAATAAGTGGAGGAATGACCGGAATCAGGTATGGGCAAACAGGGCCTCGATGCCCTCTGTTTCGACCAGCACATCGTCGCCATCCAGCTTGACCGGGTACTCGGCCAGCGCGCAGTCGGAAGGGTTGATGCCCTTGCCGGTGCAGGCGTCGAACTGCCACAGATGCGCCTTGCAAATGATCTTTTGGCCATCGAAAGTGCCATCGATCAGCGGAATGTCCTGATGCGGGCAGATGCCCTGGAAAGCCTTGATGTCACCGCCTTCGGCACAGACCAGCAAAACCTCCTGGCCATTGACCTCGAACGACTCCATTTCCCCTTCCCAGAGGTCGTCGCGCGTGCATACCTTTTTGAAACCCATTCCTGCCTCCTGTTATTTCCTGATTCGGGTGGCGCCGCCGGCAGCACTTAGTGCTTCGGGGCCTCCCAGATGATTTCGACGGTTTCGGTCGGCTTCAGGCCGGATTCGGAAACCCGCATGGTGCGCGGCAGAAACTCCTCGCCCCCCTGGCGGCGGACCCGCAGGATCTGACCCGGACGGGCACGAACACGACGGCCGACGGAATGATGTGCCGCTGCAGCGGCGACTTCGTCCATGGTGTTTTCGCTATCGACGGCGACCAGTTGCAGGACGAAGTCGCCTTCGAAGTTGGATGTCAATGGAAACAACGCCATTTCAATAATCTCCTCTGTTTTTTGATGCCGGCGCCTGGCGGCGCCGGCTTGCATGGACGGTGATCAGCCAGCCTTCTTGGCAGCCCGCATGGCCCGGTACACTTCGGCCCAGGCATAGTTGTGGGCGTCGTCGCCGATCTCGCCGGGAGCCAGGTTCATGTACTGCAGCGCCCCGCCCAGATCCATCGGCTGGATCATCCCGGCCAGGAAACGGTCGACGATGGACAGGTGGCCGGCGTAGCGCTCCGGCTCCTGCTCGAAGACCCAGCGGTCGACTTCGGAACCGAAGTGATAGAGGCGACCGTTGTATTCAAGCGGGTAGTCCTTGACGTTCCAGCCCTTGCCCGGCGTGCCGAGGATCGGCAGCTGACACATGTTGCAGACGTAAGGCAGGGTTTCCGGATAGGTCATGGCCATGTTGCCGTCGACCACGTTGTCGATGAACACATCCCAGCACTGACCCCAGGTATCGTTCCAGCCGGGATACTTCTCTTCCAGCCAGGCCCGCTCGTCCGGCGTCACGCCGGCAGCCGGGTTCCACCACAGGGTCGGGCGCCAGAAGTAGGAGCCGAGGTGCATACCGTGGTGGGTCTGGGCGATGTCCTTCAGGAAGATGTCCCAGTACCAGGGCAGGTCGAGGCCCATGTCGGTCAGGGCGCGCTCGAACTGGGCGACGATCCATTCCTCCATGAATTCCTTGAAGGACTGCTTGCGGTGCTCGAGCGGGGTGTAATAGTCCATGATCGGACCGGTCAGCACCGAGAACAGCTTCCAGGCGCCCCAGACGGCGATGTCGACGCGCTTTTGCGCCTCGGCCTTGTGGCCGTTCTCGATCAGCACCTTCAATGCCGGGCCGCCGATCTGGGCATGACGCGACTCGTCGGTCTGGATGCTGGAGATCAGGTTGGCAAAGGTGTGGTCGCCGGCTTCGGCCGCATCGGCAGCGAGGCCGAGGAACTGCATGTTGGTGAAGCCGGTTTCGAAGCTGAAGGTCAGCATGATCGAGACGCTGATCGCGTCACGGGTCATCATGATGTCGTCGAAGAAGTGGCGTGCCGCGATCATCGCCCACTCGTTGGTGTCGTAGGCCTTGAAGGCCCAGTCCATCTGGCGGTCCTTCGACACATGCTCGTGCGGGAAGTAGAGCTGCATCTGGCCGTGGCGGATCTCGTCCAGACAACCCAGCGTGGACATGTTGCGCATGCCCGGCGCCTTGGAGAAGCGCATCATGCGGGCCTCGGCACTGGCCGCTGCATATTCGCCGCGGGCAATGGCGCCGTAGTGGGCCTTCATGACCGACTTCCAGCCCGGATCGGCATTTTCGTAAATCCGGCTACGCTCCAGCGCAGCTTTCACCGAGTAGGCACCGGCATCCTTGTCGCGCTGGACCTTCACGTATTCCGGATAGGTCTGCTTGTACGGCTCGTCGTATTTTTCCCAGGCGTTTTGCGGCAGACCGAAATCCCCAGCCAACAGCGGCGGGAAGAGTTCATCTTCGGTCACGTACTTGGGCGTCCAGTTGGTAGTCCTGGCCAGGTCGTACCAGTCCATTCTATTAAGCACAGCCATCTATGTCTCCTCTTTACAGCAGGACTTGGGGGCCCGCCATTCCCGAATCAAAGCGATCTTGTTCGCCCGGAATCTGCGAAATAATCGTTTTTTCTCGATAATTCGCCTGGAGACAAAGTTATTCTGAAAGCCCAAAGGCGGCTATTAGACTTTGGTTTAGTTCAGAGAGAGGGAGCCGGGCAAGCGGCTAGGCCACCAAGGCCAATCCCCGCTGGCTGTGCGGCGAGGGGGATGCCAGGTCAAATCCGGAGGCAACTCGGCAAGAACGGTTCAGTGTGACGGCCCGCGTGAAAGCCAATGCAGCAGCTTGTCGTAGAGCGATTCGGGCTCGACTGGCTTGGCGATAAAGTCGTTCATGCCGGCTTCGAAGCACCTTTCCTTGTCCTCGACAAAGGCGTTCGCAGTCATCGCCAGAATCGGAGTCTCCTTGTGCCGGGGCAGCTGGCGAATCTGCCGGGTTGCATCAAGGCCATTCATGTTGGGCATCTGCATGTCCATCAAGATCAGGGCGTAGTCGACCTCACCGGCCAGCCTGAGCGCAGCGATGCCATCTTCCGCGACATCGACCGCCATCCCCACATCGTTCAACATGATCTGGGCGACCTCGCGGTTGATGGGTTCATCTTCAGCCAGCAGGATGCGTGTTCCTCGGTAATCGCGCTTCAGAATTTCCTCGGCCATCGGCTGATTACCGTACACGGCGGAAGCCTGCTTACCTTTCTTCAGTCGGACGGAGAACCAGAAGGTGCTGCCCACCCCAAGGGTGCTTTCCACGCCAGCATCGCCGCCCATGAGTTTGGCGATCTTCTGCGTGATTGCCAGCCCCAAGCCGGTACCACCGTATTTGCGGGTCGATGTGGCATCCGCCTGCTCGAAGGCGGTAAAGAGCTTGGGCATCACCTCCGGGGCGATGCCGATGCCAGTATCCTGAACTTCAAAGCGGATCAGGACGCTATCCGCATCCTCCTCGAGCGGAAGTACTCGCAGGGCGATGTTGCCGGTCTCGGTGAATTTGACGGCGTTACCGGCATAATTGAGCAGCGCTTGCTGGATACGGGTGGCATCACCCAGCAGGTTGGCCGGCAGAGCGCCGACTTCCGTGCGCAGCACCAAGTGTTTGGCCTGTATCCGGTCCTGGAGTATCGAAGCGATGTTGGCGATCAGGGTTTCTATCCTGACGCTCGTTTCCTCCAGAACAAACTTGCCGGCCTCGATCTTTGACAGTTCGAGGATGGTATTGATGATATTCAGCAGATGTTCGCTCGATACCTGAAGCGTATCCATACGCTTCGCCTGCTCGTCCGTGAGGCCGCCGCGACGGATGAGATGCGCCATGCCGAGGATGCCGTTCAGCGGCGTGCGGATTTCGTGGCTCATGTTGGCGAGGAAGGTGCTCTTGGCGGCGCTGGCAGCTTCTGCATCGCCTTTGGCCCGCTCCAGAGCGACCGCTTGCCGACGCAGGTTTCGGTCACTTTCTGCCAAATCTTCTGCCATGTGATCGAAAGCTTCCAGCAACTCCCCTAGCTCATCGTTGCTCCGCCTCAGACCAGTACGGGCATCGAGGTCGCCGCTGCGAAGTCGCCTGGCAGCGGTGGCGACGGCCAGAATAGGCTTCACAAGCCAGCGGTCAGCGATGAACCATGCCAGACACAGGAAACCCAACATCAATGCAGCACTGACGACTATGGTACGCACCAACTGCCGGTCAATTGCAGCCGTCACGCTCTCCTTGTCCGCACCAAGCCAAAAATGGATCGGCCCATCCAGGGTATCGGTAAATCTTGCCAACGCGTAGATACGGGGCACGCCATCGAATCCAACCTCTTCCGCCAGTCCGCTACCGCCGTGCTGGATCAGCATCTTGAAGAAGGAAGTTTCCGCAGCACTCCGACCGACCCAGCCCTCCGGGTCGGGATGACGGGCCAGCACGTAGCCCTGATTGTCAATTAGCCCCAACCGCGATGTTTCCGGCCGGCTTATCTTGGCCAACTCATTGTTGAGCCAACCGACATCCAACGAGGCAAAGATGACGCCAATTGCCTTGCCAGAGGAATCGCGGAGCGCGGTGGCGATGGGAATAACTGACCGCCCCACTCTCCTGCCAACGTGTGGTCCGCCAATAACATAGTCGCGCTCTTTCAGCGCATTAATGAAATATCCGCGGTCAGCAACATTGAGCGAGACCAGGCCTGATACCGCGCTGCAAAGCAACTGCCCGTCCAAGTCCACAACCCCGATATTCACCAATCGTCGCTGCGCCTTCAACTCATTAGCGAGAAGTTCCGAACAATGACCGGGCTGGGTCGCATAGCCTTGAATCGCATCAACGGTCATGAGCCTCGCAAGCAGCTCTTTGATTTCCACGACGTTCCGAGCCTGCTCTGCCACCAGCTGACCAGCCGTTCGTTGAAGCTGCTCCAGCGCACTCTCGATACGCCGTTCGCGCTCGTACAAAGTAACCAGAAACATGGCAGCAAAAATCACCATTAGCGGTGCTGCAAGCATCGCCAGCAGTCGAACTCTCAAGCTGCCAAGCCGAAAAGCGGTCATGTAATGAGTTTCCCCAATATCTGCCGTTCATTGTTGAATTGCATCGAAATCCGGCCCTCCCACCTAACCCCAGTATGGCGCAGATCACCGATGAATTTCTAGTCTTCTCCCCCTGGCTTGCCTTAATTGGGCTCGTTCTGAACAAGGTAATCCGTGGCGGCCGAAATTCCGGAACGTTTCCACAAAATCTCGCCGAACTGCTGACAATCGCGGCAGACGCCCCACAGCCATAGGCTTTCACGCCCTCTTCTCTAATGATCGAAATCGGTCTCATGCCAGCGGCAACAGGCGACATATCGGCCTAAGCGGTCGGTAGCCTGTTCAATAAAAATGACCGGTTCTACTTACAGACCGGCCATTGGCAACTCGATGGGCTGAACGACTGCTTTTATCCCCCAGCAACTTCCGCTTCGTGCCCTAAGCGGACCAAGCTCCTATTGGGCTGTATCGGTCTGAAACAGGCGATTACAAGGGCAATTTTGTTGGGCAACCTTCTCCCGATTACAGAATTGGAGACATGCACCAAGTGACGGCTGCCGCATATATGGCCCTAATCCAGACCAGCCATGACCATTACGAATCATCTCGCCACACGCCACAGGTCCCGTTTGCTTGATTGGCTCACGCAAAATGGTTTTATATATGCTTGGCGTCAGGCTGCCGTTTAGCTTCTTGATCACGCTGGCCGGAAGTACTTTGTAGTGTTCAAGGGCTTCGAATAAATCCGGGTCTTTGATATCGATGGTGACATTTAAATCTTTGAATTCAAGCGGAAACTCAGCCATTGAAATCCGTTGCCACGCCTTGCCATCGTGCTTGAAAAAAACATAGGGCGGATTGGGCCTGCCCCATTTATTGAACGCTAGGCACAGGTTGGGTTCGGCCACGATGTACGGCGTACCTTTGAGGATATGAACAGCCAGCAAGTCGAAGTTGCCGCGCCCAACGTCTTCGGTGAATTCGCTTTTCCAGATAATCGACTGATTCCCTCCCGGTACGCTGAAGGTCACGGATTGCTCCTTGATCGGCGCCCCTTGAGAAAGTTCGTGACGCCCACCGTAGCTGGAATGGCGTTCCACGAGAATCTTGCTGCCATCATGCAGCAGCACTTCTTCCTTCCAACTTGTGCCACCAAATCCAAACACCCCTGCATTTGCCGTCGCAGTTGTTAGCACTGCAATGAGAACGAGCAAAAATTTGAGGATATTCAATCGAGCGCGGGACATGAACGGAAAGTCACCTTGTTGTCAGAAATTGGCTAATCATATCGCATGCCGACTGACCGCTGATGGCCGGTAGCACTACTCTGGCTTCTTGCCGCAAAGCGGTCATAAACTGGAACGATGTTTTTCGACTGGCTGCTTACAGGCGTCGCGTCGAACTCAAACTCCCGGCCAACTCCTGTCATTGAGTCCATCGAGAATCACCAGAAACAATCGACCGGTTACTCATCATATTGCCGACGTACGAAGTCGAAGCATATCAGCCGACTGCGAGCCTGAAGTCTTTGTCGGGCAGGGTTTGCGACGATTAGTCGCCAACAGGCCTTAGTCGCCCACCGGCAAGCTAGTGCGAGCCTGAGAAGGCACCAAGGCAGCCGGTATCTCAGGCCTGAACGTCTATCGTTTTGCCGAGCGGCTGGGTAGTTGTCTTGTTGTCGCTAGATGATGTCGCTTCGGGATGCTTCATGGAATACAGCAATTGTTCGACTTGGCTGACCGTTCCATCCTTGTTGGTGTCCGCCTTTTCGTAGGATTTCGAACTGCTGGATGAGGATGAAGAGGTGGAACCATTGGCTTGTCCTCCGCCTCCGGCAGGGGGGGCTCCCTTTGCGCCGCCTCCCGGCGGAGCACCGTCTTTCGGCGCCGAGGACTTGATGTTCGTTTCAATATCAGACTGGCTAATCGATCCAGTCTTCTCTGTGTCGATGCTGTCGAACTTTGCACTCGCATCTGTGGCAGAGACCCCTTTGGCCGTCATACCGGTAACAAATTCCGCCTTGTTGACGCTTCCACTCTGATCGGTATCGAGTTCCTTTACTATCTTGGTCGCCATGCTCGACGCCATTTTTGATAGATCGAACCCACCGCCACTTCCTATTCCGCTGATTGACATGATTGACTCCTAATGAAAAGGCTGCTTGCCACATCGACAATACAAGCCACTTGCATTCATTAACGACAGGGTTGCGGCAATCTGGATCAGTCGCGAGGTAAAAGCATGTAAAGAAGCCTTCTTGTTCGGGTTATGCGCGAATAGATTCAGTTGGTTGTGAGTGATGCCCTATGCCGTTGAGCATGATTGGCCAATGAGCGCCAGATAACCGACTCATTGCCGACCGAGCTTGCCATCAAGCCGAACGGCGGCAGTGGTTGAGTTGCTTACGGATGACTGGTTCAGATGGGCGGCGGGTTTGGAATCAGTAAGCTGCCGTAGCCCATGAAAATTTCATCAGGCCGTTTAGGGCACGAAGCGGAGGTAGCGAGGGTCTAAAAGCAGTCGCTCATGCCCTAAAGATGCCAATGGCCGGTCTGGAATCAGAACCGGCCATTTTTCAATTTGAGCCCACCGTCGGCTATGGCCGAACTGCGGTCTGTCGCCAGCAACAACAGACTGCCAGTCTGCCTGAGCGGCAACTTTCAAGACAGCACGCGCATCCGGTCCCCGAGTCGCCCTTTAGGCTGCGATCAGGCGTAGTACGGTAATTTCCGAGGGCGCACCGAAGCGTTTGGGTGGCCCCCAGTAGCCGGTGCCACGACTGGTGTAGACCATCAGCCGACCAAGCTGGTGCAAGCCGGCGGTAAAGGGCTGCTGCAACGGCACGAAGAAATTCCACGGCCAGAACTGGCCACCGTGGGTGTGGCCGGAAAGTTGCAGGTCGAAGCCGGCAGCTTCGGCAGCGGTCGCTGAACGCGGCTGGTGAGCGAGAAGGATGCGCAGCAGGTCGGGTGGGCTGCCCGCCAGAGCAGTATTCGGATCGCTGGCCTGCCCCGTATCGAAGGCGCCGGCCGAAAAATCGGTCACTCCGGCCAGGACGAAGCGCGCACCACAGTGGGCAATGACGACGTGGCGGTTGTGCAAGCCACGCAATCCGATCCGCTCGAATTCACGCATCCAGGCCGTCGCACCGGAGTAGTACTCGTGGTTGCCGGTGACCACATAGCTGCCATGCCGGCTGCGCAGGCTGCCCAGCGGCGCGGTATGGGCGCGCAAGTCCTCGACGCTGCCATCGACCACATCGCCGGTAATGGCGACCAGATCGGCATCGAGTTGATTGACGCGGTCGACAATGGCCTGGACATATTCTCGCTTGATCGTTGGCCCGACATGGATGTCGCTGAGTTGGACGATCGTGAATCCGGCCAGCTCTTTCGGCAGATTGGCCAATGGGATATCCACCGTGACGACGCGAGCGAGCCGCCGCGCATTGACGTAGCCGACCAGCGTGAACAGGCTGGCCAGGCCAAGAACGGCAATGGCCGTCGGCTCGGCCAGCGACGGGGCATCAGCCAGCAGACGTACAAGGTCGCGCAGCACGGTCAGCACCAGCACCGAGGAAAACAACCCCATCGCCAGACCGCCCAGCCAGCTGAGCCGGTCGGCCAGCGCCTGACGGGCGACAACGAAGCGTGCCAGCAGGCCGAGCGGCACCAGGCAGGTCGAAATCACCAGCCCGCCAATCGCCAGCGCCAGGCCGGCCGCACCGAGATCGAGGGCCGGCAGCAGGCGCCAGCCGATGTAGGCATGCAAGCCGCCGATGAGCGGCAAAACACGCCACAGGGCGCGGCGAAAGCGGCCCGGCAGGACAGGGTGGCTTGTTGTCGATCGATTTATCGCTGCGGTCATCGGGACGTGCTTCCATTTTGTTGTGGCCTGCCGAAGCCTGACGCAATGCGGTTTGCTACCCTCTTCCGGTCTTGATCGTTAGACAACGATAACAAGGTTAATCCTGCTTTAGTTCGTCGATGCACTGCTCCACCCCCCGCCGATTGCCCGGATCAGATTGACCGTCGCCCGCGCCTGTTCGGCCTCAAGCTGGACAGCAACGCGTTGCTGCTGCAGCACGCTGCGGTCGGCGTCGATCACGTTGAGGTGGCTGACCGAGCCTTCGCGGTACTGGATCTGCGACAGCCGGGCGGAACGCCGGGCCGAACTGACCGCCTCGTCCTGCGCCTGAGTCTGGTCGACGAGCAGGCGCAGGTGGGCCAGGTTGTCCTCCACCTCCTTGAAGGCCTTGAGTACCGTCTGCTGGTAGTTGGCTGCCTCTTCGGCGTAGGCGGCATGGGCCTGGTCAACCCCGGCCTGGCGGGCACCGCCATCGAACACAGGCAGCGACAGCAGCGTGCCGACCAGCGGCCCCATGACGAAGGCGCGGCTGCTCCACTTGAACAGGTCACCCAGTTCGGCCGACTCGTAACCGAGCGCCCCGGTCAGGCTGAGGCGCGGAAAGAAAGCGGCACGGGCCGTGCCGATGCGGGCATTGGCGGCGGCCATCGCCCGTTCGGCGGCGGCAATGTCGGGACGCCGTTCGAGCAGGGTCGAGGGCAAACCGGCCGGCACCTGCAGGCTGACCCGGTTGAGCGGCTTCGCCGGCAGCGCGAAGGCAGCCGGTGCCTGGCCGAGCAGGATGGCCAGGCTGTGCTCGGCGACGGCGCGCTGGCGGGCGATGCCCAGCGCCTCGGAACGGGCCGAGGCAAGTTCGGTGCGGGAGCGGGCCAGTTCCAGCTCGCTGATGTCCCCTTCGTCGAAGCGGCGCTGGAACAGCTGGGTACTCTGCTCACGCAGGGTCACCGTCTCGGCATAAAGGGCAGACATGGCATCGAGTTCGCGCAGCGAGAAATAGGCCTGCGCGACGTCGGCCTGGATAGCCAGCTGCAGCGAGTGGAACAGGGCCTCGCGCTGCTCGGTGGTGGCTTTGGCCGCATCGACGCTGCTGCTCACCCGGCCGAACAGGTCAGCCTCGTAGGCGACCGTAGCTTGCGCCCGCCAAAGGGTCGAGATGCTGGTGTCGGCGTCGGCCGCCAGCCCTTGCGAGGCCGGTGAGGGGCGCTGGCGGGTCGGCCCGGCGCCGATGCCGATCTGCGGGAAGAGCGCCGAGCGGGCATTCTGTTGCAGGGCCCGGGCCTGGGCCAGGCGGGCGGCGCCGGCCTTGAGGTCCTGGTTGGCGGCAGCCGCCCGGGCTTCGAGGTCGTCCAGCGTCGGGTCGGCGAAGGCCTTCCACCATTCGCCGCGCGGGATGTTCTCGGCCGGCTCGGCCGTCTTCCACTGGCTATTGGCCGGCGCTTCCTTGAACGCGGCCGGGGTATCGACCACGGGTGGCTGGTAGCTCGGGGCCAGCGAGCAGCCGGCCAGCGTCAGCAATGCCGCGAGCAATGGGATGAGTCTGGCAGTGCCCGCCGGGCGCTTGGGAGATTCGGCCACGGTGCTGGCGCGGGGATAGTAAGGGAGCAAGTAGTCCATGTTCATTTCTCCTGCGGCTCAGGCCGCGCTATGGGCTGGGGCAATCGGCGCCTCGTGCGGGGCGGCGGTGTGCAGCTTGTGGCCCTTGTCCAGCGTCCGTAGCAGCACATAGAAAACCGGGGTCAGGAACAGCCCGAAAGTGGTCACGCCGAGCATGCCGAAGAAGACGGCGATGCCCATGGCGTGGCGCATTTCGGACCCGGCACCGGTCGAGGTGACGAGCGGGATGACGCCCATGACGAAGGCGATCGAGGTCATCAAGATCGGGCGCAGGCGCAGCCGGCTGGCGTCGATGGCCGCCTGCAGCGGCGTCGCGCCCTGCAGCTCCAGTTCACGAGCGAACTCGACGATCAGGATGGCGTTCTTGCAGGCCAGCCCGACCAGCACCATCAGCCCGATCTGGGTGAAGATGTTGTTGTCGCCACCGGTCAGCCAGACGCCGGTCAGCGCCGCCAGGATGCTCATTGGCACGATCATGATCACGGCCAGCGGCAGGGTCAGGCTTTCGTACTGCGCGGCAAGGACCAGGAAGACGAGCAGCAGGCTGATCGGGAAGACCCAGATACCGGCATTGCCGGCCAGAATCTTCTGGTAGGTCAGGTCGGTCCATTCGAAGCGCACGCCGCGCGGCAGGGTTTCCGCCGCGATGCGTTCGGCCGCCGCCTCGGCCTGCGCCGAGGAATAGCCGGGGGCCGGGCCGCCGTTGATGTCGGCCGCGGTGTAGCCGTTGTAGCGGACGACCATTTCCGGCCCGAAGGTGGAGCGCACCTTGACCAGCGAGGAGAGCGGCACCATCTCGCCCTGATTGTTGCGCGTCTTCAGTTGCAGGATGTCTTCCGGGTGGGCGCGGAACGGCGCATCGGCCTGGGCGCGGACCTGATAGGTGCGGCCGAAGCGGTTGAAGTCGTTCACGTACAGCGAGCCGAGGTAGATCTGCATGGTGTCGAAGACGTCCGTCACCGAAACCCCCTGCTGCTTAGCCTTGACGCGGTCGAGATCAACGTCGAGCTGGGGCACATTGATCTGATAGCTGGAAAACATCGGCCCCAGCTCC
>JAGTRV010000242.1 GCA_018262245.1 Pseudomonadota bacterium | reverse complement strand
CAGCGTGCCTTCCCCTTCGTCCTGGAAGCTGGAAAGAACGCGCAGTTTGACCTTGTACTTGCCGGCGAATTCGACCGAGCGGATCTGCAGCACCTTGGAACCGAGGCTGGCCATTTCCAGCATCTCTTCGAAGGTGATGGTGTCGAGCTTCTTGGCTTCCGGCACGACGCGCGGGTCGGTCGTGTAGACGCCATCGACGTCGGTGTAGATCTGGCACTCGTCGGCCTTCAGCGCCGCGGCCAACGCCACGCCGGAGGTATCGGAACCGCCACGGCCGAGCGTCGTGATGTTGCCGTCGGCATCGACACCCTGGAAACCGGCGACGACGACCACATTGCCGGCATCGAGATCACGCCGCATGTTGGCTTCGTCAATCGACAGGATGCGTGCCTTGGTATGGGTGCTGTCAGTCAGCACCTTGACCTGGCCACCGGTGTAACTCTTGGCCTTGCAGCCGATGTCCATCAATGCCATGGAAAGCAGGCCGGTGGTGACCTGTTCGCCGGTTGACATGATCGCATCCAGCTCGCGCGGATCGGGATTGGCCTGGACTTCCTTGGCCAGTGCAATCAGCTTGTTGGTTTCGCCGCTCATCGCGGAAACGACGACCACAACCTGATGACCCTGCGCCTGGAACTTGGCAACGCGTTTGGCGACGTTTTTGATGCGCTCGGGGTTACCGACCGACGTGCCGCCGTATTTTTGAACAATCAACGCCATGGATTTGTCCGGTTAAACGTTGGAAACATGAAAAAGAGGGCGGGATTTTACCCCACCCGGTTCTTTTTCTAAAGAAATCAGTACTTGCCACCATAAACCCGGAGGCTGGCACTAGAGGTCTGCCAGCGCCCGCAGATGTGCGCCCACGCTACGGGCCAGCGAGGTCATCACATAACCGCCCTCCAGCATGGAGACAATGCGCTTTTCGCACATTTCAGCGGCCAGTTTCTTCAAATGTTCGGTGCACCAGGCGAAGTCCTTTTCGACCAGTTTCAGACCGCCCATGTCGTCTTCGTAGTGTCCGTCGAAGCCGGCGGAAATGAAGATCATCTGCGGCTTGAACTCCTTGAGGCGCGGCGTCCATACCTGCATCACTGCATCGCGGAACTCTTCTCCGCCACAGCCTGCGGCGAGCGGCACATTGCACATGTTGGCAGCCGGCTTGTCGGCGCCACTATATGGATAAAACGGATGCTGGAAAATGCTGCACATCAGCACCTGCTCGTCGCCGGCAAAGCAGTCTTCAGTACCGTTACCGTGGTGCACGTCAAAGTCGATGATGGCAACGCGCTCCAGGCCGTGTACCTTCAGGGCGTGACGCGCGGCAACGCCAATGTTGTTGAAGAAGCAAAAGCCCATCGGCGTAGCTTTCTCGCAGTGGTGACCAGGCGGGCGAACCGCACAGAAAGCATTCTCGACCTCCTTGTTCAGCACCAGATCAACCGCCATGCAGCCAGCACCAGCGGCGCGCAGCGCAGCCTGCCAGGTATGCGGGTTCATCGCGGTATCCGGATCAAGGTGCACCACCCCCAGCTCCGGTGAGGCACGCTTGATGCGCTCAAGATGCGAAGCCGGGTGAACACGCAACAATTGCTCGAAAGTGGCCAGCGGCGCGTCGTAGTAGGTGAAGTAAGCGTCGATCCCTTGGGCGATCAGGTGATCGTTGATAGCTGTCAAACGCTGCGGGCATTCAGGGTGATGCGACCCCATATCGTGCAACTGGCAGTCGCGATGGGTAATGAAGGCAGTGGTCGTCACTTGTTCTCTCTCTGCGAAGCAGCGCACAAAACGGCGCATGTCGAAATGGCATTATCGTCCCATTATGTCCGGCGCTTCAAGCATTAGAATCGGATTGAATTGGAACAATGGAAACCCATGATGCTCAAAAGCCCACTTTCGCCAATGGCCGGCCGTCCACAACCTTTCGCGGCAGTTCTCAAGCAAGCCAGCCAGATCATCCTTGGCAAGGATACTGAGATCCGTCTGGCGATTGCCTGCCTGCTGGCCAACGGACACCTGCTGATCGAGGATCTGCCGGGCATGGGCAAGACCACGCTGGCCCATACGCTGGCCCGGTTGCTAGGCCTGCAGTTCTCACGCATCCAGTTCACCAGCGACTTACTACCGGCTGATATCACCGGCGTTTCCATCTTTGATCGTGACAAGAGTGAGTTCCGCTTCCTGCCCGGCCCTGTTTTCGCCCAACTGGTGCTGGCCGACGAGATCAACCGCGCCACGCCCAAAACCCAGAGCGCGCTGCTCGAGGCCATGGAAGAAGGCCAGGTCACCGCAGAAGGCCAGACCCGCAACCTGCCCCAGCCCTTCTTCGTCATCGCCACCCAGAACCCGGCCCACCAGATCGGCACCTTCCCGCTCCCCGAATCGCAACTTGACCGCTTCCTGATGCGCATCGAACTCGGCTATCCGGACCGCGCCGCCGAGCGCGCCCTGCTCGCCAGCGGCGGACAACGCCGCCAGGTGGAGCAACTGGCCCCGATGGTCAAGGCTGAAGACCTGCCAAAACTGCAGCATGAGGTCGCGGGCACCCATGCCTCCAGTCCGCTGATTGATTACGTTCAGGCGCTGGTCGAGGCAAGCCGGCAAACCTCGGCCTTTCAGCACGGACTGTCGCCCCGCGCCGGCCTTGCCTTGCTCGCCGCAGCCCGTGCCTGGGCCTGGCTGGATGGACGTGACATGGTCCTGCCGGACGACGTGCAAGCAGTCCTCCCATCGGTTGCCCGGCACCGGCTGCGTTCGGCTCAGGGGGGCGGCTATGCCCAGGCAGAAGACATCGCCGCCCTAATCCGCAGCGTCGCCATTCCCTGATCCAGGTGAGCCTCCTCGCCACATTCAAGCAGTACCTGTTCCGTTGGCGTAGCGACGGTACGGCGCCCTTGCGCCTTGGCCAGAGGCGAATTTTCATTATTCCGTCACGCGGCGGCCTGCTCTTCGCCGCTGCACTGATCGTCATGCTGATCGGCGCCATCAACTACAACCTGGCACTCGGCCATGCCCTGGTTTTCATGCTCGCCGGACTGGGCATCGCCGGCATGATCCACACTTTTCGCAACCTGTACGGCCTGATCATCACGCCGGGCCGTTGCGAGTCCGTCTTTGCTGGGGAAACGGCACACTTTCCGCTCACTTTGGAGAACGAACGTTCGACACCTCGCCTGATGCTCGACCTCGAAGCCCAAGCCGGCAAGCCGGTCACGGCATCGGTCGCCAGTCAAAGCAGCGTGAAAATCAACATACCTCTGAACACCACGCAACGAGGCTGGCTTGACCTGCCGCGTGTCCGCCTGTCCACACGCTACCCGCTAGGCCTATTTACCGCCTGGGCCTATCTGCAGCCAGCAATGTGCTGCCTGATCTATCCCCGACCAATAGCCAGCCCCCTGCCAACCGCCATGCCCTCATCGACCAATGGCGAGCGCAACGGCGAGGGTGGCCAGGAGGACTTCGCCGGCTTTCGCGAGCGCCAGGCGGCCGATTCTCCGCGCCATGTCGCCTGGAAAGCCAGCGCAAAAAATACCGAAAGACCGTTGCTGATCAAACAGTTCGCCGGCGGAGCACAGGCTGAGCTGATGCTCGACTGGCAACAGACCGACCCGACACTGCCAAACGAAACCCGCATCGCAATCCTGACCGGTTGGCTAATTGCCGCCGACACCACTGGCCTGCAATATGGCCTGAACCTGCCGCACCTCAAGCTTCAAGCAGGTTGCGGTGAGCAGCATTGCCGCCGCTGCCTCGAAACCCTTGCCCTCTTTCAGCCATGAGCACCCAAGCCAGCGAAGCGCTCGACCGCCGCGCCACACCATGGTTGTTCGCCACGGCACTGGTCACCACGGCACCGCACATGCTGCATCAACCACCGTGGCTCAGCGCTCTGGCCGGGATGTTGCTGCTCTGGGCCACCTGGCTATGGTGGCGGGACCAGCGCCTGCCGGGACGCTGGATACTCCTGCCGCTGGTCGGCGCCGGCTGCGCCGGAATCATCATTGAATTCCACACCCTGTTCGGCCGTGACGCCGGTGTCGCCATGCTGGTAATCTTCACGACCATGAAGTTGCTCGAATTGAAATCGCGGCGCGATGCAATGGTGCTTGTCACGCTCGGTTATTTCCTGCTGCTGACCCACTACTTATACTCACAGAGCATTCCCACCGGTCTCTGGCTGCTGGCCTGCCTGTGGCTGGTCACCGCTACATTGATCCGCCTGCATGGCGGCCCGGCCAGCAACCTTCGCCACAGCTTGCGCTATGCAGCCCTGCTCTGCCTGCAGGCAGTTCCATTCATGTTGGCGCTGTACCTATTATTCCCCCGCATTTCAGGACCGCTCTGGGGGCTACCGTCAGATGCCCACGCCGGCATGACCGGACTATCGGACACCATGTCGCCCGGTAGCTTCTCCCAACTTGCTCAAAGCGCTGATA
>JAGTRV010000019.1 GCA_018262245.1 Pseudomonadota bacterium | reverse complement strand
GTTCGGCGTCAGGCTGGCGAGAATCGAATCCGGGCTGATTTCGTCGGTCGACCGCAGTTCGACATGGGTGGCGACGATCAGCTTGCCAGGGATGCCGGAAAACCACTCGGGATGCACGGCATCGAATGCAGTGACGTCCGGGTGCAGTTCTTCGCCGCTGGCCAGCGGGCGGAAGAAGGTGTAGCTGGAGAATTCGGTGTGTAGCTCCCAGCGCATGCGGAAGGCGCCGGTATCGATCATCAGGTGCGAGTCGGAGCTTTCAATCGAATTGCAGACGTGGCCCTGGCAGAGCTTGCTCAGGTTGTCACGGGCGGCCGGTGCTTTCTCGGCGCTGTGCTTGAAGACCAGATGCGAGACGAGCATGGCGCCGACCAACGGTACGGGCGGCCGGGCGTGGAACTCGTTGTTCAGGCGCTGGCGGAGCGGGTGCTCCTGCAGGTCGGAAAGCGCAAGGCGAGGATGCATGATCGAGGTTGAAGGCATTATTGTTGCGGTGCAACAGATTGTAGCGTAAGCAAATCAGGATGCGGTACGCGCCGCAAGATAGCGACCGAATTCCTGCTCCAGCCCCGGCGTCGCCTGTTCGAGCAGGAACTGGCGGAAGCGCTGGCCAGCTGGCAGCAGGCGTTTACTGTTCATGTGCACGACGTACCAGGTGCGTTCAATCGGTGTGCCGATGACGTCGAATACGGCCACCTCGGCGGTTTTCAGTTCAAGCGGCAGGGTGTGCAGCGAAATCAGCGCGATGCCCATGCCGGCCATGACCGCTTGCTTGATCGTTTCGTTGCTGCCCATGCTAATGGTCTTGGCCGGTGTGAACAGATGGTTCTTGAACATTTCCTCGGCCACCCGGCGCGAACCCGAGCCTTCCTCACGCAGCAGAAAGGTTTCGTGGCGCAGCTCCTGCAGGTCAAAACGGCGGGCGTCACGCAGCGGGTGGTCGGCCGGGCCGATCAGCACGTAAGGGTGGCTGGCCATCGGCTCGGCGTGAGCGTCGATCTCGACCGGGATACGGCCCATCACGGCGAGGTCGATGGCGTTGTCCTGCAGCTTTTGCAGCAGCGTTTCGCGGTTGCCGACCGAGAACTGCACTTCGATGCCGGGGTGCGCCTGCGAAAACTGGGCGAGCAGGCGGGGCATGAAATATTTGGCAGTGCTGACCAGACCGACCGAGAGCTGGCCGGCTTCGGCCCCGAGCAGGCCCTGAAGGTTGGCCTCGGCGTCCTTGATCTCGCCGAGCACGCGCAGGGCGTGGTGCATCAGCAGCTCGCCGGCATCCGTCAGCGCGACGCCACGGCCCATGCGTTCGAACAGTGGCAGGCCGACGTTGTCTTCGAGCTGTTTCAACTGCATCGAGACGGCGGGGGGCGTCAGGTGCAGTTCCTCCGCGGCGCGGGCATAGCTCAGGTGGCGGGCGGCGACGACGAAGATCTGCAACTGGCGGAGCGTCAGGGTGCGGATGAAGTTCATGTTCAGGGAAGGGCTCGGTTATTTGGGTGTCTGGTAAGGGGGAGTTTAATGCTGGTGATTGTTTTAGCGTTGGTTTTCGCGCTTGAGGCGCGCCTTACTTTCTTTTGCTTCGCCAAAAGAAAGTAAGCAAAGAAAAGGCGACCCCGGGGCGGTGCCGGCTACGCCGGTTCCCTGCGCTACGCGAAACGCCGGGCGGCTGGCTAAACTCGCCTGCGGCTCAGACAACGCCAGCCGACTACCCCCGGCATTCCTACGTTGCTCGGCACCTTCCAAGGGGCCCGGTGAGGCTTCCGTGCTGAAACTGTGGACTTCAATTTGGCTTTTTTCGGGTTGATCGTGAAGGTCAAAAAACCAGGCCGCCGGTTGATCGCGCGACGGTTTTCGGCCCCTTGGGCGGCGCAGAGCAACGCAGGCGGGCCGGGAGCTTTCGGCTTGCCTTGTTTGAGCCGCAGGCGAGTTCTGGCAAGCCGCCCGGCCCGACGAGTAGCGGAAGGAACCGGCGTAGCCGGCGCCAACCTTGGGGTCGCCTTTTCTTTGGCTACTTTCTTTTGGCGAAGCAAAAGAAAGTATGCCCGCCAGCAAGGCGGAACCCCAACCTCATCGAAGCCGAGGCCTTGCAACCCTTGGCCCAACAGCCGAAAACCCGAAAATCCCTTACGCCGCCGGCCGTAACTTGTGCCGCCACCCCGGATAAAGCTGATCCGCATCCTGCGGAAACGATTCAAACGCCCGAGCGAACTCGTAGTGGTCGCGCGCCCATTCCACCGGATCGGCCCCAGCCTTCCAGCAATCGTAAGCCTGACGCAGCGAACGCGCACCGGCGGCCGGTGAGTCGATGTGACCATACGCCCCTCCGCCAGCCGTGTTGATCACATTGCCGTGACCGAGATTTTCGAAGAAGCCAGGCAGGCGTAGCGCGTTCATGCCGCCGGAAATGATCGGCGTCGTCGGCTTCATGCCGTACCACTCCTGGTGATAGACCGGTCCCGTGTAGCTGTCGCGCTCGATGATGTAGGCGCAGGCGCGGTCGTCCTTGTCGCCTTCCATCTTGCCGTAGCCCATGGTGCCAACGTGGATGCCGGAAGCGCCCTGCAGGCGGGACATCTTGGCCAGCACGTAGGCGGTGTAGCCGCGCTTCGATGAGGGCGAAGTGACGGCGCCGTGGCCGGCGCGGTGGTAGTGCAGGTATTGGTTCGGGTACTGCCGGCGGGCGGTAGTGATCATGCCCGGGCCGCCGACATAGCCATCAACCAGGAAGGCCAGCTTGTCGGCATCCGGGCCGAAGGCTTCGAGGGCAAAGTCGGCGCGGGCACACATTTCGAAATGGTCGTCGGCCGTGATGTTCATCGAGAACAGCTTTGCCTCGCCGGTTTCGTCCATGGCCCGCTTCATTGAATCATAGACCAGCGGAATGACCTTTTTTAGCGGCGCGAAAACCTGGTTGCCCTGCGGCTCGTCGTTCTTGATGAAGTCGCCGCCCAGCCAGAATTCGTAGGCGGCGCGGGCGAACGGTTCAGGGCGCAGGCCGAGCTTGGGCTTGATGATGGTGCCGGCAATGTAGCCGCCGTCCTTGACCGGCCGGCCGAGCATGCGCCAGAGGTCGGAAATGTCCTTGCTCGGGCCGTCGAACAGCTCGATGCCACGGCGCGGCACGTAGAAATCGACCATCTTGGCGTGCTCGATGTCGCCCATGCCCTGGTTGTTGCCGATGGTCAGCGTCAGGAAGGAAGCCATCATCATCCGGCCGTCGATCATGTTGCGGTCGAACAGGTCGAGCGGGTAGGCGATGCGCATGTCCTCGCTCGCCTCGTCGATGTGATAGACCAGGGCATCGACGCCCTTGGTGAATTCGTCGGTCGTACAGACCTCGACATTGGTGCCGGTGGATGATTCGGCGGCGAAGTGAGCGGCGGCTTCAAGATAGCGGTGGCCGGCCTTGGGGTTCATCTTGTAGGCGCACAGGATGTGCTGGCCACCGGCGATCAGTTCGGCTTCGGTCAGGCTGAGGTCGGCATAGCGGTTTGACTGGTCCATCGTCTTGTCTCCTGGGTTATTCGTCGGGGAAAAACTATGGACTGAATGCTAGGCGGGGCCATTGATAAATAATAGTCACGTGTATTTATCGGACACTTAAGCAATGGCTGAACCAATGAGCCTTGTTTGAGCCTTTCTATTTCTGGCAAAATTTCCTGTTATTCCCAGACCAGCCCTTGCATTCCGGGGCGTGGATGATCGCTTCCAGTCGACAGCGAGGAAGCATTGTTGGCTTAGTTGACGGATAATTCGCCTTTGGCCGTAACGCGTTGTTTTTTGCGAGGGAATCACTCGGGTTTTCGCTGATCCCTGACCACAGATAAAGGCACTATGAAAGACTATTACGGGCTGCTCGGCGTCGCACCGGATGCCAGCAATGAAATCATCAAGACGGCCTACCGGAAGAAAGCGGCTCAGTTTCACCCTGACCGCAACCCGGAACCCGATGCCGCCAGCAAATTCAGGGCGGTGCAGGAAGCTTACGAAGTACTGGCCGATGTGGATCGCCGCAAGGTCTATGACGAGACCCGGCGCACCAGCCTGATCGACGACCCGCTGGTCGTGGCGCGCGAAATCTGGTCCAGCCATTTAGGAAACATGCAAAAGTGAAAAAGTCTTATTACTTCGCCGAGTTGTCAGCGTCTTACGATGCTGAAATTCAGGATCTGCTGAACGATTCGGAGGGAAAGTCTGCGCTCAAACTCCGGCTGAAGGAAAAACGCCAGGAATTGAAGTCCATCCTGCCGATGATTGAGTTCAGCCCGGAGATGGTGGTGCCGGTGTTTTACGACGGTTTTTCCTTCCCCAATCCCAAGGCCATGGCTGCCGCCGTGATGTGCGAGCCGGATGACGGCGACTTTCCGAGCTGGGATGACGTCAGCGCCGTCGTCAAGCTGGAATCCTGGGCCGCCCCTTACCTGGCCGCGGTGCTGGCCGAGGGCGCTGGTGAGGCGTTCATGGTGACTGCCGCCTGCCTGGAATTCATCCGCAAGTTCGATCACAGCGCGCCCCAGTCGGCGTCGAAGAACGACGATGACGACGACGAAGAGCGTGGTGACGAGGAAGATCGCAGCAGTCGGAACAGTGATGAAGAGGGCGACGATGAAGACCGTGATCTGGCCGAAGCCGGTGACGACTGGCTGGGCGAGCAGGGCTTCGATTCGCTGAAGTCCTGATCCCCGCTGACACAGCCCGCACTATTCGATTTTTAGATAAGGCATGAAATGAAACATCCGGTCGTACTCAAGGCATCCCAACTCATTCTCGCCGGCGACGTGAAGGGCGCCGAAACGGCCCTGGCCAACATTGCCGACAGCGAAGGCGATGACGCACTGGTCGAGATCTTGAACGACGTCGCGCCGAAGGACCTGCTCGCCATCATGCGCGGCTTCGACGGATCGAAACAGACCGTGGTCAATATGCTGGTCACGCCGGAACAGTTCGCCCGGGCCGTCATTCTCGAAGTTCGCTATCGCGACCAGACCCACGCCGCCCTGCACGGCATGATGAATGCCGTGCTTTACCGCGACGAGGAAATGACCGCCGAGTACCTTGAAGCGATTGGCGAGATCGAAGGTGGCTACGAAGTGCTGGCCAATTATTTCGGCGAGCGTGATGACGAGCTGCTGGCCTTCGCCATGTCCGGCGTGTTCTCCGAGGAATTTGATGCCGAGTATGGCCATGAATCGAAGTCGATCTCCTGGCTCAACGAAAAAATCGAGGAGATCGACGAAGCCCTGCACGAAGGCAATTCCATTACCGGATCTCGGCCCAAGGTGCCGCGCTCGGAAATCGCCGACCACGACTGGATGGAAACCGCCTGGGTGCTGCGCTACGAACTGTCGGACATTTTCGAGCAGATCGTCATCATCCTGCGCGACCGCCTGCTGCGCCGTGTCGAAGTCCTCGAGGACGACGAAGCGGTGGCCAGCAAGCCGAAACCCGGCCCAGCTGCCGCAGCGGATGACGAGGAATCGGCGCTCTGACAATGGCCTCAGTGAACAACTCCGTCGCGGTCGTTGATGATCGCCCCTACTTCGAAAAAGCGGTGCGCTTCGGGCTGGCGCAGGGCATCCTGACGCCGGCCGACATCGCCCGGATGGAAGCCGATGGCCCGAAAGGGATCGTCCAGATTGCCGATCATTTCGGCACTGCCTATTTGCGCACCGATCTGGAAAGCGCCGTGGCGCGCATGGCCAACCTGATCAGCCTGTATCTCGAAGACTTCTCGAACGGCGATTTGCGCGCCGCAGCCATGTCACTGCGCGACAACACGCTGCTGTCGCATTCGCGGGGCGGCTCCGAGATGCTCAAGCGCCTGCACGCGATGCCCGGCGAAACCAGCCTGCATGCGCGCCGGGTGGATCCATTGGCGCAGAAGATTTTCGTCAATGAGCGCAGCTTTGCCTTCCCGCTGTCCGTGGCGAGCTACCGGGCGCAGGTTGCCCAGTGCCAGGCCAACCAGATGCGCATCGATTTTGCCCGCTGGCTGGCGCGGCAGTTGAACGCAAAGCCGGACGAATACGAAGACTACAGCGCGGAAGAGGTGATTCGCTCGGCGATGCTGCTGCTCTACGCCGGCGCCAAAACGCTGGAAATGCCGTCGAAGGGTGAGTTCATCAAGCTCGTTGAAGCGCTGCGCAAGAAAAGCTTCAAGCCCAAACCGACGACACTTGACGCCTTCCTGCGCGAGGCGCCGGAGGCATTCGAGCAGATGACCCGGCAGGCCATGCAGGAATTTATTGACACTGCGCTGCCCCGCCTGAAATCACCGGAAAAGTCAGCCGACGAAATTCTGCACGCCGAAGCGCAGGGGGCCTATTTCGTTCGGGATGCCTCGGAAGACGATGTGGTCGCCTACGACAGGCTGGTGGCCAAGGAGTGGGTGCGTATCACCAAAGGCAATGCTGACGACCCCGCCGTGCTGGCAACGATTTTTCTCAGCGTGGCGACCGGTCATCCGCCCAAGGCGGCCGCCCTGCTCAAGGAGGCCAAGAGCATCATCACTGCCTTCCGCGAAAAGGGGTTTGATTCAAAAGCGGTGGCCGCATTCATCGACGAGCACGCCCCGTATGAGCAGCGCGAAGACCTCAAGCTGATGTGGTCGCAGGACTTGAGACCCGATGCGGAAGTCCATCTGGCCGATAACGACCCGCAGATGCCCGATGCCTACATGGATCGCGCCTTGAAGTACTTCAAACAAAACTGCGTGGCCAACTGGAAGAGCAGTAGCCGCTGATCGGCCTTACTGCCGTTCCGAGTAGATCGGCAGGGTAATGCGGAAGGCGATGGCCAGCAGGCGGGCGGCAAGAACGACCGCCATGCCTGCCCACGCGGCAATGACTGGCGAAATGTCGAATCCCTGCAGGCCGATCAGTACCAGCGCCCCGGCCCAGGCCGCGGAGGCATAAAGTTCGCCGCGCACGAAAACCAGCGGCACTTCGTTGCACAACACATCGCGCAGCACGCCGCCAACGACCCCGGTAATCACTCCAAGCAGGCTGGCAACCAGCCACGGCGCCTGCCATTCCAGCGCAATCTGCGTGCCGGAAACAGTGAATAGCGCCAGGCCGATGGCGTCGGGAATCAGGAAGCGACGTGACGGCAGGTGCAGGGCGCGCACTGCAAAGAAAATGAGCAGTGTCGTGAGCAGTGCGACCACCAGATAGGTCTGATCGCTGATCCAGAAGACTTTGCGGTCGAGCAGCACGTCGCGCACCGTGCCGCCCCCCAGCGCCGTGGCGCAGCCAACCATCACCGCGCCGATCAGGTCCATGTTCTTGCGGCCGGCGTCAAGCACGCCGGTCAGGGCGCTGACCGCGACGGCGGCGAGGCCGATCCAGTAGAGCAGGTTTTCCATGGGGTGATTCTAGTGGCCGGGAGCGGAAAATGTAGCCGTTTGCGCTACCTGGCGACCTACTTCGTTGCTGAGCCCTCGGTCTTCTCGATTTCCGTCAGCGTCAGGTAGCCGTCCTTGGTGTTGACGACCTTGTAGATGGCGTCCGGCTTGGCCTGGGCTTTTTTGAGCACGGACTGCCATTCGGCCTCGGCCGAGCGCAAGCCGTCGATCTTCTTGTGCAGCGAAGCCACACTTTCCGCCAGGTCGGTCTTGAGCTCTTCATTGAATTGCTCGACCTTTTTGGCGGTGGGGTTCATGACGATCAGCGCGGTGTTGGCCAGCGTTACCACGAGCGCGACGGCAACGAGGATCATCGTCGGCTTTTCAAATGATCGCGCCTTGACGGGCTGCTCCTGGCTGTCCTTGGATTCTTTTTCGCTCATGGTCTCGCTCCTGGGTGGCTTGTTCTATCAATCATTACGGCCGATGAGGGGCGAACTTGAGCCTTGGTTAATTATAAATTAGCAAAAAAAGAACTTTTGTTGATTCTGCGTGTCTCGGCTACATGGCTTGCTGCTGGCAGGGCGAGATATTGCCTTCAGGGGAATTGTGATTTTCTTGTTTCGGCTAATAAGGTCTTATTGGCTTTGGCTGAAGAGTCCGCCAATTATTAACGAGCGACGGTAGTGCAATTGTCAGATAAATTCGAGAAGTGGGTTTTGGCTGCTTTTTCGGTGGCCCTGATGGTGGTTTCACTGCTATCCATCATTACCTGGAAAGTCGCCGCGGATGCCAACGAGGCCGCTCGCTGGGTCGCCCATACCCATGAGGCACTCCAGACATTGGCCCAGGTAAGGGCCGATACGGTACAAATTGAACTGAGCACCCAGTCGTTCAGGATTTCGGGCGACGAAAAAAACCTGGTCGAGCGCAATGCCAAGATTGCTGAGCGCGAAGTCCTGTTGCAGCGACTCGGTGCGCTTACGCAGGACAATCCTTTCCAAAGAGAGCATTGGGCACAACTGCGGCAGATCATTGACCAACGTCTTGCTATCGCCGGGCAGGTCGAGTTGTTGCGCAAGACGCAAGGGCTAGAGGCCGCCAATGCTTATGTGGCCACTGCACCCTTGCAGCAAACCCGAACCTCGACCTACCAGATTTTGTCATCCATGGATGAGCACGAGCGTCATCTGCTTGAAGCACGCACGACGGAGCAGAGGCAGGCGAGGCAACGGATGGTGTTGTTTGGGGCGCTGGCCTCCGTGCTCCTTTTTTCCTTGTTGGTCGCGACTTATTTTCTGGTTCGACGCCAGCTGACCGAGACACAGGCCAGTCGCCAGGCGCTGGCCGAGCGCGAGGAGGATTTGTCGATCACGTTGCGCTCGATTGGTGACGCGGTAATCGCTACGGACATTCAGCGGCGGATTACTCGAATGAATGCGGTCGCTGAGCAAATGACAGGCTGGCCTTTTGCCGAGGCTCGGGGAAGGCTGGTCGACGAGGTCTTGCAACTATGCAATGAGCTGAACGGAGAACCGGTCGAACTGCCGGTAGAGCAGGTGCTGAGGAGCGGCGAGGTTGTTGAACTGGCCAACCATACTAATCTGATCAGGCGAGACGGTTCGGTGCTGTCGATTGCCGATAGCGCCGCGCCGATTCGAGACGCTGGCGGGAATACTCGCGGTGTCGTGATCGTGTTTCGCGACGAATCGGTGGCTCGCCAAGCCAGGCGGACGATACGCGAGCAGAACACGCGACTTGAACAGCATGTCAGGGAACGGACGCAGCAATTGCAGGAAAGTGAAAGCCATCGAACGGAAGTCATCAACAATATTCCGGCGCTGATCGCTTTCGTTGACATCCAACAGCGCTATGTCTATGTCAATCGCCTGTATCGGGAGCGATTTGCTCCGGACAAGGCCGATATTGCCGGATGTACGGTACGCGAAATCCTTGGCGAGGAGCGCTACCTGATCGCCGCCCCGCTCATCGAGCGCGTTCTCCAAGGGGAGCCGCAAAGCTACGACTGGCAGCCGTTTCCCGGGATTTGGCAAGTGATCAGCTATGCGCCGAAATTCGATGGACAGGGGCGGGTGGTCGGTTACTACGTGCTGGGCACGGATATTACGGCGCGGCGCCAGGCTGAAATCGCTTTGCGCGACAGCGAGCAACGCCTGGAGCGTGTGCTGGCGGGGGCCGACCAAGGGTACTGGGATTGGCATCTGAAAACCAACGAATTCAAGGTCAGCGGGCGTTGGGAGACCATGCTGGGTTATCAGCCAGGGGAGATGAATGTTGCGACCAGTAACTGGCCTGAATTGGTTCACCCTGACGATTTGCCTGTGGCGCAAGCCTCGATTGAACGTCATCTGAGCGGATTGTCGGATAAACACGAGGCCGAGATCCGATGCCTCACCAAGGATGGGGGCTGGCGCTGGATTTTGACGCGAGGCAGCGTCGTCGAGCGGGCCGCTGATGGTTCGCCACTCGTCATGTCCGGTACGCATACCGACGTTACCGAGCGCAAGAAGTTTGAAATTGCCCAGCTTGAAGCGACTTCGGTTTTCGAGAACAGCTACGAGGCCATCATGGTGGCCAATGAGGAGGGGCTGATCAGCAAGATCAACCCGGCCTTCAAACGAATTACCGGCTACGACAGCGCTGATGTCATAGGGCGCTCCCCCAAAATTCTGTCCTCCGGGCGCCATGATGCGCAGTTCTATCAGGATTTCTGGGGAGCCTTGCAACAACACGATTTCTGGCAAGGTGAAATCTGGAATCGGCGCAAGAGTGGCGAACTTTTTGTGGCGCTGCAATCGGTGACGGTAGCGCGCGATACGAATGGCCGGATACAGCACTATATCTGCGTGTTTACGGACATCAGCCCGCTCAAGGCGCATGAGATGGAACTCGACAGGGCGGCCAATTACGACTCCCTGACGGCCTTGCCGAATCGGCGTTTGCTTTCTGACCGCCTGCATCAGTCCATTTCGCACTCATCGCGCAACGGCAAATTGTCGGCGGTCTGCTTCCTGGACCTCGATGGTTTTAAAACGGTCAATGACCGCTATGGCCATACGGTCGGCGATCAGTTGCTGCTGGGGGTCAGTGAGCATCTGAAAGGCGTTTTGCGAGCCGATGACACGCTGGCGCGCCTGGGGGGCGATGAGTTCGTCGTCCTCTTTACGGATATCTCGTCACCGGAGGAGTGCTCGCAGGTGCTGGATCGCTTGTTGCTGGCAGTACGCAAGCCGGTCAGGGTGGAGGGGTATCAACTTACTATTTCAGCCAGCATTGGCGTCAGCCTGTATCCGGCCGACGATGCCGACCCTGATACCTTGCTGCGTCATGCTGATCAAGCGATGTATCTGGCCAAACAGGCGGGCAAGAATCGGTATCAGCTCTTTGATCCGGAGAGCGATCGAATTGCCCAGAGTCACCGCGCCTATCTGGACAACTTGCGACAGGCCCTGCTGCGCGGCGAATTCATCCTGTACTACCAACCCAAGGTCGATATGGTCAGCGGTGAGGTGATCGGCACCGAGGCACTGGCCCGCTGGCAACATCCCGAGCGCGGGATACTGCCGCCAGGTGAATTCCTGCCGCATTTGCACGCCAGTGATCTTGAGGTTCCCTTCGGCGAATGGGTGATCGAGACTGCACTGAGCCAGATGGAGGCGTGGTTGGCGGCAGACCTGCACATGAAGGTCAGTGTGAATATCAGCGCCACGCATCTGCTCCAGGTCGATTTCGTCGAACGGCTTGGTCTTGCTTTGAGTCGCCATCCGCTCGTCGCGCCGGCCAAACTGGAATTGGAAATTCTCGAAACGGCCGCCTTGGGTGACATGCACAAGGCGGTTCAGGTCTTGCACCGCTGCATGGAGCTTGGCGTCCGGTTCTCGCTGGATGATTTCGGGACGGGTTATTCGTCGTTGACGTATCTGCGCAAACTACCGGTCGATACGTTGAAGATCGACCAGAGTTTTGTCCGGGATATGTTGATTGACCCCGACGATCTGGGCATCGTTCATGGCGTGATCCAACTCGCCAGCGCATTCCACCGCCAGGTGATCGCCGAGGGCGTCGAAACCATGGAGCATGGTTCCATGTTGCGGAAAATGGGGTGCCGTTTTGCTCAAGGCTATGGCATCGCCAAACCGATGCCAGCCGACCAAATGCAGGTGTGGTGTGCAAATTGGACGACGGCCAGGGCGTGGACAGTCATCTGAACTGAGCGCCACGCCTCTATTGCCGTGGCGTCAGCCTTTGCTGTCTTGGCAAGGGGCCAGGCACGACAGGGATGTCCCGGCCAGCGTGTCGACAAGCATGGCAGCCCCTGAGAAATCCTGTTCTCGGCTGTATTCGCTGACCGTGACCAGGCAGCGCAGGCCAGCCCCCTGTGCGGCGCGCAGGCCATTTTCAGAATCCTCGATGGCCAGGCAGGCGCTGGTGGGCAAGGCGAGGCGTTCGAGCACCCAGTGGTAGATGTCCGAAGCCGGCTTTTTGGCAGCAACGACATCGCCGGCACCGATCACCTCGAACCAGTCGGCCGACCCAGGGGCGAGGCTGGCGTCGAGCAGGGCGGTGATGTTTTCCGATGATGTGGTGGAGGCGATGGCCAGCCGGATGCCGCCGGCGCGTGCTTCGGCGATCAGTTCGGCGACACCGGAGCGCAGGCTGAGCCGGCCTTCGCCAACCAGGCGGACGTAATGCGCCGTCTTGGCGGCATGCAGTTGCCTGATCAGCGCATCGATATCGGGGCGGCTGGCGATCTCCGGAGCGCACTGCGCCGCATAGTGCCGCATGCGTTCCTTGCCGCCGGTAATGGCGAGCAGGTGGCCATATCGTGTTTCATCCCAGTACCAATTCAGGCCGAGTTCGGCGAAGGCGGCGTTGAAGGCGTGGCGATGGCCGTCGCGCTCGGTTTCGGCGAGGGTGCCATCAACATCGAAGATCAGGGCCTGAAGTGCGTTCATGCATTGACCTTAGCGGGGTCGAGCGCTGGGGGCCAGTCAGAAATATTGAAGCTCGGCGTAAGGCTTCGTTTAATAAACGATGACTTAAGCAGCTGATAAGAAAATCTGACTGTTTCTTAATTAACAAGTCACTTATCTTGGTTGCCAATGCGGTAACACAAGAATGATTGGAGACACCATGCAATTCGGCCGTACGACCCTCTCGAAATTCGTCATCGAAAACACTCGCGCCAGCCATGGCGAACTCGGCGCCCTGCTCATCGACGTCGCTGCCGCCGTCAAGACCATCTCGGCGATGGTCGCCAAGGGGGCGCTGGCCGGCCACCATGGCGCGCTGGACAGCACCAATATCCAGGGCGAGGTGCAGAAGAAACTCGATGTGCTGACCAACGAAGCGATCCTGCGTCACTGCGAGTGGGGCGGCCAACTGGCCGGCATGGCCTCCGAGGAAATGGACGATCCGTACCCGATCCCGGCCGAGTATCCGCGTGGCCGCTACCTGCTGGTTTTCGACCCGCTCGACGGCTCGTCGAACAGCGACGTCAATGTCTCGGTCGGCACCATTTTTTCCATCTTTGCCCGCGGGGCTGCCGGCGATGCCGAGCTTGGCGATTACCTGCGCCCGGGCTGCGAACAGGTTGCCGCCGGCTATGCCATCTACGGCCCGTCGACGATGATGGTGCTGACGCTGGGCAACGGCACGCACGGCTTTACGCTGGATCGCGAGAGCGGCAACTTCATCCTGACCCACGCCAATATCCGGGTGCCGGAAGATACCCGCGAATTCGCCATCAACACCTCCAATGAGCGCTTCTGGGAACCGCCGGTGCAGCGCTACGTCAGCGAGTGCAAGGCCGGGAAGACGGGGGTGCGGGGTGAGGATTTCAACACGCGCTGGATCGCCTCGATGGTCGCCGAAGTGCACCGCATCCTGATCCGCGGCGGCATTTTCATGTACCCGAAGGACAGCAAGGACCCGAGCAAGCCCGGCCGGCTGCGCCTGCTCTACGAAGCCAATCCGATGGCCATGCTGATCGAGCAGGCCGGTGGTGCGGCGAGCACTGGCCGCCAGCGCATCCTCGATGTGGCGCCGGACAGCCTGCACCAGCGCGTGCCGGTCATCCTCGGTTCGAAGAACGAGGTCGAGCGGCTGGCGCGCTATCACCACGAATACGACACCGGGGCTGATCGGCCGTTTGTTTCGCCGCTGTTTTCGGAACGCTCGCTGTTCCGCGACGAGTCGCGCGCCTGAATTCAACGCACAGGGAGAAGCACATGTCCGTCAAACACCCCATCATCGCCATCACCGGTTCGTCCGGCGCCGGCACCAGCACGGTGATGCAGAGCTTCCAGCACATCTTCCGCCGCGAGTGCCTCAAGGCGCAGATCGTCGAGGGTGACTCGTTTCATCGCTACGACCGCCTGGCCATGCGCGCCGAAATGAAGGCGCAGGAAGAGGCCGGCAATCGCAATTTCAGCCACTTCGGCCCGGAAGCCAATCTGCTTGATGAATTGCAGGACCTGTTCATCGCCTATGGCCAGAACGGCACCGGCAAGGTCCGCAAATACTTGCATGACGCCGGCGAGGCCGAGCCTTACGGGCAGGAGCCGGGTACCTTCACGCCGTGGCAGGAGATCACCTCGGCCACCGACCTGATGTTCTACGAAGGCCTGCACGGCGCCTATGCCGATGACCAGATCGACATCGCCAAACAGGTCGATCTCTGCGTCGGCGTCGTGCCGACCATCAACCTCGAATGGATCCAGAAGCTGCACCGCGACCAGAAAATGCGCGGCTATTCGCAGGAAGCGGTCACCGACACCATCCTGCGTCGGATGCCAGATTACGTTAGCCACCTCTGCCCGCAGTTCTCGCGCACCCATGTCAATTTCCAGCGCGTGCCGATCGTCGATACCTCCAACCCGTTCATCGCCCGCGATATTCCGACGGCCGACGAAAGCATGGTGGTGATCCGCTTCGCCAACCCGAAGGGCATCGATTTCCAGTACCTGATCAACATCCTGCACGGCGCGATGATGACCCGCCCGAACACGCTGGTCGTTCCCGGCGGCAAGATGGGCCTGGCCATGCAGATGATTTTCACGCCGATGGTTTTGCGCCTGATGGACCACAAGCGCCGGGCCTAGGGATTTGTCGCCCCCGCTCCGGCGGGAACCCCGAAATGCAAGGAACAGGATCCCCGTTTCCACGGGGAGGGCGAACTGCAAGCTGAATTTGGAAAAAACGGAGACAAGCATGGATCGCAACCAGACCGAAATCACCTTCCGCCGCGAACTGGCCAACGCCGTCCGCTTTCTCGCCATCGACGCCGTCAATCAGGCCAAGTCCGGACACCCTGGCGCGCCGATGGGCATGGCCGACATCGCCGAAGTGCTGTGGCGTGACCATCTCAAGCACAATCCAGCCAACCCGCAGTGGGCGGACCGCGACCGCTTCGTACTGTCGAACGGCCACGGCTCGATGCTGCTCTACGCGCTGCTCCACCTGACCGGCTACGACCTCAATATCGATGACCTCAAGAACTTCCGCCAGTTCGGCAGCCGCACCGCCGGCCATCCGGAAGTCGGCCACACGCCCGGCGTCGAGACGACCACCGGGCCGCTCGGCCAGGGACTGACCAACGCCGTCGGCATGGCGCTGGCCGAAAAGCTGCTGGCCCAGCGCTACAACCGACCGGGGCTCGAGATCGTCGATCACCGGACCTGGGTTTTCGTCGGTGACGGCTGCCTAATGGAAGGCATCAGCCACGAGGCCTGCTCGCTGGCCGGCGTCTGGGGCCTCGACAAGCTGACCTGCTTCTACGACGACAACGGGATTTCCATCGACGGCCATGTCAAAGGCTGGTTCCGCGACGACACCCCGGCCCGCTTCCGCGCCTACGGCTGGCATGTTGTCGGGCCGATTGACGGCCATGACTCGGTGGCGCTGTCCGCGGCCATTGCCGAAGCCAAGGCCGTCACCGGCCAACCGACCCTGATCGTCTGCCGCACGCAGATCGGTTGGGGTTCGCCGAACAAGGCCGGTTCGCACGACGTTCATGGCGCGCCGCTCGGCGCCGATGAAACGGCCGCCACTCGTGCCGCGCTTGGCTGGCCGCATGGACCGTTTGAAGTGCCGGACAGCCTGCGCGCCGCGTGGAATGCCCAGGCTACTGGCGCTACTGCCGAAGCCTCGTGGCTGGCCAGGTTCGCCGCTTACCGCACCGAGTATCCGGAACTCGCCGCCGAATTCGAACGCACGCAGGCCGGCGGTCTGCCGGAAAAGTGGCCGGAAATTAAAAGCGAACTGCTGACCACGGCCGGCCGCAAGGAAGGCGCCGTCGCCACCCGAAAGTCTTCGCAGAACTGCCTCGATTGGCTGGTCGACCGCGTGCCCGAACTGCTCGGCGGTTCGGCCGACCTGACCGGCTCCAACCTGACCGCCGGCAAAGGCAGCGTGGCCCTGCATGAAGCAGGCGAGCGGCAGGCCAACTACATTTCCTACGGCGTCCGCGAATTCGGCATGACGGCGATCATGAACGGCGTGGCGCTGCACGGTGGGTTGATTCCCTACGGCGGCACCTTCGCCGTGTTCTCCGACTACGCCCGCAACGCCATTCGGATGAGCGCGCTGATGCAGCAGCGCGTCGTTCATGTCCTCACCCATGATTCCATCGGCCTCGGCGAGGATGGCCCGACCCACCAGCCGCTCGAACACGCCAGCAGCCTGCGCATCATTCCCGGCCTCGACCTGTGGCGGCCGTGCGATGAGCTGGAAACAGCCATCGCCTGGGCCGAGGCGCTCGAGCGCTTCGGTGACAACAGCGGACCTTCCGCGCTCTTCCTGTCGCGTCAAAACCTGCCGCAATACGGCGGCGCGGCGAGCCGGGCGGAAGGTGCTAGCCGTGGCGGCTACGTGCTGTCCGAAGCCGACGGCCAACTGCAGGCGGTGATCATCGCCACCGGCTCGGAAGTGGCCATCGCCATGCAGGCGCAGGCTATCCTCAAGGCCGGCGGCGTCGCCGTGCGCGTCGTCTCGATGCCCTGCACGCGGCGCTTCGACCAGCAGTCGTCGACATGGAAGAAGCTCGTGCTGCCGCCGGAAGTCTGCCGCGTCGCAATCGAAGCCGGGCAGACCGACTTCTGGCACAAGTACGTCGGCCTCGACGGCGACGTGCTCGGCATCGACGAATTCGGCGCTTCGGCCCCGGCGCCGGTGCTCTACGAACATTTCGGCCTGACCGCGGAAAACCTGGTGCAGACGGTGTTGCGCACCATCGTCAGTGCCGGGGGCAGCGATGGTGACTTCTGATGCCTGACCCGACGCCAGCCTAGTCCGGCCAACCCCAATTCAAGCCGTCCCGAACGCCCGTTGCTGCGGGCGTAACGGGCCGGCTCGTCCAAGAATTCACAATCCACAGGAGACAACACCATGCCAATACGGGTGGCAATCAACGGCTTCGGCCGGATCGGGCGCATGGCCTTCCGGGCCATCGCCAAGGAGGCGGAGTTCGCCGACATCGAGGTGGTCGCCATCAACGACCTGCTCGAACCGGACTACCTCGCCTACATGCTCAAGTACGACTCGGTGCACGGCAATTTCGCCGGTGCAGTGGCGGTCGACCGCAATGATCTGCTGGTCAACGGCCGCCGTATTCGCCTGAGCGCCGAGCGCCATCCCGAGCAGTTGGCTTGGGGCGAGGTCAAAGCCGATGTCGTGATCGAAGCGACCGGCCATTTTCTGACTCATGACGGCTGCCTCAAGCACGTCCATGCTGGTGCCCGCAAGGTTGTCCAGTCGGCCCCGGCCAAGGATTCGACGCCGATGTTTGTCTACGGCGTCAATCACGAGACTTACGCCGGCGAGGACATCGTTTCGGCTGCTTCGTGTACGACCAACGGCCTGGCCCCGGTGGCCAAGGTGTTGCACGACAAGTTCGGCATCAGGCGCGGCCTGATGAGCACCGTGCACGCTGCAACCGCCACACAAAAGACCGTCGACGGCCCCTCCGGCAAGGACTGGCGCGGCGGGCGCGGCATACTGGAAAACATCATCCCGTCCTCGACCGGCGCCGCCCAGGCCGTCGGCAAGGTGATCCCGGCGCTCAACAAGAAGCTGACCGGCATGGCCTTCCGCGTGCCGACTTCCGATGTCTCGGTGGTCGACCTGACTGTCGAACTGGAAAAGCCGGCCAGCTACGCGGACATCTGCGCCGCCATGAAGGCCGCCGCGGAATCCGGCCCGCTCAAGGGCGTGCTCGGTTATACCGGCGACAGCGTTGTTTCCACCGATTTCCGCGGCTGCTGTCTGCCCTCGATCTTCGACGCCGGCGCCGGCATCGCGCTCGACCCGACCTTCGTCAAGGTCGTGGCCTGGTACGACAACGAGTACGGCTATACCTGCAACCTGCTGCGCCTCGTTCGCCACATTTCGGAAGCGCCAACAAAATGATTCTGGCGTCGTTGCACCGCCGTACTGCCTGTGGCGGCGCGCCTAGCCAGAACCGCTGCGCTTCATTTTGTTAACGCTTCCCAACAGAATTAAGGAACAACCATGGCCCTCATTTCCCTGCGCCAACTGCTCGACCACGCGGCAGAGCACAGCTACGGTCTACCCGCCTTCAACGTCAATAACATGGAGCAGATCCAGGCCATTATGCAGGCGGCCGAAGCCTGCGACAGCCCGGTCATCCTGCAGGCCTCGGCCGGCGCCCGAAAATACGCTGGCGAGCCTTTTCTGCGCAAATTGGTCGAAGCCGCCATCGAGCAATACCCGGACATCCCCGTCTGCCTGCACCAGGATCATGGCACCTCGCCGGCCGTCTGCCAGCAGTCGATGCGCAGCGGTTTTTCCAGCGTGATGATGGACGGCTCGTTGGGGCCGGATGGCAAGACGCCGGCCAACTACGCTTACAACGTCCTGGTGACGCGCAAAGTGGTCGAAATGGCCCACGCCATCGGCGTTTCGGTCGAAGGCGAACTGGGCTGCCTGGGGTCGCTGGAAACCGGTGAAGCGGGCGAGGAAGACGGCATCGGCGCTGCCGGCAAGCTCGACCACTCACAAATGCTGACCGACCCCGATGAGGCCGCCGACTTCGTTGCCAGGACCGGCGTCGACGCGCTGGCCATCGCCATTGGCACCAGCCACGGCGCCTACAAGTTCACCCGGCCGCCGACCGGCGAGATCCTCGCTATTGACCGCATCAAGGCCATCCACGCCCGTATCCCAAATACTCATCTGGTCATGCACGGCTCGAGCAGCGTGCCGCAGGAATGGCTGGCGGTCATCCGCCAGTACGGCGGCGCGATCAAGGAAACCTACGGCGTGCCGGTCGAGGAAATCGTCGAAGGCATCCGCTACGGCGTGCGCAAGGTCAATATCGACACCGATATCCGCCTCGCCATGACCGGCGCCATGCGGAAAGCCATGGCCGAAAAACCGGAAGAGTTTGATCCGCGGGCCTTTTGGAAAGCAGCCGTCGCGGCAGCGAGTGACCTCTGCCGCCAACGCTTCGAAATCTTCGGCTCGGCCGGTCAGGCCAGCCGCATCAAGCCGATTTCACTGGAGAAAATGGTCACCACTTACCGCTGACTTGCGGATTCTGAAGACGGCATGGAAACAAAAGTTTATTTTCCTTGCCGTCTTCAGCGCACCGATTTTCCGTATCCCGCATCTAACTTGATCTGATTTCGTCCTGCGGCTTTCGCCTGGTACATCGCGTTATCAGCACGCCGAAGAATGGCCTCGCCACTTTCGCCGCACGGTGGGAACAAGGTCATTCCCAGGCTTGCCGAGCATTGATGCTCGACAGTCTTCCCCATTTCCTCTTCTGTATCAAAGGCAAGGGAATAGGTTTTGGCCAAGTCATCACGGATGCGTTCCGCGACATGTTTGGCCTGTTTCAAAGCCTCATCTGGCGTCGGTGCCACATTGACCAGCAAGACCACGAACTCATCTCCGCCAAGGCGGGCCACGGTATCGTGATCACGCACACATCCGGCGAGGCGTCGAGCGGCTTCCTGTAGTAGCAAGTCACCTGCAATGTGACCGTACTGGTCGTTGACCGGCTTGAAATTGTCGAGGTCCAAATAGATAACCGCGCCATAGTTGCCGCTGCGCTGACTCAGCGCCAAGGCTTTCGACAGGTGGTCAAAAAATAGGCGTCGGTTTGGAAGATCGGTCAGGGCATCGTAATACGCCAGCTGATGAATGGTTCCTTCGTATTTCATCCGTTCAGTCAGGTCACGGACCGTGGCCAGTATGACGGCCTCACCGTCCAGATCCACGATGTTGGCACTGACTTCAACCGCCAAGGCCGGACCGTCATCCGGTCGTTGGATAAGCCAGTCAAAACGATGCTGTTTTTCCGTTTTAATGATGGCGATGTGGGTGGCGGCCAGCTCGGTGGAGGGCGTTCCGCAGGCTTGGGTTGGCGGTGAGAAATCAGCAGGGGTATGGCCAAGGCAATCCGCCTTGCTGGTCAGCCCCAGAAGCTCTATTGCCGCTTGATTGCAGTCAATGATGCCCGCCTTCTGGTCAAGCAAAAGAACCGCATCCCGGCTGCCTTCGAACAAGGTCCGGAAGCGTGTTTCAGAACTTGCGACAGCGCGTTGAGTCTCTTTGAGCTCTGTAATATCGATTGACAGTCCAATGAGACAGTCGGGGTGATCAGCCCTGTGCAACAACTGCTTGATCGACCAGAAATAGCGCAATTTTCCGGTGCTTCCGGATAAGCACTCCTCACCGGCTTGCCGCTCGCCTGTTTCAAAAACCTTATCATCGAATTTTTTGACGCGCCGAGCCTCTTCTTCCGGTAATAGCTCATCGTCGGTATGACCGATAATCTGCTCCGGACTGCGTTGAAATTGTTCAGCGACCTTTGGACTGACAAAGAGATAGCGGCGGTCGTGTCCCTTGATATAGAAATGACCATCGACATTGCTGAGCAGCATGTCCAGGAATTGTCGGGAGTCACTCAGCAAAGCCTCAAAGTTCTGATTGCTGGTGATGTCAATGGAAACCCCCGAAAGGCCGATGATTTTGCCTTGGGGGTTATGCAGCGGTCTCTTGACCGTTAAACATGCATGTTTTTCTCCGCCCCGCCTGGAGACTCGAATTTCTTTCTGTTCAATGGTTTGACCGGTGGTCATTACCCGGAGGTCATCCTGTTTGAGCTGAGCGGCAGTGCTTGGGGCAAATAAATCATCAAGGGAGTGCCCGACAACATCTTCCCTCGCAGCTCCGACCATTTCGCAGAAAGCTTGGTTGGCGAAGGTGTAACGGCCGCTCAAGTCTTTGGTATAGATTGAAGCCCCAAGGCTATCGATGACCGTTTGCAATAAATTCAAATCACCCTCGGACAGGCTATCTGTATGCAAAAACCCAACCGCTTGCATAACCCACTCCCGATGAGGCACTTACAGAACATATTGCGCTTTTTAGTCGCTGCTATCAAATGCAGCGAACAACCCGTGGCGGGTTGAAACTGGCTGATCGTTGCCTGATTCCAGATGTTAAGAAAATAGCTGCATTTGGTCCGGAACGCCGTCACCGGGCAGGGTATTCCAATCCCTGAAACCCGATTATTTTCGCCACTTCGCCCAGGGGTCTGAATCACCATTAAGCGAGGGGCTGGAATAATTCGCTGTCCTTTTGGCAGAAGCGGAACGACGGCCTGCATCCTGGTCGTGCAAGGCCGCTTTTTTGGCGCGTTTTTCGCGGAGTCGCTCGGCATCTTCCATGCTCAATACGGCCGGTTGGCCCGGTATTTGATCCGGCGGTACGATGCGATCTCTTGGTGGCAATTCAAACTGCTCGGCGGAGGCTCGGGGCAGGCTTTTAAACTGGTACAAATAGAAGGCTTCAACCTTTTCGCGCGCCCAATCCGTTTTTTTCAGGAATTTCACACTGGAATCAATACTCGGGTTGTTATTGAAACAATTGATATTCAGGTATGCAAATAGAATTTCAAAGCCGTAGTGATCAACTATTTCAGTTAACAGCTTTTTTAAACTGACGCCGTGGAGCGGGTTATTTTTGTAATTGATATCAACGTTCATGGTGGCGCTTGAGCAAGGGGGAATTCGGCATTATACCTGTCACGCAACAGCGCTTTTGGCCTCGCACGCCTCGCCTTGCTGATCTGATTCAATGGCATTTTCCGGCGGCTCGAATTGGCCGGTGTTGTTCAGGTCGGGGGTAACTTCGACCTGGTTGCGTCCCTTGTCCTTTGCCGTATACATGGCGTTATCAGCGCGATGCAGCGTGACTTCGGGCGCCTCGTCCTTGCGGTAATGGGTGACCCCGATACTGACGGTCAGGGTGATACTGCCATGCTCATTCTTGACCGGTCTCGCGGCGACTTCGCAGCGCAGGCGCTCGGCAACCGTCGCTGCCTTGGTGATGTCCGTATCGGGCAGCAAAATCGCAAATTCCTCTCCGCCGACTCGACCGATGATGTCCCCGTTGCGTATGCAGGGCACAGCCACGGCGACAAAATGCCGCAAGGCTTCATCGCCGCTCTTGTGTCCCCAGGTGTCGTTGATCTTTTTGAAATGGTCCAGGTCAATCAACATGATCGATAACGGTGAAGCCATCCGGTCCGAATGACTAATGGACTTATCGAGCAGGGTCAGGAAGGAGCGGCGGTTGAAAACGCCGGTTAGCGGGTCCCTTTCGGCAATCGCTCTTAATTCGAGCGTCACTTGTTCATTGGCCAGCATCACGATACCAAATGCCATCAAGACAATGGCCGCGATGGATTCGACCATGACGAACTGGGAGACGGCGATTGCCTGCGCTGCATCGAACAGGCCACTTTTGCCCAAACTGAACAGCCAGGGGCGAATCAGCAGGAAGGCGCCGTGGCAGCCACAAGCCATGGCATAGAGGTAGCGGGCTGGATATTCCTGTACTTTCCCCTTGGCGACTGTTTTTGCGCAAAGCAGAAAGATCACGCCAGCCATCAGGCTCGACAGCGCGAAGCGCATACCCGGGTCGGGTTGAATCGCCGTGAAGTAGGCCGAGGCGGCGATGAGCAGAAGTGCCGCCAGGGCGGCGTAGCCTGGCCAGGATTGGGGCAGTCCGACGTAGGCCCTGGTCCCTCTCAGGTTCAGGTAGGCCATCAGGAAAAGCAGGCTTTGCGCCGTGATAACCGACCAGACTTCGGGGGTGGCCGTCCGCACCAGCAGGCTGACGCAGAAAAGAGTGCCGAAAAAATAGGAACTGGCCCATAGGCCAAATCCGGCAATCTGCCGATTGAAGCGCCAGGCAGCCATCAGCATCATGGTCATGATCCCCATCAGGATCGTGGCAAGAATGAGCAGCGTGGGGCTATGCACTAAGGAAAATTCCAAACAATGTTATCGGGCCGTGATGATGCAGCGCATGCTCGACATGACAGTTCGAGGATTGCTTCTGTTCGAGCTTGAGATGCGTTGCTGAAAATTTCGATATGAATCATCGCGATTTCTGAGCGGCCTTGCTCGTCAATATGCCGGGTAGTCTGCCACAAAGTGGCTATATCCTTGGTGATAGATGAGTGATTAGCAGGCAAGGTGCCGTGATGTTTTTGGGCTAATTTCGCTAGCGGGCGGTGTTCGTGGTTGCTGGATTTCGTCCGGATTGCCAAATAGAACAGGCGTTGGCTCAAGCTGAGATGGTAGCAAACAACGGGGCCAGCACTTGCTCGGTTCCGAGAGGCGCGATTCCTTGCTGGGCCAGCCAGACGAAGCGCCTGGCGGGAGCCTGGCTCGTCGCCGCCTGGGCGGCAGCCATTTCGGTGCGGTCGTTGACCAGCACGACGACGCACTTCAGGTCGGGGGCAGTGGACAGGGTTTCCAGTTCGTACAGGCAGCCCTTGTTGGCGGCGACGAAGTTCCGCAGGTCCATCAGCACGACGTCACTGGCCCGCAGCAGTCCGGCGAGGGCGTGTTGCCAGGTGGTGTCATGGCAGTAACACTCATTGACCCGGTAACGGCCTTCGGCATCGGGTTGGAGTTCAAAGCTGGACAGTCGGCGGTCTACATCGCCGGCTTGGAGGATGAAACGCTCGGCCAGGCGGCCATCGAGGAAGGTGAAGATATCTTCGGCGTCGATGGTCCGGTCAACCAGATCGGTGCCGGCGATCAGCACAGTGTTGCCGGTCAGGCGCCAGCGTTCGATCACCCGGTCGAAAAGATCCTGAACATTGGCATCCTGCTGAAAGACGCGAAGGACGAGCAGGGTCGGCGGTCGGCCGGGCGGGCGATGGCCGGTGGTGGCTTGCATGACTTTGGCGCCGAGCGGAATCCACAGCAGCGGCAGAAAATCGACCAGTGCGCCCCAGCCGAGGCTGGCGATGGCGCCGATCGCCGGGCCGGTCAGCGCGATGGCCCAGACGGCTGTGAACAGGTAGAACAGTTCGGAGATCTGTCGTCGGGCATAGGCGCCGGCCAGCCAGCGGCCGATTGCCAAAGCAGGCCACCAGGCGATCAGCCACGGGGCGAGGGCGAACAGTGCGATGCCGCCGACCGGCGGCAGCCAGCCGACCAGCCAGTAGATCAGCGGGCTGCCTTGCTCGACCAGCAGGTTGAGCAGATCGACGCCGGCTTGTGAGGCCCAGCACAGGAGGATGAACAGCGGCGCCAGCCAGGGGCCGACGGCGCGGGTGGCGCCGCCGAGACAGAGCGCGGTGACGACGATCAGCGGCAGGCCAATGTCGAATGACATCCAGAAGAAGACCTGAGCGAAGCTGATGTTTTCATTGGTTCGCCAGGTGAGCAGCGCAACGGCGGCGACGAACCAGAGCAGCAGTGTGCCGACCAGCCGCCGGCGTCGCCAGCGGTCAATGACGGCGATTACCGGGATGACCGGCCAGGCGTAGGCAGCACCCAATGTCATGACGGTTTTGAGGGTGACTGGCCCGTCGGCGATCAGTTGCGTGATGATCGTCCGGGTCAGTGCCATCAACAGGGTCAGTGCGATGAAGGCGGCGACCAGATTGCGCCGGGCGCGCCGGTTGTCGTCGAGACTGAGCGGTATCGGTGGTGCCTGCCCGGTGCTGACGGGTATGAGCGTCGTCGATGCATCCACTGTCGCAGTCGACGGCGAATTCTGGATGATTTTCATCAGCCGCTGCATCGTCGCCCGGTAGCGGCTGGCGACAATCAGGGCCCCGATGACCGACAGGAAAGTGGCAATGATCAGCAGGGTCGCAATCTTGCCGGGCAGCATGGCTAGTGGCTTCCCTGGATCGATTCAGTGTCTCGGCGCATCGCTGGTCCCGCCTAGGTCATCGCGCTCAGGCCGCTGACGTAGACCAGGCGGCCCGTTGCGGCATCGCGCACATAGCTCAGGCATTGCTTGCGGTTGGCGCCGGTGCCGGGCGGTTTCAGCGAAATGTGCACCCAGCCGGAGTTGGGGCCTTTGGCCGGGTCGTAGCATTCGCAGATGATCTGGTCGAAATCGGCCAGGTGGTCACGCGCCCAGGCGGCCAGTTCCAGCGTCGCCATGCCGGCGATCTCGATGTCGCAGGCCTCGCCGCGGGCATGCTGGCTGGTGCTCAGCCAGGTGGCCGGCTTGTTCTTCAGGGAGCGTTCCAGACTCTGGCTGCGATAGACGCTGTTCGGCGAAAACGAGCCGAACTTGTCGCGGATCGCTTGCAGTACGTGGCGGGCGAGATGAATGGCAGCGCGCAGTTCGGCGTCGCTGGCGAAGCTGTTGTCGATGCCCTGGCGGGCTGCCAGATCGGAGCGGGTCAGTTCATAGACCCGGAAGTTGGGGGCGATCAGGGCGCGGGGTGAGAGGCTGCTCAGGGAAATCTGCTCAAGCGGCGTTTTGGAGAAGTCGGGCGCCACATCGCGAGCAATCGGTGCAGGTGCCGAGCGTTTGCGGCGGAAGACCTTGGGCTTCGCTTCAGGCGCAGCGGTGGCTTTTTTCGGACGCGGGCTCATGACAGGTTCTCCTGAATCTGTTCGAGGATGCGCCGGTTCGCCTTGTCATCCGGCGCCCACAGGGCGAGCAGGAAGTCGATATGCTCGGCGACCGACGAGACTTCGCGCGGGCTGGCGCCACGAGCGATGGCGTTGCGGTAGGCGTGCAGCACGGCGACGCCAGGGGCCGGCGATGCTGCCTCGCCGCGTTTTCGTGGTGGCGCCGCAGGTTGTGACAGCAGCTTGATCAGTTGCAGGTCGGCCAGGCTGGCGCTGTCCCAGAAGTTTGGATCGGCTTCGTTGCGTTGGGCCAGTTCGCGCAGCAGGCTGTCGAGTTCGCGCTGCATGGCAACCGGGTCGGCCGCCGCCGGCGATTCGCCGCGCTGGGCGGTGAGCAGGGCGCCGGCCAGCCAGTTGGTGAAGGCGTAGGCATCGTGCCGCCGTTCGTAGGCCAGCCGGTAGTGCTGCGCCATGTTGACCAGCGCTTCCATGCGGCGTGGACCTTCTTCCTCGACCAGGGCCAGTCGTTTGTAGGCGCTGCCCAGCAGGTTCAGGCGTTCGACGGTGGGGGCGCGCCGGCACAGGGTGTCGAGATCGAGAATCGCCGATTCAATCAAGTCGGCCTGCTCGCCACGCAGTTTTTCGCGTGTCTTGGCGGCCTTGCGACTGGCGCTCTGCCACAGTTCGGCGGCGTAGCGCACGCGGAAATTGGCGTACTGCTCCAGTGCGCGCATCGGGCAATCACCCTGGTCGGCCGTCAGTGCCTTTTCCAGGCAGGCGATGGCTTCCGGCCAGCAGCGGGCTTCGCCCCAGGCCAGACCGAGCGCGGCCTGCACGTCGGCCCGGGCCAGCCAGCTGGCCTTCTGGTTGGCAGGAATGCGCGCCAGACGTCGTTCGATCTTGCCGCTGGCGTCGTCTGTTGCTCCGGCGCGCTGGTCGGCCGCGACGTTTTCAAATTCAGCGACCAGTTCGTGGGCCGTGGCGAACGGTGTGACGATGTGTTGCGGTGCCGAACCGTCGCGGTGGAAGCGGAAGTCCGGGTCGCCGTAGCACTGGTAGGCGCCCCAGGTGTTGACGTCCGGAAAGCGTTGCCAGACGTCTTCGCGGGCGACGCGGACCGCTTCGCCGAAGGTTTCGCCGGACAGCATGCCACGGTAGAACGTTGCGGCGAAGGCCTGCCCGGCCCGGTCATCCACTGCCCAGCCGGCGGCGATCACGGCACGCACGCCCATGCGGATGAATTCTTCGCCGAGGTTGGCGGCCAGGCCAAGGCGGTCGAGATCGCGATTGCCGTCGACGCGGCCGAGGTGGCAGCAATTGACGAAGACCAGTTCCGGCACGAAACGCATCTGGGCGATATCGCCCGGGGTCAGGAAATTGTCCGGGCCGATCACCATGCCGGAGACCTTGCCGGCCGCGACCGGAAATTCATGCACGCCATGCCCAGCCAGATGCAGGATGCGCCAGCTGTTCTTGTGCAGCGACTCCATGATCGGCGTTGCCGTCTGTTCGATGCAGTCGAGTACATCGTAACCATCGGCGGTCAGTTGTTCGGCCACCTGCTGCGCCTCGTCGCGGGCGCCGGGCAGGTCGCAGAAATCGGGGCTGTTCTGCAGATCGGGGTTGCCGATGACCAGTGCGGTGTTGGCGAGGCCGTGGGCCGGCCGTTGCCGGAAATCGGCGGTGCGGAACTGGCGGACGAAGCCGGCGGCGACTGAGGGCGGACGTTCGCCGACACTCCAGCGGTTTTCGAGCAGTTCCCATGGATAGCGGGCCGACTGGCTGTCGACGATGACGACCAGGTTGCCTTGCTGTGGTGACAGTTCGCGCAGGCGCAGCGGCAACAGCATTTCGTACAGCGTCTTGGCCGCTTCGGAGTTCTGGCCGGTGTCGCGGCTGGCGATCTTGACGAAGGCATCGGCCAGCGCCAGTTGCCCGGTGGCCAGCGTTTCTTCGGCGCGGGCCCGGTCGGTTGGGAAAAGGAAGCGCAGACGGTCGTCCTGGCGGACGATTTCGAGGCGTTGGTACCACTCGTTGGGGGTATCGAAGCGTACACGGCGACGCCCGGCCTGGGCGGATTCAACGCAGCCGGACGGCCAGATGAATGCCGGCGCCAGCTGTTCATTGAGCAGGATTCGACCGAGTGCCTCGGCGGCTGAAATGGCGACGTCCTCATACAGTTCGAGCAGCTCGAGGCGGTCGATCAGCACGCGGCCTTCCAGCTTGTGTTCGGCCAGCGCGTGGTTGGTGGCCACCGCGGCGCGCAGCATGGCTTCCAGCGAATCGCCGATCGGCAGGCCGCCGGCACCGGTGCCAACGAGCAGGCAAGTGACGGCCGCCGAACGCGGCCGGCCTTCTTCGCCAAAGCGTGCATCGGGCCAGTAG
>JAGTRV010000241.1 GCA_018262245.1 Pseudomonadota bacterium | reverse complement strand
GCTGGATATCCATACCGGAGGGTCTTGTGGCGAAAAAAGAGAGTGTTCAAAAGCGGTTGCAAAAGGTTCGTCCGCCGCGCGTTCAGCTAACCTACGATGTTGAGATCGGCGATGCCCTCGAGGTCAAGGAGTTGCCCTTTGTGGTTGGCGTACTAGGGGATTTTGCTGCCCAGTCAAAAGAGCCGCAGGGCAAGGTTCGCGATCGCAAGTTTGTGAACGTTGATATGGACAATTTCGACGATGTCATGGAAGGCATGGCGCCGCGCGCTGCATTCCGCGTCAAGAACCGACTGACCGAAGCCGGTGGCGAACTGGGCGTCGATATCAAGTTCGAAAAATTCGAGGATTTTCGCCCGGAGTCTGTGGTTCAGCAGGTTGAACCGCTGCGCAAGCTGCAGGAAGCGCGGGCCAAGCTGGCCGATCTCCGTAACAAGCTGGCCGGCAATGAAAAGCTTGAAGATCTGCTGAATGATGTCCTGAACAGCACCGAGCAGTTGCAGAGTCTGGGCGGCAAGACGAACGCAGGAGACGGACAATGAGCGCGCAGGCTGCAGTTGCCTCCGCGCCGGCCAATGCTCGCGAATCGGGCCTGCTCGACCAGATCATCGAAGAGAGCCGTGTCGCCCAGTCCGATCAGGAAAAGAACCGGGCCCGCGACATTATCAGCGAACTGGTCAATCAGGTGCTGGATGGCGAAGTGGTTGTTTCCGAGAATCTGGCAGCATCCCTCGATGCCCGCGTGGCCGAACTCGATCGCCTGATTTCCGAGCAGCTAAGTGAAGTGATGCATGCTCCTGAATTCCAAGCCCTCGAAAGTGCCTGGACCGGTCTGCATTACCTTTGCAAGCAGACCTCGACTGGCCAGCAACTCAAGATCAAGCTGTTCAACGCTTCGAAGCGCGAATTGGTCAAAGATTTCAAGACAGCCATCGATTTCGACCAGAGCGCCTTGTTCAAGAAGGTTTATGAAGAAGAATTCGGCACTTTCGGTGGTGCGCCGTTTGGTACCTTGATCGGTCAGTACGAAATCAGCCGTCAGCCCGAGGATATGTACTTCGTCGAACAGATGTCGCATATCGCCGCTGCCTCGCATGCGCCGTTCATTGCTTCCGCCGCGCCGCAGTTGTTCGGCCTGGAGTCACATACCGAACTCGGCAAGCCGCGCGACATGGGCAAGGTGTTCGATACCGTCGAATACGCCAAGTGGAAGTCCTTCCGTGAGTCCGAGGATTCGCGCTACGTCGGTCTGGCCTTGCCACGCTTCCTGGGTCGTCTGCCCTATAACCCGATCGATGGCGAAGTTACCGAAGGTTTCAATTTCGTCGAAGAAGTTGATGGTACCGATCACGACAAGTACCTCTGGTGCAATGCCGCCTTTGCCTTTGCGGCCCGTCTGACCGATGCCTTCGAGAACTATGGCTGGTGTGCCGCGATTCGCGGCGTTGAAGGTGGTGGCCTGGTTGAAGATCTGCCGACGCACACCTTCCGCACCGACGACGGTGAAGTAGCACTCAAGTGCCCGACGGAAATTTCGATTACCGATCGTCGCGAAAAAGAGTTGAGCGATCTTGGCTTCATCCCGCTGGTTCATTGCAAGAACACAGATTACGCGGCGTTCTTTGGTGCGCAGTCGGCGCAGAAAGCAAGGAAGTACGATACCGACTCGGCCAACGCCAATGCCTCGCTGTCCGCCCAGCTGCAATACATGTTTGCGGTGTCCCGTATCGCCCACTACATGAAGGCGATGATGCGCGACAAGATCGGCAGCTTTGCTTCTGCTGCCAACGTTCAGAACTATCTGCAGCGCTGGATCGATCAGTACGTAACCGCCGACGATTCCGCTTCCCAGGAAACCAAGGCGCAGTTCCCGTTGCGCGAGGCTTCCGTGGAAGTCAGCGAAGTGCCGGGCCGTCCGGGTGTTTATCGGGCTGTGTCGTTCATCCGCCCGCATTTTCAGCTCGATGAGCTTTCGGTATCGCTGCGTCTGGTTGCCGAGTTGCCGCAATCGACCAAGAGCTAAGCGTTGTTCAACCTCCAAGGAGAAAGTAAAAAATGAAGGATATTTACGTCGAATTCAAGGGTAGCGACATCAAGGGAGATTCCCGCGATGCCAAGCACAAGGACACGGTTGAGGTTTACAGCTGGAGCCACACCATGCGCCAGCCAAAGTCGGCAACGGCATCGGCTGCTGGCGGCCATACTGCCGAGCGCGTCGAACACGGCGAAATGATCTTTACCAAGGATATCGACGGTTCCAGCCCGAAGCTGTATCAGGCCTGCTCGTCCGGCCTGGTGGTCAGCGACGTGATCATCTATTTCTACCGCGCTTTCGGCGGCCAGAATACGACCGGCAATCCGTCGGCTACCCAGAATCGTCATCAGTACCTGAAGATTGAACTGAAGAATGTCATCATTGCTTCGGTCTCCCCGGCCGTTGATGAAGAAGGCATTCCAAAGGAAAGCTTCTCGCTGAAGTATTCCGCCGTGAAGTGGACCTACGACGAGCTGAATATCGACGGTACCAAGTCCGGCAAGGTCAATATCCAGGGCGCCTGGAACCTGGCCAAGAACACGCCGAATCTGACCTGATAACCCCTTTTGTGGAATCCACGGCGGAAACTCGTTTCCGCCGTTTTTTATGATCAAAGGTTTTGAGCCTTCCCTGTTCGACAAATTATTCGACGATCAGCCCGTTGGGGCTGCCCGGCGTCGCTTGTCGCTTGAGCAGTTGAAAGACTCGGTTGCCCGCGACCTGGAAGCACTGTTGAACACTCGGGTGGTGCTCGATGACGGATTCGAGACGACCTTCCCGCTGACCATGCGCTCGGTCGCCGGCTTTGGTTTGTCCGACTTCGCCGGGCTGAGCCTGGCCAATGTCCATGACCGACGTCGGATCTGCGCCTCCATCGAATCGGCCATTGCTGCCCACGAGCCGCGCTTGCGTGAGGTTCGTGTCGATCTTGAATTGCATCGAAAGACGGTGAACGCCCTGTATTTCTCTATCAATGCCGTGCTGGTTGTCAGGCCAGCCCAGGAGCCGGTCAGTTTTGATGCACTGCTGCAGCCGACCAGCCTGCAGTATTCCGTGACCCGGCACCGTCCGCGGCTGGGAGGCTAGGTGGAAGACCTGCTGCCTTATTACGAGCGAGAGTTGGCGTTTTTGCGCCAGCATTCCCGCGAGTTCGCCGAGCGCTACCCGAAGCTTGCCGGCCAGTTGTTGCTGTCGGGCGAGGGCTGCGACGATCCGCATGTCGAGCGGATGATCCAGTCCTTCGCGCTGCTGACGGCGCGGGTTTCCAAAAAGCTGGAAGACAGCTACCCGCAATTCACTGAAGCACTGCTCAACGTCCTCTACCCGCACTATCTGCGGCCGTTTCCGAGTTGCTCCATCGCTTATTTCGAACATGGCGGCGGTGAGCTGACCTCGGTTGCGACCATCTTGCGGGGAACAGAGTTGCAATCCCGACCGATCAAGGGTGCCGTCTGCAAGTTCAGGACGGCATGGGATGTCCAATTGGCGCCGGTTTCCATTGGCGAGCTGGCATTCGATCCGGTGGCCAGTGCGCCCAGCGAAGTACGTCTGCCGGTCGGTTGTAATGCCATTCTTTCGTTTTCTCTCGCCTTGCGTGGCAACAACCCCGAGGCCGGGCTGGGCAAGCTCGAGAAGTTGAGGGTCTACATCGATGCCGAGCCGTCGGTCGCTTCGGCGCTGCGCGACGCCATTTTCCTGCGCAAATTGAAAGTTTATGCCGTCGGTGCAGACGAGCGCTGGCGTATCGCCAGGGAGAAACTGATCAGCGAAGTCGGCTTTGCCGATCAGGAGGCGCTGATCGACATGCCGGACACGTCACACGGCGCCTATCGCTACCTGACCGAGTATTTCTGTTTCCTGGAGAAATTCAATTTTTTTGATATCAACATCGGCGAGATTCCTTCCGGCTTGCACGCCGAAGGGAAGATCTCCCTTCACATCGCGCTCGGTGATCTGCGGGCGGACAGTGATGCCTCCCGTTTGCTGCAAACGCTAACCACGCAGAACCTGCGCTTGGGTTGTGTGCCGGTAGTCAATCTGTTTGCCCAGCGGGGTGATCCGATCCGGATCAGCAATCGCCAGACGGCCTATCCGGTGGTTGCCGACGGGCGACGGGCTTACGCCTACGATGTTTATTCGATTGACTCGGTCCGACGAGTCCGCCAAACCGCGCAGGGCGAAGCGATTACCGAGTTTCGTTCCTTCTTTTCGCTGCGCCATGGCGAAACCCCGGAGCGCAACGGCTATTACTGGTATGCCCAGCGTGATCACCTGGTTGCAGAAAGCAGCCCGGGTTACGAAACCTCGCTGTCCATCGTCGATGCCGATTTCGACCCGGTGCAGCCGAAGACCGACGTGCTCAGCCTGCAGCTGACCTGCACCAATCGCGAATTGCCGACCTTAATGTCAGTCGGCAT
>JAGTRV010000240.1 GCA_018262245.1 Pseudomonadota bacterium | reverse complement strand
TCGGGCACAGAGTCAGGGGGAAGTTACCGACATCCGCATCCTGATGCAGCATCCGATGGAAACCGGACAACGCAAGGATGACAAGGGGCAAACCTTCGCGATGAACTTCATCCAGACGTTTACGGTTCATCTGAATGGCAAGCCAATCATCGACGGCCAGTTGAATACGTCGATCTCCAAGAATCCGCTGTTCACCTTCAAGGCGCGCGGTATCAGAACCGGTGACAAACTCTCTGTCTCCTGGATCGACAACACGGGTGACCGGCGCCAGGACGAAATTATCGTCGCCTGATCATCTCTGGCACTCCAAATAAAAAAAGCCCGCCTGAACCCAGGCGGGCTTTGATATTTTTATCCGGTGCTTAGGCACTCTGGATGTTGGAAGCCTGCTTGCCCTTAGGGCCTTGCACGACGTCGAAGGAGACCTTCTGGCCTTCCTTCAAGGTCTTGAAACCATTCATGTTGATGGCGGAGAAATGCGCGAAGAGATCTTCGCTGCCATCATCAGGAGTGATAAAACCGAAACCCTTGGAATCATTGAACCACTTGACAGTACCGATTGCCATGTTTGCAACTTTCATACAAAAAACTAACAAATTTACGGGTCTCCCCGACGCCCTGTCTGAATCTCAACGCTACGTCGCGCAGGGCAACCTTTAATGCAGCTTGAATTCAAACACAATGGCTTTCTACGCCCGTTGAATTATGTCGTCAACAAATTTCGATGTCGCAGCGCAGCAATATTCCGACAACAAAATAGCCTGTGGTGATCTGGATATCCGGCAATTACCCCCCATATTTGGTATTGCAGAATGAGAAGGACTGTATAGAATCGAACGCATGGCTACGAAGTTTCAGGAAGGCGGGCAGCTTGAGGCACAGCGCAGCAGGCTGGGGCCGCCAAAGATGTACAAGGTGGTGTTGCTGAACGACGATTACACGCCGATGGATTTCGTCATTACCGTTCTGCAGCGTTTTTTTTCTCTGGACACTGAACAAGCGACGCGAATCATGCTCAAAGTTCACAACGAAGGCCGTGGCGTGTGCGGGGTTTTCCCTCGCGACATTGCTGCGACCAAGGTTGAACAAGTCTCTGCATTCGCTCGCCAGCACCAACACCCACTTGCCTGCATCATGGAGGAAAATTGATGATTGCCCAGGAACTCGAAGTCAGCCTGCACATGGCCTTCGTAGAGGCGCGCCAGAAGCGCCACGAATTCATCACCGTCGAACATCTCCTGCTGGCACTGATCGACAACCCCTCTGCCGCAGATGCCCTGCGCGCCTGTGGCGCAAAACCGGACACGCTGCGGAAAGACCTGACCAATTTTATCGACGAGCACACGCCGACCGTTTCCGGCGAGGACGATATCGATACGCAGCCGACACTTGGCTTCCAGCGCGTCATCCAACGTGCCATCCTGCACGTGCAGTCCTCGGGCAAGAAAGAAGTCAACGGTGCCAACGTCCTGGTCGCAATTTATGGCGAAAAGGATTCGCACGCCGTCTATTTTCTGCAAAAACAGGGGGTCACCCGGCTGGATGTCGTGAACTTCATTTCGCATGGCATCAGCAAGGTCCCGCAACAAGCAAAGGCCACACAGGAAGGCGAAGTCGAGACTGAAGGTGAAAAAGCAGAGGCCGGCCCGCTCGACCAATACACGATCAACCTCAATGCCTTGGCCCTGCAGGGCAAGATCGATCCGCTGATTGGCCGCGACAAGGAACTGGAGCGCGTCATCCAGACCTTGTGCCGCCGCCGCAAGAACAACCCGCTGCTGGTTGGCGAGGCCGGTGTTGGCAAAACTGCCATCGCCGAAGGCCTTGCCCGCAAGGTCGTCGAAGGCGAAGTGCCGGAGATTTTGGCCAAGGCCAATGTTTACGCGCTGGACATGGGCTCACTGCTGGCTGGCACCAAATATCGTGGCGACTTCGAGCAGCGCCTGAAGGGCGTTCTGAAGGCCTTGCAGGACAATCCGAACGCGATCCTGTTCATCGATGAAATCCACACCCTGATCGGTGCCGGCTCGGCATCCGGTGGCACGCTGGATGCCTCCAACCTGCTCAAACCGGCCCTCTCATCGGGGCAGCTGAAATGCATAGGCGCGACCACTTACACTGAATTCCGTGGCATTTTCGAGAAGGACAGCGCCCTGTCCCGTCGTTTTCAGAAGATTGATGTCAATGAGCCATCGGTTGCCGAAACCGTGGAAATTCTCAAGGGCCTGAAAGCCCGCTTCGAGGCCCACCACGGTATCAAGTATTCGGCGACAGCCATTTCTTCTGCCGCCGAGCTGTCGGCCCGCTATATCACTGACCGCCACCTGCCGGACAAAGCCATCGACGTGATCGATGAGGCCGGCGCAGCCCAGCGCATCCTGCCCAAGTCGAAGCAAAAGAAGGTGATCAACAAGACTGATATCGAGGAGATCGTCGCCAAGATCGCCCGCATCCCGTCACAGCACGTTTCGCTGGACGACCGTGGCGCCCTGAAGAACCTTGACCGCGACCTGAAGGCAACCGTCTTCGGCCAGGAAAAGGCGATCGACGCGCTGGCCAAAGCGATCAAGATGGCGCGTTCCGGCCTTGGCAATCCAGGCAAGCCAATCGGCTCCTTCCTGTTCAGTGGCCCAACCGGCGTTGGCAAGACCGAGGTTGCCAAGCAACTGGCCTATTGCCTTGGTGTTGAACTGCAGCGCTTCGACATGTCTGAATACATGGAACGGCATGCGGTTTCGCGCCTGATTGGGGCACCTCCTGGCTACGTCGGTTTTGACCAGGGCGGGCTGCTGACTGAAGCGATCACCAAGAAGCCATATTGCGTGCTGCTACTCGACGAGATCGAGAAAGCTCACCCTGACATCTTCAACATTCTGCTGCAGGTCATGGACCACGGGACACTGACCGACAATAACGGGCGCAAAGCAGATTTCCGTAACGTGGTGATCATCATGACCACCAACGCCGGCGCTGCCGACTTGCAGAAATCGAGCATGGGTTTCACCGTCAACAAGCAGACCGGTGACGAAATGGCCGAGATCAAGCGCCTGTTCACGCCGGAGTTCCGCAACCGCCTGGATGCAACGATCTCATTTGCGCCGCTTGATCACGAGGTCATCCTGCGCGTCGTCGACAAGTTCCTGATGCAGCTTGAGGAGCAGTTGCACGAGAAGAAGGTGGAGGCACATTTCAGCGAGGCAGTGAAGAAAATGCTGGCCGAAAAGGGTTTCGATCCCCTGATGGGCGCCCGTCCGATGGCACGCCTGATTCAGGACACCATCCGCTCGGCACTGGCCGACGAACTGCTGTTCGGCAAACTGGCCAGCGGCGGACGCGTCACCGTCGATCTCGACAAGGAAGGCAAGATCAAACTCGATTTTGAGGAAGAAAAAACAGAAGCTGTCGTCTGAATGATTGCCATTCCCCCTAAAAGCCGTGCAACATTGCACGGCTTTTTTATTTCGAGGACTCCAGCATGACCTTCAAGACCCCTGACCTGTGCGATGAATTCGAATCCGAACTTGGCAAAACCGTTCGTGTCGTCGCCCCGATGTTCCAGCGCTACGGCGGCCGCACCAGCTTTTCAGGCCAGATCGTGACGCTGAAGATTTTTGAGGACAACTCGCTGGTCCGCGAAGTTTTCGGCGAAGACGGCAAAGGAAAGGTCCTGGTCATTGATGGTGGCGGCTCGCTGCGCTGCGCGCTGGTCGGTGACCAGCTGGCCATTCTGGCCAACAAGAACGGCTGGGAAGGCGTCGTCGTCTATGGCTGCATCCGCGACTCGGGCGATATCAATGGCATCGACATCGGCGTCCGCGCCCTGAATACCCATCCGCAGAAAACGCTGAAGAAAGGCGTTGGCGACAAGAACGTGGCCGTCACCTTCGGCGGGGTCACTTTCAACCCGGGTGAATATCTCTACGCCGACGAAGACGGCGTACTCGTTTCAGGCAAAGCGCTGATCTAAAAAACAAAACCGGGGAATTCCCCGGTTTTTTCGTTGTAGAGATTAGCCCTGCAGCAATACCGAGCTTTCGCAGCCGACCCTGACCGCTCCCCAGTGCCGGCCTGCCACCATGATCGGCATGTTGATCTCAGAGAGGATTTCTCCCGTATCACGGGCGTAGGTCTGAACCAGCAGCGGCAAGGTATTTTTTGCCCCACGCTGCCCGGTTACATCATCCCAAATCCGGCGAGTCCGGTTACCCACCAGGTCTGAGTCGTAATTGCCAGTCAGCGGGCGTGAATACTTCTGGTTGTGGATGGCGCCATAGCCGCGAGTATCGATAATCAGCGCGTACACACCTCCCTGCAGCCCTGTCAGCGTACTCTCCAGCATCGGCTGGATCTGCTGCTCGAAGGCACGGCAATAACTGACTTCGTACTTCTGTGGATTGGTTCTTGGCTGCGGCTGATAATTCTGATCCCAGATATTGACGCCTTCATTGGCCATTTG
>JAGTRV010000096.1 GCA_018262245.1 Pseudomonadota bacterium | reverse complement strand
GCATCTGTCCAAGGCAGTTGGTGGTGACCTGTTCCTCGGCTTCATCTCTGCCGTGGCCTTCGCAACCATCCTGGCTGTTGTGGCTGGTCTGACCCTGTCCGGCGCTTCTGCCGTGTCCCATGACCTGTACGCCTCCGTGTTCAACAAGGGCTGCTCTTCCGAACAGGAACTGCGTGTCTCCAAGATCACGACCGTGCTGCTCGGCATCCTCGCTGTCTTCCTCGGTATCGCCTTCGAAAAGGAAAACGTTGCCTACATGGTGATGCTGGCCTTCGCGATCGCCTGCTCCTCCAACTTCCCGGTACTGTTCATGTCCGTGTTGTGGAAGAACTGCACGACCAGGGGCGCCGTTGTCGGTGGCTTCGTTGGTCTGGTCTCCGCTGCTGTGCTGACCATTGGCTCTGCCAGCGTATGGGAAGCCGTGATGCACAATCCGAAGGGCTCTGCCTGGTTCCCGTATCAGTCTTCCGCCATCTTCTCGATGACGGCTGCCTTCGTGACCATCTGGCTGGTGTCCATTCTGGACAACTCCGCACAGGCCAAGAAGGAACGTGCTTTGTACCCGTCTCAGCAACTGCGTTCCGAGACTGGTCTGGGTGCTTCGACTGCTTCTTCGCACTAAGACGACTTAATCTCGTCACAAAAAGCCCGGGGTTTCCCGGGCTTTTTTTCGTCTTGAATTCCGATGGGTATGAATGGCCAAGCCTTGCTCGCCGATTAATATGGGCGTGCTTGTGCGCTGCGGGAATCGCAGTGCGTTTTATTTGATAGACTGTATGGGTTTGGCGGGGAAAAAACGGTAGGGGGTACCCAGTGCAGGATCGGGCCACCCCCTGAGTCGTGGCAGAAGCCACCGACTCCGAGACCATAAAAGGAGAACAGCCCGCTCAGGATAATGCGACTGGCTTACAGAAATCTTACGCCTCCTAAGGCAACAATCGGATAAATGCGCATCCTTATCGCTGAAGACGACGCCATCATCGCGGATGGCTTATCCCGCTCCCTACGGCAGGGCGGTTACGCTGTGGACTGGGCACCCAATGGCATGGAGGCCGACACGGCACTGGTCACGGTATCCTACGATTTGCTGATTCTTGATCTCGGTTTGCCCAAGCTTTCCGGGCTTGAGGTGCTCAAGCGACTACGGGCGCGTAATTCGCAGTTGCCGGTGTTGATTCTGACGGCCCTTGATGGCACTGGCGATCGCGTCAAGGGGCTTGACCTGGGTGCGGACGACTACATGGTCAAGCCGTTCGAGCTGCCTGAGCTTGAAGCTAGGGTGCGGGCCTTGACCCGTCGCTCGGCTGGTACCTCGCCGACCATCCAGTGTGGCGCCCTGACTTATGACCAGGTTGGACGAGTCGCTCAGATACAGGGCCAAACCCTGGAGTTGTCGGCTCGTGAAGTTGGCTTGCTGGAAGTGCTGTTGAGCCGGATGGGGCGCTTGGTCAGCAAGGACCAGCTGGTCGATCATCTTTGTGGCTGGGGTGAGGAAGTCAGCCATAATGCCATCGAGGTTTATGTCCATCGCCTGCGCAAGAAGATCGAGCCGGGCGGCGTGAAGATCGCGACCGTTCGTGGTCTGGGTTATTGCCTTGAGCGTCCCCCTGGCGAATAATTCTTCGACGCCGCCATCCGAGACCGAGCGCTCGCTGTTTGGCGAGATCCTCGACTGGATGCTGGCGCCCCTGCTTTTTGTCTGGCCGCTGAGTATTGCCTTCACGCATTACTTTGCCAACAACGTCGCCAATTATCCTTATGACCAAGCCTTGCGTGAGCATGTGGCGGCGATCGCACGCCAAGTCAAACTGGTCAATGGCAAGCCGCAACTCTCCTTGCCGGCATCAGCTCGTGCCTTGCTGCGAGCCGACGAAACGGACAGCGTGTATTTCCATGTGGTGACTTTTGACGGGCGTTTTCTGGCTGGTGACAAGGAGTTGCCGTTGAGCCAACTGCCACTGGACGACGCCATGGTTTCCGGCGAAATCTATCAGCGAGACGCTGATTTCAAGGGGCAGGATCTTCGAATGGCTTATACCTATCTGGCTGAGCCGAACATGCCGAAGTCGCAGTGGGTGGTCATCGAGGTTGGCGAAACCACGGAAAAGCGCAGTCAACTGGCCAACAAGATTGTTGCCAGCGTTATCCTGCCGCAATTCATCATTATTCCGCTGGCGGTCATGCTCGTCTGGTTCGGCTTGTCTCGCGGTTTGCGGCCCCTGACTCGCCTGCGCCAGACGATCGACGCCCGGCAGCCGGACGATTTGTCGCCAATCGCCACGCGGCGGGTGCCTGAAGAGCTTGAGCCACTGGTCGAAGCCTTCAACGAAATGCTCGAACGAATGAAGCGCAGTGTCGAGGCGCAGCAGCGTTTTGTCGCCGATGCGGCCCATCAGCTACGGACGCCGCTGACCGGATTGAAGACGCAGGCCCAGTTTGCCATTCGTGAAACTGATCCCGAGGCATTACGTCACGCCCTGCGGCAGATAGCGACCGGGGTGGATCGTGCCGGTCGCCTGGTGAATCAACTGCTGACGCTGGCCCGTACCGAAGGCGGCGAGTTGGCGCAGCGCCGCCATGAACCGCTCGATCTTTCCCTTCTGGTGCGCGAGGTGGTTGAAGACTGGGTGACCGTTGCTATCGAGAAAGATATCGATCTCGGCTACGAGTCGGAGGGCCCGGCAATGATCAGCGGCAACTCCTTCCTGCTTCGTGAATTGGCCAAGAACCTGATCGACAATGCCTTGCGTTATACGCCGGCCGGTGGTCGCGTGACCTGTCGGGTTGTGGTTAACCCCGACACGGTACTGTTGGAGGTTGAAGATAACGGCGTCGGTATCAGCGAGGAGCAGGCTGATCTGGTTTTCGAACGCTTCTATCGCGTTGATGACGCATCGACCGAGGGCAGTGGTCTTGGCCTGGCCATCGTTCAGGAAATTGCCATGCAGCACGATTCGCGCGCCAGCCTGCGTCCAAATCCACTAGGCAAGGGGGCAATTGCCCGCATTGCCTTTGCGGCCTGGTCTCCGCCACCGTTGCCACCGCCGCCGCCAGATGATTTCTCCGAGCTTTACCGTCAGTCGCCACCTATTGGCACCTGAAGAGACGAATTGAATCACCGATCTCCGGAATATGCTCTGGCTAGTTGCAGAGCGCCGGTGACATCGCTATAATGCGCCCTCGTTTGGCCAATTAGCTCAGTTGGTAGAGCAGCGGATTGAAAATCCGCGTGTCCGTGGTTCGATTCCGCGATTGGCCACCAAAAATTTATAGCAAAAACGGCAACCCATTCAGGTTGCCGTTTTTCATTTCAGCGGGCAAATGTCTGCATGCCGGTGGATTGCCGGTGCGGCTTTTCCTGCCACGGTCGATTCGAAGTGCTTCACCATGCCCTTGCGGCATTTACAGGAGGCCTCTTGGCCAAACCCAATTATCAGTTCGAAAAGCGGCAAAGAGATCTTGCGAAGAAGAGCAAGCAAGAGGAAAAGCGGCGCCAGAAGCTGCTCGCCAAAGGTGGCGAGCAAGATCCAGGGGGGCAGCCAGATCAGCCTCAGGAGAGTGCCGACTCTCCATCTACACCGGTGACTGCCGGAGTTGAAGGCCAGTCTTGATCGGTTGCGACGAAGGCGCTCATACGCAGGCCAGAGGGCGCGTTCAGTCTATGGGTCCGGCGTTTGCCAGCGCGGCCCTTGCCTTGTCCGAAGCACTCAATCTGCCCAGCAGCGAAGCTGACTTTGTCTTGCAGCTCGGCCCGGAAGGCTTGCAACTGCAAGAGCTTGGTCCGCATGCACCGGGGCCGCTGTCGGTGGATTTTGTCCATGGTCCGTCGGCGCACCGGCGCTTGCAGGGCGGCGGCAGTGGTCAGATGATTGCCAAGGCCGTGGGTATCCAGCCAGGCGTTCGTCCCGACGTTCTTGATGCCACGGCCGGACTGGGGCGAGATGCCTTTGTGCTGGCGCAATTGGGATGCAACGTCAGGCTCATCGAGCGACATCCCGTGATCGCGGCCTTGCTGACGGATGGCCTTCAGCGTGCTCGCCTTGATCCTGATGTCAGGCCGATCATCGAGCGGATGCATTTGCAAACGGGCGATGCCATCCAGCTGATGAATGCCTGGGAGGGCGATCCGCCGCAGGTGATCTATGTTGACCCGATGTTTCCTCATCGCGAGAAAAGTTCGCTGGTCAAAAAGGAAATGAGCATGCTCCGCCCCTTGGTCGGTGACGATCTGGATGCCTCTACGCTCCTCGAGGCGGCGCTGAAATTGGCGACGCATCGGGTCGTGGTCAAACGCCCGAGAAAGGCGCCCAGCGTTTTCGGTCCAAAGGTAGGCTATGTGCTGGAAGGTAAATCCAGTCGTTTCGATATTTACCCCAAGAGGTCATTAAAACCCTAGTGAGGCTTGCTCATAATGAATGCACTAGCAAGTGCCTGAAAATCTGCGTGTCTGCGCTTCGCACTATTGCTACCAGCGTTGGAGCGGCTTCCCGGGATGGAAGCCGTTTTTGTTTTCAGCCTCCGGAATTCATGATGACGTTGCAATGCTGCAGTAACATTAGGTATTGATAATGCCGGCTTTTCCGAGAGACACGATCATGGACTTGTTGCTGTGGCGGCACGCTGAAGCCGAGGATGGTGAAGACGATCTGAAGCGGCGCTTGACTGAGCGAGGCGAGAAGCAGGCGCGAGCGATGGGGGCCTGGATTCGTCAGCATCAGCCCAAGGATCTGCGGATTATCGTTAGTCCATCCGTGCGAACTCAGCAGACGGCCGAGGCCTTGAAACTGCCTTTTGAAACAAATCGCAAAATTGGACCGGAGGCTTGCGTCTCGGAGTTGATTGCGGCATCTGGCTGGCCGACGGCGAAAGGCGCCGTGTTGATTGTCGGGCATCAGCCATCGTTGGGGCGCTTTGCCTCATTGCTGCTGGCCGGCCAGGAGTCGGAGTGGAGCATCAAGAAGGGCGCGTTGTGGTGGCTGAGTAACCGCGTGCGTCGCGATGAAACGCAGACCGTGCTGCGGGCGATGATTCCAGTCGAATTGCTGGACTAGACAAGGTCGCCGGATAGGCGTGAAATAAGTCCTTTGCATCAATCGATGGAGAGGGCATGGCTACCAACAAGAAAATAGCTGCAAGATTACCGGCAATCGCCGAAACCAAAAAGCCCAGATCGCGTCCGCCTCGCCAGCGCGCAGTAGCCAGCGGCGATATCGCGCCAACACTGACGCCTGACGGGATTGAGGGGTTTACCGTCCATGCGGCCGTCGATGGTGCCCAGGAGTCGAAATTGGGAGCGATGCGCGATGTGATCGCCGGAATGCCGCCGGAAGAGTCGGTTGCGCTGCTCAAGGGGCTGCTCAAGCAGCAGGGTGTGGTGGCCGAGGCGTTGCCGACCAGTCCGGACGATGAGTTGGTCAGGGACTGGCGCGAAGGGGGGTATCCCTACAAGAACCTGATGCAGCGCCGCAATTATGAGCGGCAGAAATATCGCCTGCAGGTCGAGTTACTGAAGCTGCAGGCCTGGGTCAAGGAAACCGGGCAAAAGGTGGTGATCCTGTTTGAAGGCCGCGATGCGGCGGGCAAGGGGGGCACCATCAAACGCTTCATGGAGCACTTGAATCCACGGGGCGCCCGTGTCGTCGCCTTGGAGAAACCGAGCGAAATGGAGCGTGGCCAGTGGTATTTCCAGCGTTACGTACAGCACCTGCCGACCAATGGTGAGATCGTGCTGTTCGACCGCTCCTGGTACAACCGTTCAGGCGTCGAGCGGGTGATGGGGTTCTGTACCGATCAGGAATACGCGGAATTCGTCCGTCAGGCGCCGGAATTCGAGCGCATGCTGGCGCGCAATGGCACGCATCTGATCAAGTTCTGGTTCTCGGTCAGCCGTGAGGAGCAGCGTCGCCGTTTCCGCGAGCGCAAGGTGCATCCGCTCAAGCAGTGGAAGCTGTCACCGATCGACATGGCCTCGCTGGACAAGTGGGATGACTACACCAAGGCCAAGGAGGCGATGTTCTTCCATACGGATACCGCCGATGCGCCGTGGACGGTGATCAAGTCGAACTGCAAGAAGCGCGCACGCCTGAATGCCATGCGCTATGTGCTGCACAAGCTGCCGTACAACAACAAGGATACGGATCGCATCGGCAACCTGGACCCGTTGATCGTCGGTCGCGCCAATGTGGTCTTTGAGCGCGGCGAGCACCAGGGGGTGCCGATTCTCTAGCTGATCACGTAGGAGGCGCAGCCGGTGGCGATGAGCTGACCGGTCTCGTTTTCCAGCGTCATTTGCACGGAGGCGATACGGCCGCCGAGTCGGGTTACCCGGCCGGTGGCCGTAAATTTTTTGCCGATGCCCTGATGCAGGTAATCGGTGCGCAGGTCGATGGTACCGATGCGGCCAAAGCGATGACCGACCTGTTCTGTCGTTTCGCCACTGAATTTCTCGGCAATGGCGACCGTAGCGGCCAGGCCGCCAACGGTGTCGAGCACGGTGGCGATCGCGCCGCCGTGTAGCCGGCCATGCAGGAAGTGGCCGATCAGATCCTGGCGCATAGCGAAGCTGATTTGCGGCGCAGCCGGATCGAGTGACTCAACCTTGAAACCGAGTAGTTCGTTGAAGCAGAGCTTGTGCTCGAAGACATCGCGCAGCGTGGCTTCGAGGCGGGATTGCTCTTCACTGGAGCGGCGGGCTTGCGGGGGCGTAGGGGTCATTGTCTGGACGGGGCGGCAGAGTCGGCTAGCGTTTGGTGGGCGGTCGGCCCAAATGGAATTCCAGGCGATGGCTGGCGGCTTCAATCAGGTCGCCATCTTGCAAGGCGACCGGCTCGCGGCCGATCGACTTCTGGTTTACGCGCGGCATCTGCGGGCCTTCGACGTGGGTGAGGTAAATTTTCTGTGGGCGGCGGGTCAGTACGACGAGTTGTTCGCCGGGGGTGCCAAATGTGGTCACCACGCGATCGAGCGCGACGTTCTCGCCGGGCAGGTGATGTCCCCGGCCCTTCTGAATCTGGACGTAGCCTTCGGGAAAGTACATCTTGTTGGGGCGGGCGCTGGGTAGCGACGTGATCGCCTTGCCGGCTTGCGCTTCAAGAGGTAGTGCCTCAATCAGCATGGTGCGATCCATGTTGAGCTCGGAGGAGACCCGCGAATTCAGGTAGCGCAGATGGTAGGCGCCGAGATGGATGATGTCGCGATGCTGCAGTATCTGGCGAAAACAAGCCTTGCCGTTGACCAGGATGCCGTAGTCGCCCTCAAGGCTTTCCAGGATATGGTCTTCACCGATGCCCACGATGTGAGCGCAGTGTTCGCCAACCAAAGGGTCGTTGATGACGATGTCGTTGTCCGCAGCCTGCCCGATGCAGAGGTTGGGCTTGTCGGTAAAAAACTGGTTGATCACGGTGCCGTTCAGGCTGAGCACGAGTTTTGCCATGATTCTGTCTCCCCTTCAGCGCTTCAGCCAGCTTAGCAGGCGACCGAGCAGGCCGGATTTTTCCTGCGCCGTATCAAGAACGCGCACGAGTGCCACTGAGATGTTGTCGGCTCCGCCGTAGTCGTTGGCAAGCTGGATCAGGTGTTGGGCAGCCAATTCCAGATTGGTTTTTAGCTGGTCCAGAATCAGCTCGATGTCGCTGTCCTCGACCATGTCGGTCAAGCCGTCGGAGCAGAGCAGGTAAAGGTCGCCGGCCCGTAGGGCTTCTTCGTGGATATGGACTGCGGTTTGCAGCTCGAGGCCGAGGGCGCGAGTAACGAAGTGCCGGTTGTGCGAGGTGGCGGCTTCGTTGGCCGAAATCAGGCCACTTTCGACCTGATCACGGAGCAGCGAGTCGTCGCGGGTCAGTTGCTGCAATTGGCCGTTGCGCAGGCGGTAGATGCGTGAGTCGCCGATATGCAGCAGCGCGGCATGCTCGCCATGCATCAGCCAGAGCGCGATGGTAGTGCCCATGCCCTTGCAGTTCGCGTGGCCGGCCGCCGTGGAGTAGATGGCACGGTTGGCCTCGCCGATTAACTGCTCGGCGAACTGATGTGGTCGCGGCTGGCGTGCGCCGGCACGAAATTGCTGGATCTTGATCGGCAGGCGTTCGCGGAGGGTGTCGACGGCGATCCGGCTGGCGATTTCTCCTGCGTTGTGGCCGCCCATGCCGTCGGCGACGACGGCGAATCCGTACTCGACATCGACGACAACGGCGTCTTCATTGAGTGCGCGCATCCGGCCGGGATCGGAAAGGGCGATGGCTTCGAGGGAAAAGCGTTGTTTGGTCAATTTGTCAGCGAAAAGCCAGTGAGGAGCGGGAAAACGCGCTGAAATATAGCATATCGGTTTTGCCTTTCTTGACACTATCTATCCCGGTAGACGATATTCAACCCTCGTCCGCACGCGGTATATTACATCGGCATTTTTTGACATGGCAATCGAACAACTGGGGCGATTCAAGATCACCGGAACGCTGGGGCAGGGAGCGATGGGCACCGTATACCGGGCTCACGATCCTCTGATCGAGCGTACCGTTGCGATCAAGACAGTTGCCTGTGCCGGTCTGTCTAAAGATGAGGCGCTTGCCTTCGAGCAGCGTTTTTATCGCGAGGCTAAATCGGCCGGGCGCCTGAATCACCCGAACATCGTGACCATTCACGATGTCGGACGCAATGAAAGCCTGGCCTTCATCGCCATGGAATACCTGAACGGGCAGAGTCTGCGCGAACTGCTCGATTCCGGTGTCGTCCTGCCGCCCGAGCGGTGCACTGAAATTGCCGCCGATGTGGCCGATGGCCTGGCCTTTGCCCACGCCAATGGGGTTGTCCATCGTGATATCAAGCCGGCCAATATCATGGTCCTTGATAACGGTTCGGTGAAGATTTCCGATTTCGGCGTCGCCTTGATTCCAAGCGGTTCGACGACCGTCGAGGGGACCGCGTTCGGTTCGCCGAAATACATGTCGCCCGAGCAGGTGACCGGCCAGAAAGTCGATGGCCGTTCTGACATCTTTTCCCTTGGTGCTGTGCTCTACGAGATGCTGGCTGGGCGCCCTGCCTTTGACGGCGAAGAATTGACGGCGGTGCTTTATCAGGTGTTGCACGCGGCGCCGCCTTTGCCGTCAAGTTTCAATCCCGAATTGCCGCGAGTATTCGACCGTCTGATCGCTAAGAGCATGGCGAAAGATCCGGACAAGCGCTACCAGAACGCGACGGATTTGGCGGCAGATCTGCGCAAATGCCGGCGCATGCTGCGTGAAGCCAAGAAAAAGGCCGAGGGCGATGACCAAGTCCGTAACAAGCGCCAGGGGCGCGATGCTTCGTCACCCGCTTTGGTCAAGGTTAATCCGTCCCCGTGGCTGACGGCTGCGGCACTGGCTTCCGTGGTTTCGATCGTTGGTGCGCTGTTCTGGTATTACGGAAACAAGCCAAGGTTCGAGGCAGCGCCGGCGGTTAGCGTCGCGGAAAATGCCTCGTCGCCACTGCTTCCCGCCCCTGAAAGCCTTGCGCCAAAAGTACCTGGGGTGGCTACTGAAGGGGGTAGCAAGGCGGCCAAAGCAAAATCCGAGAGTGCGGCATCGGTTCCTGTGGCGCTGGCCGATGGGGTGGTCCGCTTGGCAATTGCGCCGTGGGGCGAAGTCTTTGTCGATGGCAAAATGGCCGGCGTCTCCCCGCCGTTGAGTGAAGTACGGCTGTCGCCGGGCAAGCATCATGTCGAGGTGCGTAATACCAACTTCCCGCCACATCGGCAGGTAGTCGAAGTGGTTGCCGACAAGAACATCCGCATCAAGCACAAATTCCAGTGAGTCTTTCCATGTTCCTTCCGACTTCTCTTGCACTTTCCCGTTTTACGGCCCTGTGCATGGTCGTGTTGCTGTGTGCTGCCTGCGCTTCCCTATCCGCTCCCAAGACCGAGGGGGGCGGCAATCAGAAGGCAGGGGTGGGCAATCAGAAGACCGGGAGTGGGCAGGCGAAAAGCGTTCCAACGGCTCCGCAAGCGCTGAGCAAGGCGCAGCAGGAGTTGGCCGCCGGTATCGCCAGCTATGAAGATGGGGCTTACAAACAGGCCGCCCGGCAACTGCAGAATGCCCTGGCCCTGGGGCTGGACTCCGGTGCTGAGCAGGCGCGGGGACACAAGTATCTGGCTTTCATGCACTGCGTGGGCAAGCGTCAAAAACAGTGCCGCGAGGAGTTTGGCAAGGCGATGGCAGCCGATCCCGCTTTCGATCTGACCCCGGCGGAAGCTGGGCATCCGACTTGGGGACCAGTGTTCCGCAAACTGAAGGCTGCGCGTAAGGCGCCCTAGACTTCCGTTAGATGAAGAAAGGGCGACAGTGGAAACCATCGCCCTTACCGAACGCCAAGAATGGATTAGCGTCGTTACTTCTTGCGCGGTGCCGGAACATCCGTACAGGTGCCGTGCGCCACTTCGGCGGCCATGCCGACCGTTTCACCCAGCGTCGGGTGTGGGTGGATGGTCTTGCCGATATCGACCGAGTCGCAGCCCATTTCGATGGCCAGACAGACTTCGCCGATCATGTCGCCAGCGTTCGGGCCGACAATCGCCCCGCCGATGACGCGATGCGTTTCGGCGTCGAAGATCAGCTTGGTGAAGCCGTAATCGGCACCGTTGGCGATGGCACGACCGGAGGCTGCCCACGGGAACTTGGCGGCTTCGATCTTGCGACCATCCTTCTTGGCCTGATCTTCGGTGACGCCAACCCACGCCACTTCGGGATGGGTGTAGGCGACACTCGGGATCACCGAGGCGTCGAAAGCCGATTTCTGGCCCGCCGCTGCTTCGGCCGCGACGTGTGATTCATGCACCGCCTTGTGGGCCAGCATGGGCTGACCGACGAGGTCGCCGATGGCGAAGATATGTGGCACATTGGTGCGCATCTGGGCATCGACGTTGATGAAGCCACGCTCGGTGACTGCCACGCCAGCCTTGTCGGCACCGATCTTGTTGCCGTTCGGCGTGCGGCCGGCGGCTTGCAGGATCATGTCGTACTTGACCGGTTCCGGCGAGACGCCTTCGCCCTCAAACTTGACGTAGAGACCGTCATCCTTGGCATCGACAGCCACCGTCTTGGTCTTCAGCATGATCTTGTCGAAGCGTTTGGCGTTCTGCTTCTCCCAGACCTTGACGGCGTCGCGATCCGGGCCTTGCATCAGGCCATCCATCATCTCGACGACATCGACCTTGGCGCCCAGCGTCGAATAGACCGTGGCCATTTCGAGGCCGATGATGCCGCCGCCGATGACCAGCATCTTCTCCGGCACGAAGCGCAGTTCGAGCGCCCCGGTCGAATCGACAATACGCGGGTCCTTCGGAATGAAGGGCAGATGCATGGCGGCCGAACCGGCGGCGATGATGCATTTCTGGAACTTGACGATTTTCTTGGCGCCGGTCTTGTCCTGGCCCGTGCCATCGGTCACTTCGACCTCGATGTGGTGCGGGTCGATGAACGTACCGTAGCCGCGCACGATCTCCACCTTGCGGCCCTTGGCCATGCCGGCCAGACCACCGGTGCAGCGACGTGGAGCAGGGCCTTGGACGGAATGCAGCCGACGTTGAGGCAGACGCCGCCGAGGGTGGCGTAGCGCTCGACGATGACCGTCTTCATGCCGAGGTCGGCCGAGCGGAAGGCCGCCGAGTAACCGCCGGGGCCGGCGCCGAGGACGAGCATTTCGCACTCGATGTCGGCACCGCCGGCATGGCTGCCGGCGACCGGGGCAGCAACCGGCGCCGCTGCAGGAGCGGGAGCGGGGGCGGCGGCTTGCGGGGCCGGGGCAGCCGCCGCAGCTCCGGATTCGACCTTGATCAGCAAGGAGCCTTCGGCCACCTTGGCGCCGAGCTGAACGAGCACTTCCTTGACCAGACCGGCGACCGGCGACGGTACATCCATCGTCGCCTTGTCGGATTCCAGCGTGCAGATCGCGTCATCCACCTTGATGCTGTCGCCGACCTTGACGAACAGGTCGATGATCGGCACTTCGGCGAAATCGCCGATATCGGGAACTTTGACTTCTACCAGATTGCTCATGGTCATTCCCCTTTACAGCGCGACGCGACGGAAGTCGGCCAGCAGCTGGGCGATATAGACATTGAAGCGGGTCGCCAGCGCACCGTCGATGACG
>JAGTRV010000239.1 GCA_018262245.1 Pseudomonadota bacterium | reverse complement strand
CCGTCTGCGTCGAGCGAAATAAAGGGGTTGAAACAGACCTCCCACAAGAAGCCATCCGGATCGGAGAAATAACCGCGAAAACCTCCCCAGAACACCTTGTCAGCCGGCCGCACCAAGGTCGCCCCGAGCGCTACCGCCTCTTCCAGCGTTGTGATCACCGCCGCCTCGGAGGACACATTGTGGGCCAGCGTAAAGCCGGCAAACCCGCTCCCAGCCGACGCGACCGAAGCATCCTCGGCCAGCGCCTCGCGCTGGAACAGGGCAAACGCCACCGAGCCGGCCTGAAAGAAGGCAATCGCCTCCTGGCTGGCCGCCGACTCCTGCCAACCCAAGGCCTTGTAGAAAGCCCGGCTGCGGGCCAGATCGGCCACTCCCAGCGTAATAAAGCTGATGGTTTGTTTCATGGCGATGCGCTATCCAAAAAATAAGTGGCAATGCCAGTCCAGCAAAGATTTACCCTTGCTTGCTGCCCGGCTTTGGCTTGACCGATAATCCGGGTTTTCAAGAAATCCCATGCGCAGACAGGCATCGGAGACGACACAATGAACAACTCTACACCCTACAAAATCAAATACGAGGTTTATCCGGAAGGCGACCTCTTTATCGCCCGTTGTCTGGATATCGACGTCGCCAGCGATGGCGCAACCGATGCCGAGGCCCTGGCCAATTTGCGCGAAGCGATCGAGCTCTATTTCGAGCGTAATGCGGAAGCCATGCTCCGTACGCGTGAAGAGGACGACGAAGCCTCCGACTCCTAGGCCTCGCCACTTGAACTCAGGCCTCAAATGACACCGAACGACCAGAAAATCCGCTTTCTGCGCAAACGCATTCCCGCCTTCGAATGCGCTCCCGGCTGTCACGATTGCTGTGGCCCGGTCAAAGCCTCCAGTGATGAGATGGCACGCCTTCCAGTCAAAACGGAAGCCGAGCACGCGGCGGCTCTGGCCGAGCTCAGCTGTCCGCATCTTGGCAAGAATGGCTGCCAGGTCTACGCCGAGCGCCCCCTGATCTGTCGTCTGTTTGGCACGACCCCCAGGCTGGCCTGCCCGAATGGCAAGCGGCCGGAAACGATGATCGATCCGGTCGTCGAACAGCAGATTTACGACTACTTCAAAACGGCCCGTCACGTCCTCGTTTGAATGTCGCAGCGACTCGAATCGTGGCTATCCACTCTTTGCGATTCGAGTTGAAAAGCCGACCAAAAAGGACGAACATGCCGCCCCTTCCCCGGATCTTCCGTGAGCGCTTCCCGCGCCGGATTTCCGAAGCCACACCACCTGAACCGCAGATCGGCCATGACCTTCAAAGACAGCGCCTTGCAATTCCAGATCGTCGACATCACCACCCTCCAACCTGATGCAAAACATGCCCGGCAGAACATCAGTGAAGACAACCTGAAGGGCCTGGTCAACTCAATCGAAAAAATCGGGATGATCCAGCCCATCGTGGTTCATCCTGCCGATGTGGCCGGGCGCTACACGGTCATCGCCGGCGAACGCCGTCGCCAGGCCGCCCTCATCGCCGGCGAAAAGACCGTGCCGGTCGTGATCCGCAGCTGCCCCCCCGAGGAAACGCTCAAGGTCCAGGTCTTCGAAAACATCGGGCTCGGCGTCCGTTCGGCACTCGAGCCGCGCGACATGGCCAATGCCATCCAGGCCATCTCCGAACACTTTGCGACACTGGAAGAAGCCGCTCAATACTTTGGCCGTGCCCCGACCTGGCTCAGCCAGGCCACTGCCGCCGCCAACCTGTCGGAAAAAGTGACTGCCCTGCTGGATTCGGGAAAGATCGCCAGCACCAGCACCGCCGTCCAGCTTGAGAAACTGGCCAAGAAAAACGAAGCCAAGGCCGAATCGCTGATCGACCAGATTGAACAGTTGCCGGAGGGCGAGAAGGTGTCGAAAAAGATCGTCGACAATGCGCTCTCTGAAGCAAGCGGCCGCCGCAAGAAAACCGAGGACGCTACACCCACCGCCGAGCCGGCCTTGAGCAGCGCGACGGCAAGCCCCCAAGCGCCAGCGGCTGCAGTGACCGTGTTGCCCAGCGAAGAAGCGCCAGCAGTGGCCGTTGCGACATCCGCCCCCGCTCAGCCCCGGAGCAAGGTCAGCCCCGGCAAGGTCAAACTGGTTGCCGAGTTGCTCGGCATGAACGAAGAGGATGAAGACGAAATTCTGGTCAGGCTGATCGATGAATTTCTGGCCATGAAAAACGCCTGACACCTTCCTGGCAAGCCAGGCCTGACGCCAGCGGGCTTTCAGCATCGCCAGGGCGGACCCCGTATAATTCGCGCTTCCGGGCGCCGCCCCGCTATCGATTGCCAGCCATGTTCAAAGCCATGAAACTTCACCTCCTTTTGTTGCTGACCGCTGCCCTGCTTGGCGCCTGCGGCGAGGTCGAGGATACGCGACCGGGACAGCCGGTGAAGCAGCGCCAGGTGGCGTTCAAGGAGATGGTCAAGGCTTTCGAACCGATGGGGGTGATGCTGCGCGACGGTCGCTACGAGGCCGACAAATTCGCCGCAATGGCCGACAAGCTGATGGCCAAACGCGATGCCCCCTGGTCGCATTTCGGGCCGGATACCAATTACCCGCCAACCAAGGCGACCCCCGAAGTCTGGAAGCAGCCGGAACAGTTCGAGAAGAACAAACAAGCTTTCATCGCGGCCACCGACACCCTGCTGGCGGCGGCCCAGAGCAAGGACAAGGCACGGGTCGAAAAGGCCTACGAGGCAGTTCACGAAGCCTGCAAAACTTGCCACAAGCAGTTCAAGGAACGCTGAGAGTATTCCCATGTTGAGATTGACTGAACTGAAGCTGCCGCTGGACCACGCCCAAGAGGCACTGCGTCCGGCCATTTGCCAGCGCCTTGGCATTGCCGATGCTGAGCTGACCAGCTTCACGATTTTCAAGCGTAGCTACGATGCCCGGAAAAAATCGGCCATCACGCTGATCTACACGCTGGATATCGAGGTCGCCAACGAGGCGGCACTACTCAGGAAGTTTGCCGATGATCGTCATGTCGGCCCGACGCCGGACACGCAGTACAAGTTCGTCACCCAGGCCCCGAGCGATCTGAAGACCCGCCCGGTGGTCATCGGCACCGGCCCCTGTGGCCTGCTCGCCGGTCTGATCCTGGCCCAGATGGGCTTCAAGCCGATCATTCTCGAACGCGGCAAGGCCGTACGCGAACGGACCAAGGACACCTGGGGCCTGTGGCGCAAGAACAAGCTGAACCCTGAATCGAACGTCCAGTTCGGCGAAGGCGGTGCTGGCACCTTCTCGGACGGCAAGTTGTACAGCCAGATCAAGGACCCGCAGCACCACGGCCGCAAGGTGCTTGAAGAGTTCGTCAAGGCCGGCGCCCCGGAGGAAATCCTCTACGTCAGCAAGCCGCACATTGGCACCTTCCGCCTGGTCAAGATGGTCGAGAACATGCGGGCGACGATCACCGAACTGGGTGGCGAAGTCCGCTTCGGCAGCAAGGTCGAGCGACTGCTCATCGAGAATCATCAGGTACGCGGCGTCGTGCTGGCCGATGGCGAAACCATCGCCACCGACCACGTCGTGCTCGCTGTCGGCCACAGTGCCCGCGACACCTTCCAGATGCTCTACGAACAAGGTGTTTACATCGAAGCCAAGCCTTTCTCCATCGGCTTCCGCGTCGAGCACCCGCAAGCCATGATCGACCAGGCCCGCTTCGGCCCCAACGCCGGCAACGAAATTCTCGGTGCCGCCGACTACAAGCTGGTTCATCACTGCGCCAACGGCCGCGCCGCCTACAGCTTCTGCATGTGCCCCGGCGGCCAGGTCGTCGCCGCCACCTCGGAAGAAGGCCGCGTCGTCACCAACGGCATGAGCCAGTATTCCCGCGCCGAACGTAACGCCAACGCCGCGCTGGTCGTCGAAGTCAAGCCAGAGGATTTCCCCGGCGACTACAAGACCAACCCGCTAGCCGGCATAGCCTTCCAGCGCCAATGGGAATCCGCTGCCTTTGTCGCCGGCGGCAGCACCTACGAAGCACCAGCCCAGCGCATCGGCGACTTCCTGGCCGGCCGGCCATCCACCGCTTTGGGCGCAGTCGATCCGTCCTACCAGCCGGGCGTGCACATGACCGATCTGGCTAGCTGCGTCCCGCCCTACGTCATCGACGCCCTACGCGAAGCCATCCCCGCCTTCGACAAGCAGATCCGCGGCTTCGCCATGGCCGACGCCGTGCTGACCGGCGTCGAAACCCGCACCTCCTCCCCGATCCGCATCAAGCGCGGCGACGACTTCCAGAGCATCAACACCCGCGGCCTGTATCCGGCCGGCGAAGGGGCTGGCTACGCCGGCGGCATCCTGTCGGCCGGGGTGGACGGGATCAAGGTTGCAGAGGCACTGGCATTGTCGATGGTCAAAACGCTCATGGCGACAGCACCCACACAGGATTAACAGGGGCCGCAGAACTCGGGACTATCATGGACGCCCACGTCGCCCCAGTCAGC
>JAGTRV010000095.1 GCA_018262245.1 Pseudomonadota bacterium | reverse complement strand
TCACCGACTACGTCAAGATGGTCAATGACGCCGGTGGTATCAAGGGACGCAAGATCAAGTATGTGCCCGAGGATACCGGCTACAAGGTCGATGCTTCGGTCGCCGCGTTCAAGAAGATTACCAGCCAGAACAAGGTGAACCTGTACTACGGCGATTCGACCGCCTTCGCCAAGACGATCAATCCGGAACTGGAACGCATGGGCAGCATCATGATGGCCGGCGCCTCTTTTGCCACCGAGATCAACGATCCCAAGAAGTATCCGAACCAGTTCCTGGTCGGCCCCGATTACACGGAAATGATGGGCATCCTGATGCGCCACATTGCCAAGGAAAAGCCGGGCGCCAAGGTGGCACTGGTGTATTCCGACACCGAGTTCGGGCGCGACCCGATCGATGAAGGCGAGGCGCTGGCCAAGAAGCTCGGCCTCAATGTGACCGGCAAGATCATGACGCCGCCGGGCAGCGTCGATGTGTCGACCGAGATCGTCAAGCTCCGCCGTGCCGCCCCTGACTACACGATCTTCCATGGCTACGTACTGGCCCCGATTCCCGAGTTCATCTCGCAGGCGCGCAAGATGGGCATGACCAGCCAGTTCATGGGCACCTTCTGGTCGATGGACAACTCGATGGTGATGAAGATGGGCGAGGCGGCCGAAGGCTTCATGGGGGTCATGCCTTTCCGCTACTACTACGAGAGCGATGCCAAGGCCCCGATGCTGGACAAAATCCGCAAGATGCGGCCGGAGTACCAGTCCAACGCCTACATGCAGGGCTTCCTGACGGCCATGCTGTTCACCGAGGCCGCCAAGCGCACCCTCGATGCCGGCAAGCCGCTCGATGGCAAGAACCTGAAGGCCTCGCTGAACACCATCAAGAATTTCGACACTGGTGGCGTGGTTGGTGTGCCGATCACCATTCGCGGCAATTCCATCCCGGTCGGTCGCATCTACCGCTTCGATGCCAAGCAGCAGAAGATGCTGCCGGCTTCCGACTGGATCCACCTGGACTGATACCGGCATGAGCAAGCCCCTGGTTCTCGACCTCAACAATATCGAGGTCATCTACAACAACGCAGTCCAGGTGCTGCGCGGTCTCTCCCTGCAAGTGCCGCGGGGAGAGATCGTCGCGCTGCTCGGCTCCAATGGGGCCGGCAAGAGCACCACGCTGAAGGCCATCTCGAAGCTGCTTTCTCTGGAAAATGGCGAGTTGACCGGGGGCACCATTCGCTTCAATGACCGCGATACGGCCGGTCTGGCACCGCACGAACTGGTTCGGGCCGGTCTCTTTCATGTCATGGAAGGCAGGCGGGTGTTCGAAGACCTGACGGTCGAGGAAAATCTGGTCGCCGCCACCTATGCGCTGAACGGGCGGGGTGGTGCGAAGCCGGATTTCGACCTGGTCTATGAATACTTCCCACGCCTGTTCGAACGGCGGCGCGGCCTGGCCGGCTACCTTTCCGGCGGCGAGCAGCAGATGCTGGCCATCGGCCGGGCGCTGATTGCCCGGCCGACCCTGATCCTGCTCGACGAACCCTCGCTTGGTCTGGCGCCGCTGCTGGTCGAGAACATCTTCTCGATCATCGCCCGCATCAATGCCGAGCAAGGCGTTTCGATGCTGCTGGTCGAACAGAATGCTTCGGTGGCGCTGGCGGTGGCCCATACCGGTTACATCATGGAAACCGGCAAAGTGGTCATCGATGGTCCGGCCGAGAAGCTGGCCGCTGATCAGGACGTTCGCGAGTTCTACCTTGGCATGGGGCATGGCGGCGAAATGAAGAGTTTTCGCGATATCAAGCATTACAAACGGCGTAAACGGTGGCTGTCATGAGCATGGAACTGGAAAACCTGACGCTGCCGCAGATGTTGCGCCAGCGCGCCCAGCAGCAGCCGAACCGGGTTGCCATCCGGCAAAAGGATTTCGGTATCTGGAACCCGATCACTTGGGACGACTACTATCGCCGCGCCGGCCATTTTGGTCTCGGCCTGTGCGCTCTCGGTGTCCAGCCAGGCGGCCACATCGGCGTGATTTCGGAGAACCGTGTCGAATGGGTGCTGGCCCAGATGGGTGCCGGCCTGGTCGGCGCGGTGACGGTCGGTGTTTATCCGACCAGTCCGACCAATGAAGTCTCCTACGTTTTGGAACATGCCGACATCGATGTCGTGATCTGCGAGGACCAGGAGCAGAGCGACAAGGTGCTGGCGGCCATCGACAGCCTGCCGCGTCTGCGCAAGATCGTGGTCATGGAAGAGAAGGGGCTGCGCAACACGCCGGCCGAATTCCGCGACAAGGTGCTGGCGTTTTCCGAAGTCGAGGCCCTGGGCGTCGATTACGAAGCGGTGCATCGCACCTTGATCGACGACGTGCTGGCCAAACAGTCGCTCGACGACATCGGCCTGATGATCTACACCTCCGGTTCGACCGGCAAGCCGAAGGGGGCGATGATCAGCTACGGCAACATTCGCGCCGTGGCGCCAGGCATCATCGAACGCCTCGGTCTCGATGACCATTCCCGGCATCTGTCCTACCTGCCGTTGTGCCACGTGGCGGAGCAGATGCTGACGACCTTCACGCCGATCTATCTCGGCTCGCAGGTCAATTTCGGCGAATCGCTGCGTACCGTGCAGGAAGACCTGCGCGAAGTGGCGCCGACGCTATTCCTCGGCGTGCCGCGCATCTGGGAGAAGCTGCATGCCTCGATCAGCATCCGCATCCATGAAACCGGGCGTTTCCGCCGCTGGCTGTTCGACAAGGCCCTGGCGGCCTGCGAGACCTTTGCCTGCAAGGCGGCACACCAGCGCACGCTGGGCGAAAAGCTGACCTTTGGTTTCTACTATGTGCTTATCCTGCGCGCCCTGCAGAACTACATCGGCCTGCGCAACGCCAAGGTCGCGCTGACCGGTGCGGCGCCGATTTCACCAGCGATCATCAGCTTCTTCCGGGCGCTTGGCGTACCGCTGGTCGAGGTCTATGGCCTGACCGAATCGAGCGGCATGATCTTTGGCCAGCGTCTCGACCATGTGCAACTCGGCACGGTCGGCGCGGCGATCAGCGGTATCGATTACCGCATTGCCGAGACCGGCGAACTGCAGGTCAGGGGCGGGGCCGTGTTTGCCGGCTACTACAAGAATGCCGAGGCCACTGCCGCGTCGATCCGCGATGGCTGGCTGCACACCGGCGACGTGGTCAGGGAACTCGATGGCGATATCAAGATCATCGATCGCCTGAAGGACATCATGATCACGGCCGGCGGCAAGAACCTGACGCCGTCGGAGATCGAGAATGGCATGAAGGCCAGTCCGTACATCAAGGAGTGCATCGTCGTCGCCGACGGCCGGAATTTCGTCGCGGCGCTGATCCAGATCGACTTCGAAACGGTCGGCAAATGGGCCGAGCGCAATCGCATGGCATTCACGCATTTCCGCTCACTGGTCGAAAGCCCGCAGGTCCGGGAGCTGGTTGCCGAGGAGATCAACAAGGCCAATGCCAAGCTGGCCCAGGTTTCGCAAATCCGGAAATTCCATTTGTTGACCAAGGAGCTGGATCACGACGATGGCGAAGTCACTGCGACCATGAAGGTCCGCCGCAGCAGCATCTACAAGACCTACGAGAAGGAAATCGAGGCGATGTACGGCAAGGGAGGGCTGGCCAATGCCTGATGGCGCAATTCTGATCAGCCGGGAGGGAGGCATCGCCACACTGACCCTCAATCGCCCGGCCAGCCGCAACCTGCTCGACATGGAGATGGCGTTGGCCCTGCGTGCCTGTCTCGACGAAGTGGCGATCGATGCCTCGGTGCGTGCCGTCGTGTTGCAGGCGGCCGGCAAGCACTTCATGGTCGGCGGCGATGTGAACTGGTTTCACGGGTTGCTTGATGCCGCACCGACCGAGCGCCGGACCCAGCTCAACCGGATGATCGACGAGGTGCATGGTGCCATCGGCCGCATCCGCAGCATGGACAAACCGGTGTTGTGTGCCGTGCGTGGCGCTGCGGCCGGCTTCGGCTTTTCGCTGATGGCCGCCTGTGATCTGGTGGTGGCTGACCGGACGGCCTTCTTCACGCTGGCCTACAGTGGCCTGGGGGCCTCGCCGGATGGCGGTTCCACCTACAGCCTGCCGCGCCTGCTCGGACCGAAGCGCGCCATGGAAATGGCCTTGCTCAATGAACGCATGGATGCTCACAAGGCTCAGGCGCTTGGCCTGATCAACCGGGTTGTCGAGGCAGCCGATCTCGATGCGACGGTGGCTGACCTGGCCACACGACTTGCCACCGGCCCGACGCTGGCCTTTGCCCGAACCAAGCGCCTGATCAACGAATCCCTCGAACACAGCCTGGCCGAGCAGTTGCAGGCCGAGGAGCGGGGTTTTCTTGAATCTTCACTGACCGGGGATTTTGCCGAAGGCGTTCGCGCTTTCGTGGAGAAGCGTATGCCTGAATTCCACGGGCGCTAGGCCCGTCCCCTTCCTTTGCCGCTGCCGAGAGGCGCTTCGGCAAGTTATTACCTACCGCGAAAACATGACCTGAATGGGGTCAATGGGGCTTGTTCGCCCAAAAATTCGGAGAAACACAGATGGATTTTTCCCTCACTGAAGAGCAACGCATGATCCAGGACTTGGCCCGGGAGTTCGCCGATCGCGAAATCGTGCCCCTGGCGGCCCAGGCCGATGTGGACAAAGTATTTCCGCTCGCTGTCCAGCAAAAGGCGCTGGAACTGGGCTTGCTGAACATCGTCCTGCCCACCGAATACGGTGGTGCCGGCCTCGGTTGTCTGGAGGTTGCCCTGATTACCGAGCAGTTTTGTCGGGCCTGCCTGGGCATTGGAACGACGCTGTGCATCAATGCCCTGGCTGCCGAACCCATCGTGCTGGCTGGCAACGAAGCGCAAAAGCGCAAGTATTTTTCACGTCTGGCAGCCGGCGAATTTGCCAGCTTTGCGCTGACCGAGCCGGCAGCAGGTTCCGACTCCGCGGCGATTCGTACTTCGGCCAAACGGGTCGCCGGTGGCTACGAGCTGACCGGCAGCAAAATCTGGATTTCCAATGCCTCGCTGGCCAGCTTCATGGTGGTCTTTGCCAAGACCGATCCGGCCGCCGGGCACAAGGGAATCAGCGCCTTCATCGTCGAACGTGAATCGGCTGGTCTTTCCGTTGGCGAGCCGCTGGGCAAGCTGGGCCAGCGGGCAGCGCCGACCTGCGAAGTGTTTTTCGACCAGGTGTTCGTACCGGAAGAGAACCGTCTCGGTGCCGAAGGCGAGGGCTTCTCGATCGCCATGCGCACCTTCGACCAGTCGCGGCCGATGGTCGCTGCTTTTGGTCTGGGCCTGACCCAGCGCTGCATCGACGAATCTCTGGCCTATGCCTGCGAGCGCCAGTCGATGGGCAAACGCCTGATCGACCATCAGGTCATCGCGCACCGTCTGGCCGACATGCGCATTCGTCTCGAAGCCTCACGCCTGCTGACCTACCAGTCGGCCTGGCTGGCTGACCAGGGTTTGCGCAATACCAGCCAGGCCTCGATTGCCAAGGCATTTACCTCGGATGCCGCGATGTGGGCCGCCACCGAGGCCATCCAGATTTTCGGCGGCATGGGCTACAGCACCGAGTACCCCGTCGAAAAACTCTTCCGCGACGCCAAGGTGCTGCAAATCTACGAAGGCACCAGTGAAATTCAACGCAACATCATCGCCCGGGACATGGAACGGGCCTGAGCCAGTTCCTCCCGTATTCATCGCAAAGGAATCAACATGCAGAATTCTCAAGATCCGGTCATCCTGGCCGCCGTCCGTACCCCGTTTGGCCGCCGCAATGGGGCCTTCCGCCAGACCCGTCCCGATGAACTGTTGGCCGGCATTGTCAGTGAAGCCGTCAAACGTTCCGGCGTGCCAGTTGCTGGTATTGCCGACGTGATTGCCGGCTGCGTCAGCCAGGCTGGCGAGCAGGGTGCCAACATTGCCCGCCAGGCGGTGCTGCTGGCCGGCCTGCCAGCCGAGATTCCCGGCGTCAGCCTGAACCGGATGTGCGGTTCGAGCCAGTACGCCGTGCATGCGGCTGCCCAGTCGATTCTGGCGGGCGATGCGGAATTTTCGGTAGGCTGCGGCGTCGAGAACATGAGCCGGGTGCCAATGTTTCTCGACCTGACCTTGGGCAAAGGCGATTTCAAGGGCTTCGACAACCTGCACCCGGGTATCACGGCCCGCTACGCCATTCCGCATCAGGTCGAGAGCGCCGAACTGATCGGCGACCACTGGCAGATCAGCCGCGCCGAGTCCGACGAATTTGCCCGCGAAAGCCATCGTCGCGCCCATGCCGCCCGTCTGGCCGGCGTGCATAAGGAAATCGTGGCGACGGCCGGCGTCGACAAGGAGGGCAACGCGATTACCCTCGATTACGACGAGGGCGTTCGCCCGGTGATCGATGTCGACAAGATGTCGGCCATGCTGCCGGTGTTCCGCACGCCTGAAACCGGTGTCGTGACGGCCGCCAACGCCAGCCAGATGTCCGACGGCGCGGCAGCGGTCGTGCTCGGCAGCGCCGAGGCAGCGGCGCGCCTGGGCCTGAAACCGAAGGCCCGCTTCAAGGCGCGGATCGTGGTCGGCTCCGATCCGGTCATGCAGTTGACCGGCGTCATCCCGGCGACTCATCTGGCACTGAAGAAGGCCGGCCTGAGTATTGCCGATCTGGACTGGATCGAAGTCAATGAAGCCTTCGCCACGGTGGCGATTGCCTGGGCGCGCGAGTTTTCACCCAATATGGATAAACTTAACCCGTGGGGTGGGGCGATTGCCCACGGGCATCCGCTGGGTGGCACCGGCGCCGGCCTGATGGCCAAGATGCTCTCCGGGCTGGAGTCGTGCAACGGCCGTTTCGGCCTGCAGGTCATGTGCATCGGCCACGGCATGGCGACCGCCACCATCATCGAACGTCTGGCCTGATTGCGGAGCATTCTCATGGAGCACAAATTGACACCGGAAATCAAACAAAGCATTCGCAACACGCTGGGCGACGCCCTGCAGCGCTCGGTTCGCCGCTGGCCCAGCAAGGAAGCATTGCTCTACGGCGCTCGGCGCTGGACATTTCAGCAACTGGCGCAGGCGGCCAATCGCGTGGCCAACGGCTTGCTGGCCAGGGGCCTGCAGCCGGGCGACCGGGTGGCCGCTTACGGCAAGAACTCGGATGCCTACGTGCTGCTCTGGCTGGCGTGCAACCGGGCCGGCCTGATTCACGTGCCGATCAATTACGCCCTGACCGAAGGGGAGTTGAAGTACATCCTAGACCAGTCGGGTGCCAAGGCGGTATTTCACGATGTAGCCATTGCCGGACATGTCGAACATCTGAAGCCTGAGTTGCAATGTGCCCTTTACGGTACCTTCTACGACGGCGGCGATCTCGATGTCCTGGCCATGGCGCAGGCGCGCGGAAACGAGCAAATGCCGGCGGTTACCATCGACGAAAACTGCGTTGCGCAGATTCTTTATACCTCTGGCACGACGGCCAACCCCAAGGGGGCCATGATGACCCACCGGGCCCTGCTGGCCGAATACGGCAGTGCCATTGTTGCGCTTGAGATCAGCGCCTCCGACCGCTCGCTGGCTTCGCTTCCGCTCTACCACTCGGCGCAGATGCATGCCTTCCTGATGCCGCAATTGCTGATGGGGGCGACGACGCTGATCATCGCGGCGCCGGTGCCCGATATCTGTTTCGACGTGATCGCGCGGGAGGGCATTACCTCGTTCTTCGCGCCGCCGACGGTCTGGATTTCTCTGCTCCGCCACCCGGGTTTCGATACGCATGACCTGTCCTGTCTACGCCGTGGCTATTACGGGGCGTCGATCATGCCCGTGCCGGTGCTTGAAGAGCTGCGCCACCGCCTGCCTTCGATGCGCGTGTTCAACTGCTACGGTCAAAGCGAGATCGCGCCGCTGGCTACGGTGTTGTCGCCCGAGGATCATCTGATTGCGCCGGCTTCGGCCGGGCGGCCGGTGATGAACGTCGAGACCCGCGTCGTCAATGAACAAATGGAAGACATGGCGCCGGGCGAGATGGGGGAAATCATCCATCGCTCGCCGCAGGCGATGATCGGCTACTGGGACAAGCCGGATCAGACCGAAGAGGCTTTCCTGGGCGGCTGGTTTCATTCCGGCGACGTCGGTTACTTCGACGAAAACGGCTTCCTGTTCATTTGCGATCGCATCAAGGACGTGATCAACACTGGCGGCGTGGTGGTTTCCAGCCGTGAGGTCGAGGAGTGTCTCTACACCCATCCGGCCGTCGCCGAAGTGGCAGTGATTGCGCTGCCCGATGAAAAATGGGTCGAAGCGGTGAGTGCAGTTGTCAGCTTGAAGGCCGGGGCTCAGGTCAGCGAAGCGGAGTTGATCGATTTTGCCAAAGGCCGGATTTCCCCTTACAAGGTTCCGAAAAGCATCTTCTTCAAACAGGAGTTGCCCCGTAACACCGCCGGCAAACTGTTGAAACGCGAGTTGCGTCGGGAATATTCGGTCTAGATAAGATAAAGGAGAACCTGATGTTTTCAGGGAAATGCATGGCAGTCCATCGTCTCGACAATGATGTTGCACACCTCGTTTTCGACCGCCAGGAGAGTGCGATCAACAAGCTGGATCGTGCCACGCTGGAAGAAATCGAAATTGCAGTCAAGCTGGTGGCAGGCGATGCCAGCCTGCGCGGCTTGCTGGTCAGCAGCGCCAAGGATAATTTTATCGTCGGTGCGGATATCAAGGAGTTCGGCGAACTCTTTGGCCGGGACGAAGCAGCGCTTGATGTCCATATGCGCTGGGCCAATCAGATATTCTGTGCCTTCGAGGATTTGCCGATTCCAAGTGTCGTCGCCATCAACGGTATGGCGCTGGGTGGCGGTCTTGAATTTGCGCTGGGCGCTACCCTGCGCGTGATGGCCGAGAACGCCCAGATTGGCCTACCCGAGGTTACTTTGGGAATTTTTCCCGGCTACGGTGGCACGGTTCGCCTGGGGCGTCTGGCCGGGGCGCAGGTCGCCGTCGATTGGGTGGCCTCCGGAAAACCGCGGCGTGCTGCCGAGGCGCTGGTCGCCGGGGTGGTCGATGCCGTCAGTCCGGCCGAGCAACTGCAGGAGCAAGCCCTGAGTCTTCTGGGCAGGGCAATGGCGGGCGAGATCGATGTTGCGGCAATTCGCCGGAAGAAGCAGGGCGCGATTCCCGGTCACCATGATGCCGTCTTCGCCGACGCCTTGACCAGGCAGGTAAAGGCACTTGCTGTCCATTTGCCGGCCGCAGCGATGGCCATCGCGTCGATGGCGCGCGGTGCGGGTAAAGGCCGGGATCTGGCGCTCGATGAAGAACGCCACGCTTTGCTCAAGGTTGTCAAAACCCAGGCGGCAGGCGCGATGATCCAGGGGTTCCATAACCAGCAAGCCTTGAAGAAGCTGTTCGGTCGGCACCGTGCCAATGCCCGTCGGGTCCGCTCGGCCGCGGTGCTTGGCGCCGGTATCATGGGGGGCGGGATAGCCTTCACCAGCGCCCTGAAGGGCGTGCCGGTCCGGCTCAAGGATATTTCCCGGCAGCAGCTTGATCTGGGTATGGCCGAGGCGAAAAAGCAGATTGCTCGCCAGATCAAGAGTGGTCGGGTCAGCGAGGCAAAGGGGCAGCAGGTACTGGCCTCCATCCAGCCGCAGCTCGATTACGCCGGCTTTTCCGATTGTGACCTTGTGGTCGAGGCCATAATCGAGAACCTGAAAGTCAAGCATGCGGTACTGAGCGAACTGGAACAGGCGGTCGCGCCGGATACCGTCATCGCTTCCAATACGTCCAGCCTGCGTATCGATGAAATCGCCATGCCCTTGCAGCGCCCGGAAAATTTCGTGGGCATGCATTTCTTCAACCCTGTCCCAGTGATGGCGCTGGTCGAGGTCATCAAGGGCAGCAGGACCAGCGATGTCGCGGTTTCGACTGCAGTCGACTATGCAGTAACCATGGGCAAGACACCGATTGTCGTGCAGGACTGCCCGGGGTTTCTCGTTAACCGTATCCTGACCCCTTATGTTCGGGCTTTTCTCGACCTGGTGGCCGATGGGGTCGATTTCGTGCGTATCGATCGCGTGATGGAAGCCTTCGGGTGGCCAATGGGGCCGGCTTATCTGATGGACGTGGTGGGCATTGACACTGGTTGCCATGTCTTCGACGTCATTTCGGCCGGTTATCCCGCCGTGATGCCGATCCAGGAAAACAATGCGCTGGCCGTGATGGTCGCCAACCAACGCTATGGCCAGAAAAACGGTATTGGCTTCTATCGCTACGAGAACGATCCTGCCGGCAAGCCGAAGAAAACGGTTGCCGAGGACAGCTATCCCCTGCTGAAACCTATTCAGCTTTCGCCGCCAAGAGAGGTCTCGGATGAAGAGATTGTCGAGCGCATGATGTTGAGTTCCATCCTCGAAGCGGCCCGGGCATTGGAAGATGGTGTTGTCGCCACGGCGGGGGAACTCGATGTCGCCATGCTGCTCGGTATCGGCTACCCGCAATACCTCGGTGGCCCGCTGAAATACGCCGACTGGCTTGGGCTTCCGAAGGTCGTTGCGCTCGGCGAGAAGCACGGCCATCTGGGGCCACAATATCGGGTAACCGAAAAAATACGGACCATGGCGGCTTCGGGCGCGCAGTTCTATTGACTGAGCGAACGGCAAACTCCCCAGGAGATACAGTGGGCTAGCCTTCTCTTGGGGGATGATCCGGGGCGCCAAGGTCGCTAGTGTTCGTTGGCGCTACCGGATAGGGTAGAGAGGGTGTGGTGGTAGAATTCGCCAATCTGGCGGACTCAGGATGTGCCACGTGCTGGCGGCAATATCCGTAGTTTGCTGAAAAAGCCCATCAATACTAGGAATGCCACAGAATGAACATGCAAGTCGCCAAGAATACCGTCGTTACCCTCGACTACCACGTCACCGATCCGGATGGCGAAGTGGTCGATGAAGGCCGTGAGCCGTTGGTCTACCTGCATGGTGGTTATGAAGACATCTTCCCGAAAATCGAAGAAGCCATGCAGGGCAAGAAGATTGGCGAATCGATCCAGGTCAAGCTGCAGCCCGACGAAGCCTTTGGTGACTACGATGCCGAGATGGTGCAGATTGAGCCGCGCAAGGATTTTCCGAAGGAACTCCAGGTCGGCATGCAGTTTGAAGGCGGCCCGGAAGATGGCGGCGAGGATGACTTCATCATCTATCGCGTCACCGATATCGCCGACGACAAGGTTGTCCTCGACGGCAATCACCCCTTGGCCGGCATGGCACTGGTGTTTACCTGCACGGTGACGTCGATTCGCCCGGCCAGCGAGGAAGAAGTCGAACACGGCCACGTCCATCACCCGGATGAAGATGGCGAAACCTGCCACTGATTCCGGTTTCAGCCGGATGGAAAGATACCCGCTGCGGCGGGTATTTTTTTTGCCCCCGATTTATTCTGTTTCCTGCTGTGCTGCGTCAATCAGACTTTGGCGGCCAGGGGTGATTTTCGAAGCGGAACAGGGCAGGCGAGGTCGTATCGATCGTGCCGGTGGTCCAGCCCATGAACGGATAGCCGAAGGTTTCAATCCGGATGAAGTTCTGTAGCGGACGGCCGGCCTGATCACGCATGGGGTGGTCGATCCGGTTCATGTGGGTATCGCCGTGAACCGCGACGACCTGACCCTGAAAACGCAGGATTTCTGCGCTCAGGGCGTCGAGAAAATCGCGATAACCGCGGTGAGCCAATCCCTGGGCATGGTGAGAGAAACCCGGATTTGCCTGGAACAGCAGGACTATGCCCGACAGTTTTTCGCGGCGGGCCA
>JAGTRV010000238.1:4524-7842 GCA_018262245.1 Pseudomonadota bacterium | reverse complement strand
CAAGGCAGCCGATTCGGCGGAGCGGATGTGGCCGGTGCCGGTGCAGCGCGGGCAGGGGATGTAGCTGGTTTCGGCAAGCGCCGGACGCAGGCGCTGGCGGGATAGCTCCATCAGGCCGAAGCGGCTGATCTTGCCCATTTGGACTCGGGCACGGTCGAAACGCAGTGCATCGCGCAGGCGGTTTTCGACTTCACGCTGGTTCTTCTGGTTTTCCATGTCGATGAAGTCGATCACGATCAGGCCGCCCAAGTCGCGCAGACGCAACTGGCGGGCCAGTTCTTCAGCGGCTTCCTGATTCGTCTTGAATGCGGTTTCTTCGATATCGGAACCTTTGGTGGCGCGACCGGAGTTGACGTCGACGGCGACCAGCGCTTCAGTGTGATCGATAACGATGGCGCCACCGGACGGCAGGTTGACCTGGCGAGCGAAGGCGGTTTCGATCTGGTGTTCGATCTGGAAGCGCGAGAACAGTGGCACATCATCGCGATAGCGCTTGACGCGATTGATATTGCCCGGCATGACCGTGCCCATGAAGGCGCGAGCCTGCTCATAGACTTCGTCGGTGTCGATCAGAATTTCGCCGATATCGGGCTGGAAATAGTCACGAATCGCGCGGATAACCAGGCTGCCTTCCAGATAAATCAGGAAAGCGCCGCTCTGTTGCTGGGCGGCACCGTCAATGGCGGTCCACAGTTGCAGCAGGTAATTCAAATCCCACTGCAGCTCTTCGGCCTGGCGGCCAATGGCTGCGGTGCGGGCGATCAGGCTCATGCCGTTGGGTACTTCGAGCTGATCCATGACGTCGCGCAGTTCAGCGCGCTCATCGCCGTCAACGCGGCGGGAAACGCCACCGCCGCGCGGGTTGTTCGGCATCAGAACAAGATAGCGACCGGCTAGCGAGACGTAGGTGGTCAGGGCTGCACCCTTGTTGCCACGTTCGTCCTTGTCGACCTGGACGATCAGTTCCTGGCCTTCTTTCAGCGCATCCTGAATCCGGGCGCGACCAACTTCAGTGCCTGGTTGGAAGAAGGCGCGGGAGACCTCCTTGAAGGGAAGGAAGCCGTGCCGGTCTGCACCGTAGTCGACGAAGCAGGCTTCGAGCGACGGTTCGATGCGGGTGATGACCCCCTTGTAGATGTTACTTTTACGTTGTTCCTTGGCGGCGGACTCAATGTCGAGGTCAATCAGTTTTTGACCGTCGACAATGGCGACACGGAGTTCTTCCGCCTGTGTCGCATTGAATAGCATGCGTTTCATTATTTTTGGGCTCCAGCGCACAGCGGCACGCTGCAACGAAACGCCCTTACAGGCAGCGACAGTTTCAGTTATCGGGTTGCGTCATAAATGGTGGGCAAAGGCGATGGTGAATGTGCTGATCAACAAACGGTCGCGTGCTTTTTATTGAAATGCGCGACCTGAAAATTCCTGCAACGGGCAATCCGTGCGTGCTTACAGTGGGCTTATCCATTAACATCACTACTTTTGGTGAGTGAACTTAACCAGTCGTTTCACGTTGGTCTGGCCTGTGCAATTGGCATAGGTGAGACTTCGGAGCCTGCCGTATGGCGGTCGTGCAATTAGCGCGAGGGCAAACGGTCTGACGGTTCGGCATCTCTTGCAAACCGAGACGTAAAACGTGGGCAGTATATTAGAAAATGAATGGTGCAGGTAACAATTCAGTGACCCATGTCGAGGTCGGCGAAGAGGAGTTGGGGCAACGCCTCGACAACTTTCTGATCAGGCGCTGCAAGGGGGTTCCAAAAAGTCACATCTACCGGATTTTGCGTAGCGGAGAAGTCCGCGTGAACAGCAAGCGGGTTGATGCGACCTATCGGCTTTGTGTTGGCGACAATATCCGCATCCCGCCGATACGCATTGCCGAACGACCCCAGAACGAAGTCGATGAAGCTGCCAAAGAGCGGGTTGATCTGCCGATCATCTACGAAGACGAGGCTATGTTGGTCATCGACAAGCCGGAAGGTATTGCTGTTCACGGGGGGAGTGGAGTCAGCTTCGGGGTGATTGAAGCGTTGCGCCGACAGCGTCCGCTCGCCAAATTTCTCGAACTGGCCCATCGCCTTGACCGCGAAACCTCCGGCGTTCTTCTCGTTGGCAAGAAGCGCCTGGCACTTACCGCATTGCACGACATGTTTCGCGAGCACGGCGCTGGTGCCGACAAGCGCTATCTGGTGCTGGTCAAGGGGCGCTGGATGAACAATACTCAGCACGTCAAATTACCCTTGCACAAGTATCTGACTGAAGGCGGTGAGCGACGTGTTTCAGTCGACGCTCAGGGTAAGGCGTCGCATACGGTATTTCGCCTGCTGGCTCGCTGGCCCGAGGCAAGTCTACTGGAAGCGCAATTGAAGACTGGGCGCACCCACCAGATTCGTGTTCATTTGGCGCACCTCGATTTTCCGATTCTCGGCGATGAGAAATATGGTGACTTTGCGCTAAACAAGGCGCTCAAGCGCGATGGCCTGAAGCGAATGGCGCTGCATGCCTGGCGCATGGCTTTTCGACATCCTCTGACGGCGGCACCGCTCGAATGCATTGCTCCCTTGCCTGATGGTTTCGGAAGCTACATTGCCGCTCTCGACGGGCAAAGCCCTCGGGAGTTTTCTGCTGAAAACCTTGAATCGATCCTTGCTACCCGATGAAATACGAACTGATTGTTTTTGACTGGGATGGAACGCTACTCGATTCCGCTGGTGCTATTGTTCAAGCCATCCAGTCGGCATGTCGCGATCTCAATCTGTCAGTGCCGGACGATAGCCGTGCCCGACACGTAATTGGTCTCGGGTTGGTAGATGCGCTACGTCACGCGGTACCTGATTTATCACCAGATCGCTATCAGGAGATGGTTGAGCGCTACCGTTTTCATTACCTCGCGGGTGACCACCAGTTGACCTTGTTCAAGGGCATACCGCAAATGCTGGAACGCTTGCATGCAACCGGGCATATCTTGGCGGTCGCGACCGGAAAAAGCCGGGCAGGGCTTGATCGCGCGCTCGATCACTCCGGTCTTCGTTCATTATTTCAGGCATCTCGTTGTGCCGATGAGTGCCATTCCAAGCCGCATCCTCAAATGCTGGAGGAGCTAACCGCATTATTCGGCATTTCGAAAGAATCGACAGTAATGATTGGCGATACCTCTCACGATTTGCTGATGGCCAACAATGCAGGCGTTGATGGGTTGGCTGTAACTTATGGGGCGCATCCCCATGACCATCTTTTGGAATATAAACCGACAGCCTGCCTCCATAGCGTCAGGGAGTTGGATTTGTGGCTGCAGAACTACGCCTGATCTGCTCCAGC
>JAGTRV010000238.1:0-4505 GCA_018262245.1 Pseudomonadota bacterium | reverse complement strand
CGAGGATGTTGCCGAGGCTGGCAAGGGCTTTCGTTTTATCGTGAAGCGCTACAGCAGAGAGGTTTCAGCCTTCATCGTCCGCTTTCATGGGCAGGCGTATGCCTATTTGAACGAATGTGCTCATGTTCCCGCCGAACTCGACTGGTTGCCGGGCGAATTCTTCGATGATTCCAAGCTATACTTGATCTGTTCGATTCATGGCGCACTTTATGCTCCGGAGACGGGCAGGTGTCTCGGTGGGCGCTGTCAAGGCAAGGGCTTGAAGGCTTTACCCGTTCGCGAGATAGATGGGCAGATTTTTATAGAGCAAGACGATAACCATGGATAACCCCCAATCCCCCAATAACGATTCCGCCTGGGAGCGCAAAACCCTGGAGAAGCTGGTCTTCGCCGCACTTGATGAGCAGCGATCACGGCGGCGCTGGGGTATTGCCTTCAAGGCGCTTGGTTTTGTTTATCTCCTGGTTGTACTAATTGCAGTCGTTGACTGGGGGGCTGGCGCTGAGCATCAGGAGCGCCACACTGCCATGGTCAATCTGACGGGGGTTATCGAGGCCAAGGGAGAGGCCAATGCCGAGAATCTGGTGGCCGCTTTAAACAGCGCCTTTGATGAAAAAAATGCGGTGGGCATCATCTTGCGTATCAACAGCCCCGGAGGCAGTCCGGTTCAGGCTGGCATTATCAACGACGAGATTCGACGTCTCCGCGGAAAATACCCCGCCAAGCCACTCTATGCCGTGGTCGAGGATATGTGTGCCTCTGGTGGTTATTACGTTGCTGCAGCCGCGGATAATATTTATGTTAATAAGGCGAGTATTGTCGGCTCCATCGGTGTGTTGATGGATGGCTTCGGTTTTACGGGCACCATGGATAAAGCTGGTGTTGAGCGGCGCCTATTAACCGCTGGGGAAAACAAGGGGTTTCTTGATCCGTTTTCCCCGCAGGCGCCACAACATAAGGCCCATGCCCAACTGTTGCTCAATGACATTCACAAGCAATTCATTGATGTGGTGAAAGCCGGCCGTGGCAAGCGCCTAAAGGAAACCCCGGAGATGTTCTCGGGCTTGATGTGGACGGGGGCTCAGAGTGTTCAGCTTGGCCTCGCCGACGACTTCGGTAGCGTCGACTCAGTGGCGCGTGACATCATCAAGGCAGAAAAAGTCCTTGATTACTCGGTCAAGGACAATATTGCCGAACGCTTTGCCAAGCGCCTTGGAGCAAGCACCTTCGCTGGTTTTTGGAAGGGCTTCTCGGAAAGCGCTCTTGGCGTGCGTTTGTACTGAGATCTACGCCAGCAATAGAAAAACTGTCGGACGCCGCTCGATTTCGGGCGGCGTTTGTTTTTTCCATTGCTGAATCGTGCGTGTTAGCACCGATTCTCCGGGCAGGGATAGGTCGGTGGCCACGGTTAGGCGTGTGGCCGGCTGACACGCCTGCAAAATTGCGTCAAACATGGCGCGATTCCGGTAGGGTGTTTCGATGAATATTTGCGTTTGAACACGCTTCCGTGACTCGCTCTCCAGGTCGCGCAGTGCTTTCGAGCGATCGCCATCCTTGGTTGGCAGGTAGCCTTGAAAGGCAAAACGTTGGCCGTTCAGGCCTGATGCCATTAGTGCCAGCAATAGCGACGAAGGGCCAATCAGCGGCACGATACGAATATTATTCTGCTGGGCTAAAGCAACCAGGTTGGCGCCGGGGTCGGCGACTGCCGGGCAGCCGGCTTCGGAGAGCAGGCCGACGTCATGACCGGCGCGCAGAGGGGCTAGCAGTCGATCCAGGGCGTCGGCTCGGGTGTGCTCATTTAGCTCCTCAAGGTGCAGCTCTTGCAGGGGCTTCTCGGTGCCTGCGGCCTTCAGAAAAGCCCGGGCAGTCTTGGCTTGCTCAACAACAAAGTGGCTAAGCGGCCAAATGGTTGCCAAGACATTCTGGGGTAGTGAGTCTTGGGGTGGGGTGGGGCCAAGCGGGACGGGTATCAAATAGAGGGTGCCGGTCATCACAATACCCCCATGCCCTGTTTGCGCAACATATCACACAGCGCAATCAGCGGTAGGCCAACCAGTGCATTGGGGTCGTCGCCGCGCATGCTGCTCATCAATGCAATACCCAAGCCTTCGGATTTTGCAGAGCCGGCGCAGTTGTAAGCCGGCTCCCGGCGCAAATAGTTGTCGATTTCGCTATCTGTTAATTCGCGGAACGTGACTAGTGTCGGAATGCCACGAACCTCGGCTTCGCCTGTTCGTGCGTTCAGCAAGCACAAGCCTGTGAAGAAATTGACGGTTTTACCGGACAGTTCTCTCAACTGTTTGACGGCGCGCTCATGTGTTCCTGGCTTTCCATAGATATTTCCGTTGACCGTCGCGACCTGGTCGCTGCCAATAATAAGGGCATCGGGATAGGCTTGGGCGGCCGCCCTGGCCTTTGCTTCAGAAAGGCGCAGAGCCATGCTTTCAGGGGATTCGCCAAAAAGAGGGCTTTCGTCGGTTTGAGGATTGGCAACCTCGAAAGCCAGCCCGAGGCGGCCCAGTAGTTCCCGGCGATAAGGAGATGTTGAGGCAAGAATCAGTTTCTGTGACATGAAAGACCCGTTACAACAAAGCGTTGCGTTGAATACTTGAAGCAGAACTTTGTTTTGACTTGGAAAGCCAAAAATAATATCATTCAAGGTTTAAGTCGCAACAGCTCAAGATTGAAAAGAATTTCGGACGCTTTCGCATTTGCCAGAGATGGTCGTGTTCTCAAGGGGACGCTGCCTATTTCGGGTTTTGAACGCCTGCATGATCTGCTGACTGAGATCACGGGTGAGGTGGCTTACCACCTTCAGGGGTTCAAGGGCGAAAGAGGGGAGTTCATGCTGCGCCTGGAAGTCACGGGGACACTCCCTTTGGCCTGTCAGCGCTGCCTGAATGCCGTATCGTTCGATCTTGATGTCGATAGCCTGCTGGAGCTTGTTCCTGAGGGCGCCGAGTTATCGCAAGATGAACTGGAAGACGACACCCGAGATTTTCTGCCGTTGGCGAGTGAACTGGATGTGGCCGAGTTTGTTGAGGATGAGATCCTCCTGGCTCTACCAGTGGCGCCGCGGCACGAAGAATGTGGCTTGCCTGGTGCGGCAGATGCTGGCGATCGGATTAATCCGTTTGCTGCGCTGTCCGGGCTTAAAGGCAAGCCGAACTGATTTTTTTTGGAGTATCAACATGGCCGTTCAACAAAACAAAAAGTCCCCTTCCAAGCGTGGCATGCACCGCGCTCACGACTTCCTGACCACCCCGCCGCTGGCCGTTGAATCGACCACCGGTGAAGCACATCTGCGTCACCATATCTCCCCCGCCGGTTTTTACCGCGGCAAGAAGGTTACCAAAGGCAAGGGCGAATAATCGTTCAACGAAGGGCAGGCTGGCTCATCGTGAGCCGCCTGCCTTTTATTTTGCCTTATGACAACCCGCATTGCTATTGATTGCATGGGGGGTGACCACGGTCCGTCTGTGACGGTGCCTGCGGCCATTCAATTTCTTGCGGAGCATCCGTCTGCTAATCTCGTCCTGGTTGGTCAGGAGGGGGTTTTGCGTCCGTTGCTCGGCAATCATGCCAACGATTCCCGCATTCGCCTTCTCCACGCCTCCGAAATCGTTGGTATGGATGAGTCGCCGGCGCTTGCCCTACGCAATAAAAAAGATTCGTCGATGCGGGTGGCTATTAATCAGGTCAAGGCTGGTGATGCCGATGCCTGTGTTTCAGCTGGCAACACCGGCGCCTTGATGGCAATCTCTCGCTTTGTATTGAAGATGCTCCCCGGTATCGATCGCCCGGCTATTTGTGCGCCGCTGCCAACCGTTAATGGCCATACGCACATGCTGGATCTTGGCGCGAACGTCGATTGTGGTCCGCACCATCTGCTCCAGTTTGGCATCATGGGCGCCATGCTGGTTGCTGCGATGGAACACAAGGATCAGCCGACCGTCGGTATCCTCAATATTGGCGAAGAAGAAATCAAGGGCAATGAGGTGGTCAAGGCTGCTGCCGAGTTACTTAGGGCTTCAGATCTTAACTTCATCGGCAATGTCGAGGGTGATGGCATATATAAAGGCGAAGCTGACGTCATCGTTTGCGACGGTTTCGTCGGAAATGTCGCCTTAAAAACCTCCGAGGGGCTGGCCCAGATGCTGGCCTCCTCGCTGCGCAGCGAATTCAAGCGAAATTGGCTGACCAAGCTGGCTGCCTTGATTGCCATCTCAGTACTCAATAATTTCAAAAAGCGCTTTGACCATCGCCGTTACAATGGTGCAATTCTTCTCGGACTCAAGGGCATTTCGGTCAAGAGCCACGGCTCAGCCGATATACTGGCTTTCGGGAATGCCATTTCGCGCGCCTATGATGCGGCAGAAAACCGGGTTGTTGAACGCATTTCTAGCCGAATAGCAGCGATGATTCCTGCCGCCGTGGAGAACGTCTGAATGTATGCACGCCTGAGTGGCACCGGCAGTTATCTGCCGGGTAATCCTGTCAGC
>JAGTRV010000237.1 GCA_018262245.1 Pseudomonadota bacterium | reverse complement strand
CGGATGAATCCGGCTACTACCTCGGGGCGCGCGGCATCCGTTACCTGATCCATCCCTCGTCGCCGCTGCAGAAGAAGGCCGGCAAGTGGATCATGGCGGCCGAGATCACCGAAACAACACGCCTGTTCGGCCGCTGTGTGGCCCGCATCGAAGCAGACTGGATCGAGAAAGTGGGCGCTCACCTTATCAAGCGCCAATACTTTGATCCGCACTGGGAAAAGAAGTCGATGCAGGTCGCCGGCTGGGAGCGGACGACGCTTTACGGCATCGTGATCAACCCCAAGCGGCGCATTCATTACGGCCCGCTGGCCCCGGCCGAGGCGCGCGAAATTTTCATCCGCCAGGGGCTGGTCGGCGAGGAAATCGACGAAAGTTTCGCCAAGCGCTGGCCCTTCTTCCTGCACAACCAGAAGCAGATCCGCGACATCGAGAAGATCGAGCACAAGCAGCGCCGGCAGGACGTGCTGGTCGACGACGAACTGATCTTCGGCTTCTACGACCACCTCATTCCCGAAGGCATCCACAACGGAGCCACCTTCGATCACTGGCGCAAGACGGCCGAGCAGGAAAACCCGAAGCAGCTGTTCCTGTCGAAAGACGACCTGATGCGCCACTCGGCGGCCGGGGTGACCACCGAGGCCTTCCCGCATCACATCAAGGTCGGCGGCGTCGAGTACGCGCTGACCTACCATTTCGAGCCGGGTTCGCCGCGCGATGGCGTGACGCTGACCCTGCCGCTGGCGCAACTGAACCAGATACCGGTGCTGCGCATGGAATGGCTGGTGCCGGGGCTGCTCAAGGAAAAGCTGGTGCAGCTGATCAAGACGCTGCCGCAAAAGATCCGTGCCAAGCTGGTGCCGGTGCCGGAGTTCGTCGAGGAGTTCATCGCGGCCACGGCCGGTAACGACAAGAAGATGAACCAGGGGCTGATCCCGCCGTTGATCGACTACATCCTTGAAGCGCGCGGCCTGAATGCCCGCGGCTGGGCGGTGACGCCGGATGCCTTCCGGCCAGACGCCCTGCCGCCGCACTTTTCGATGAACTACAAGCTGATCGACGAACACGGCCGCCAGCTCGACATGAACCGCAGCCTGCTGGCTTTGCGGGGCGAGTGGGGCAAGGAGGCCAAGGAAGAGTTCGCCGATCTGCACGAAACGCCATCCGAATACACGCAACTGACCGACTGGACCTTCGGCGAACTGCCGGAGTTGATGGAAGTACCGGTTGGCAAGCAGACGGTGATCGGCTATCCGGCGCTTTCCGACGAAGGCGAAACCGTCAGCCTGAAAGTGTTCGATTCGGCCGAGGAAGCTGCCGAGACACACCGCAAGGGGCTGGCCCGCCTGTTCATGCTGCAGTTCAAGGAGCAGGTGAGGTACTTCGACAAGAACGTGCCTGGCCTGACCCAGATGGGCATGCAGTACATGCCGCTGGGCAGCACCGACGAACTGAAGCGCCAACTGGTCGATCTGAGTTTTGAGCGCGCCTGCCTGACCGAGCCGCTGCCGACCACGCCGGAGGCTTTCAAGGCGCGCTGTGCCGAAGCCAAGGCGCGGCTGGGTTTGATCATGCAGGAGGTCTGTCGCATGGTCGGTACCGTGCTGACCGAATGGCAGGCGGTGACCAAGAAGCTACCAGCCTTCAAGGCGCACGCGGCAGCGGTGGCCGACATCGAGGCGCAACTGAAGCGCCTGCTCGGCAAGAACTTCGTCGTCGACACGCCGTTCGAACGTCTGCAACATTACCCGCGTTACATGAAGGCCATCGTGGTCCGCCTCGATAAGCTGAAGGCCAACCCGGCCCGTGACGCCCAACTGATGGCCGAGTACGGGCCGCTGTGGACCAACTACGAGCGCCGTGCCATCCAGCTGGCCAAGTTGGGTACGCTCGACCCGCAGGTCGAGCAGTTCCGCTGGCTGCTCGAAGAGTTGCGCGTCGGGCTTTACGCTCAGGAACTGCGCACACCAGTGCCGGTCTCCACCAAGCGTCTGCAGAAACAATGGGAAGGAATCAAGAATGGGTGAAGTCATGTTGGCACTGGCGAGAACTTTCGCCAACCTGAAAAGCGGCAAGGTCTGGCTCTATGTGCTGACCCCGGCCCTGTTCTCGCTATTGCTCTCGATCGGCCTGGCGGTCTGGGCGCTGGGCTGGGTAGTACAGCAGATGATGGCCTATCCGCCGATGACGCTGCTGGTCGGCTGGGGGCTGGTCTGGCTGGCGCATATCCTGGCCTACCTCGGTGGCTGGATGGCGATCTTTGCCATCGCCTACCTGACGGCCTCGCTGCTGGCGGCCATCGTGATCCTGCCGTTGATGCTCAAGCACCTGTCGGACACCGAATACCGCGATGTGGCGCCGATGGGGCGGGACAGCTTTGTCGCCGCAGCGATGAACAGCGTGGTCGCCTCGGTGATCTTCGTGATCGGCTGGCTGGTAACGATCCCGTTGTGGCTGATTCCCGGCTTCTCGCTGCTCATTCCGTTGTTGCTGATGGGCTGGCTGAACCGCCGCACCTTCGCCTACGACGCGCTGTCGATGCACGCCACGAGCAACGAGTGGCAGGAAATCCGGACGCGGCAGAAAGCACCGCTGTTCATGCTCGGCCTGACCATGGCGCTGCTGGCCCACGTGCCGGTGATCGGCCTGCTGGTGCCAGCTCTGGCCGCGCTATCATTCGTTCATTACGGATTGGAAGCCCTGCGCCGCTCGCGCGGTGGCGCGGTTGTGACCATTGAAGGAGAGCGTGTATGAGCCGTACCTTTGGCGCCATCATCATCGGCGACGAGATTTTGTCGGGCAAGCGACAGGACAAGCACTTCGCCAAGATTGCCGAAATGCTGGGGCAGCGCGGCCTGCGTTTGAGCTGGGTCGAATATCTCGGCGACGACCGTGATCGTCTGGCTGCCACCTTCAAACGCACGATGGCGGCCGGCGATGTGGTGTTTTCCTGTGGCGGCATCGGCAATACGCCCGATGATCACACGCGGCAGGCCGTGGCAGCAGCGCTCGGTGTCGATCTCGCACTGCACCCTGAGGGCTTCGAGGAACTGAAGGTTCGCTTCGCCGGTGAAGAAATCACCGACAAGCGCAAGCTGCTGGTCACCTTCCCGGCCGGCGTACAGATCATCCCCAACCCGTTTAACCGCATTCCCGGGTTCATGGCCAACGAGCACTACTTCGTGCCTGGTTTTCCGCAGATGGCGCACCCGATGATCGAATGGGTGCTCGATACCTTCTACAGGGATCAGTTCAAGGCGGTCGATGGCATGGTCGAAAAAGCCTTCCTGCTGACCGGCCCAACGGCCTACGAAAGTGCATTGCTCGACCTGATGGAGCGCATTGTGGCCGATTACCCAACCCTGCGTTTGTTCTCGTTACCCTCTTTGGTCGGCAAGGAGCGCAAGCATCTGGAGCTCGGTGTCGAAGGCTCGCCGGAGCTGGTCGACAAGGCGATGGAGGAGATCCGCAGCGAGGTGGAGAGGCGGGGCATCCATTGGGTCTGGCGCCCGTGATGCAGCCGCACTAATCGGAGTTGCAGGCGTAAAAAAAACCGCGATTTTGTCGCGGTTTTTTGTGGCCGGTAGTCGGCCGAAAGACGAGGCGCCGGTATTACTTGGCGGTGCTCTTCTTGGCAGCAGCGGCGGTTGCGCTGGTCTTGGCCGGAGCCTTGGTGGCGGCAGCCTTGGTGCCAGTCGCCTTGGTGGCAGTCTGGATATTGGCTTCAGCGATCTCAGACAACTGGCGGGTCACCGAGTTGAGGCTTTCAAACGCTTGGGAAGAAGCGTTGATCACGGAATTCATGGCTGCGGCGAAAACGTCGCCGCCGATCGGGGCGGAGGCGCTGGCTTTCTGCACGGCACTGGCTGCATTCTTGGTCAGGTTGCCGTATTGGGCTTCGATGACCGAGGTCAATTCCTTCTGCACATCAGTCGTCAGTTCGTAGACGTTACGCGAGTACTCGACCAGCTTTTCCAGGTTCGGCTGAGCCAGCTCGGCGTTGAGCTTGGCAACGGTGGCGGCATCCTTGGCGCCCAGCAGTTGCTGGGAGTTGGCGACGGAATTGTTGAAGAATTCGCGCGATGCAGCGACATTCAGTGCGGTCAGGCGCTCGACGCCGTTGAAGGCGGTGCGCAGCAGGGCCAGCATGACTTCAGCGTTGGCTTTTTGGGCTGCGGCGAGTTGTTCGATATTCGGGTTGCTCATCTTTTTCTCCTCGAGATTGGTGGGGACGGCGGATGAAACAATACCCCCGCCGAGGCGGGGGTATGGGGTATGGCTAATTACTTGCGCTTGGAAGCGGCGGTAGAAGCGCTGACAGCCTTGACGGTGGCGTTGGTGGCAGCAGCAACATTGGCTTCGGTGATTTCAGCAACTTGCTTGGCAGCCTTGTTCAGGTTGTCGAAAGCGGAGTTGGCAGCAGCGATGGCGCTCTTGACGGCAGCAACGGCAACGTCAGAACCAGCCGGGGCAGACTTGGCAGCCTTGTCCAGCAGATCAGCAACTTGCT
>JAGTRV010000236.1 GCA_018262245.1 Pseudomonadota bacterium | reverse complement strand
AGCCTGGTAGCGCACTTGCATGGGGTGCAAGGGGTCGCGAGTTCGAATCCCGCCGCCCCGACCAAATTAAATAACCGGCTTTTGCCGGTTTTTTAATTTGTGGCGTTGATAAATATAATAAGACAAATTAAATTATTGCCACGCATTTAAATAAGGAGGTAATCATGGATTTGTCCACTTTGACTGTGTCTCAGTTGCGTGACTTGCAGCAACAGATTCCGGCCGAGATTAAGCGCCGTGAAGCTCAGGAAAAAGTTAATGTCCTGAATGAATTACGTGCCTTCGCAAAAACCCGCGGTTATGCCATCGAGGAATTGCTGGGCAAGGAAGCCAAGGTAAAGGCAGCGACCGGGAATAAGGTCAAGGTTAAATATCGTCATCCACAGAATCCTGAATTGGAATGGACCGGTCGTGGTCGCAAGCCAAAATGGGTTGAGGCCTGGGTGGCAAATGGTGCCAGCCTAGAAAGTTTGTTGGTCTGAGCCATGCGTATTCTGCTCAGTAATGATGACGGCTATTTCGCACCGGGTCTTGCCGCACTGGCTGAAGCTCTGGATGGTCTCGGCGAGGTCGTCGTGGTTGCCCCTGAGCAGAATCGCAGTGGCGCCAGTAATTCGCTGACACTGGATCGGCCGCTGTTGCTAAAAAAAGCGGCCACTGGTTTTTATTTCGTGAATGGCACGCCGACTGACTGTGTTCATCTGGCTGTGACTGGCATGCTCGATAAATTGCCGGATATTATTGTGTCCGGAATTAATCTGGGTGCCAATATGGGCGACGATACGATTTATTCCGGAACCGTTGCAGCAGCAACGGAAGGGTATTTGCTGGGGATTCCCTCCATCGCTATTTCCATGACTAGTTTTGAGGGAAATAACTTTGCCTCGGCTGCTCGGGTGGCGCGTGAATTGGTTGAGCGTTTTATTCGCAATCCAATTAGCGAGCCGGTTTTGCTGAATGTAAATGTTCCCGATATTCCCTATTCCGACCTAAAGGGCACAGAGGTGACTCGTCTTGGTCGTCGGCATAAGGCAGAACCAGTCGTTAAAATGCAGTCGCCTCGCAATGAGACCGTTTACTGGGTGGGTGCTGCAGGTGCGGCGGCGGATGCGGGGCCGGGGACTGACTTTAATGCGGTCGAACGAGGCTTTGTTTCGATTACGCCCTTGCAGATTGATCTGACGCATTCGGCGCAGCTATCCCATATCGATCAGTGGATGAAGTGAGTCAAGGCGTGTTGCACGGTATTGGCATGACTTCGCAGCGGACGCGGGCGCGCATGATTGAGCGCCTGCGCGAGAAGGGGATTCGCAACGAGGCAGTTCTCAAGGCAATGGCGGCTGTTCCTCGGCATGTCTTCGTTGAAGAGGCTTTGGCTTCGCGGGCTTATGAAGACACTGCGCTACCGCTTGGCATGGGGCAGACTATTTCCCAGCCTTTTGTCGTGGCTCGGATGATCGAACTCTTGCTCAACGGGCGAAGTTCTTTGGGTAAAACCCTGGAGGTCGGTGCAGGTTGTGGTTATCAAGCTGCCGTTCTGGCGCAATTGACCAAGGATGTCTATGCCGTTGAGCGGCTTGGTCCATTGCTGGAAAAGGCCAAAGCCAACATGCGGATCTTGCAGCAGTTCAATGTTCGCCTTAAACATGCCGATGGACAACTTGGCTTGCCCGAAGCCGGGCCATTTGACAGTATCATAGTCGCTGCTGCCGGTTCCCACGTTCCTCCTGCACTGCTCGAACAGCTTGCGCCAGGTGGGCGTTTGGTCTTGCCAGTTGGGGCTGGTGAACAGTATCTTAGCTTTATCGAACATACGCCTCAGGGATATGTCGAAACGCGGCTTGATGCCGTACGTTTCGTCCCGCTACTTTCAGGAACGCAATGATTCGAATCGCCGCTGTAATTCTTTCTACACTGCTTCTGGCTGGTTGCATGTCTCAGCAGCCGGTGCCGGCTGTGGACCGCTCGGGAACGGCACAATCCAGAGCCGCGAGTGTCGCTCAACCAACGGGGCCGGGCTATTACACGGTCAAGCGTGGCGATACCCTGTATCGGATTGCTCTGGAAAATGGCCAGGACCATCGAGATATTGCTGCCTGGAACAATATCGCCAATCCGTCGGCGATCAAGGAAGGCCAGGTTTTGCGCGTACAGCCGCCGGGGACTTCAGAGTCCGTTGATGGCGTGACGACCAAGCCAATTGCAAGCGGCGCTGTCGTTGAGGCGCGTTCGCTGGATCAGCCCGTCGGAACTTCGGTATCGCAGCCTAGTGGCTTGAAACGTGAGCCGCGTGTTGGCAAGGAGCCGTATTCCGACGAGGCTTATGCTCGCTTGAACAAGACGGGCGAACCGGCCAAAGCTGTCGAGGCCAAGCCGGAAACGAAACCGGATGTGCCGGCTGCGGCCCCAGCCGTGGCTTCTGGTCCGGATGATGTGCCTTGGTTATGGCCGAGTTCGGCCAAGGTGTCCGCGCCGTACAGCGACTCCGGCAACAAGGGTCTGGATTTTGCTGGCAAGGCTGGCGATCCCGTCCTTGCAGCGGGCGATGGCAAGGTGGTCTACGCTGGCAGCGGCTTGCGTGGTTTTGGCGAGTTGGTCATCGTCAAGCACAACGCGACCTACCTTTCTGCGTATGCTCATAATCGCAAGATTCTCGTCAAGGAAGGCCAACAGGTCAGCCGAGGGCAAAAGATTGCCGAAATGGGCAACACGGACGCGGAGTCGGTCAAGCTGCATTTCGAAATCCGCAAACAGGGTAAGCCGGTTGATCCGGCACAGTATCTACCGAAGCGATGAGCGATACCGGCGAGGGTCTGGAGGAAGAGTTCGAGGGGCAGCCCGATGAAACGGTCCTGCCTCCTGAGCCTGAACGCGTTCTGCCGGAAATTGAACTGCTTGAGGATGTCACCCAGCTTTACCTGAGTGAGATTGGCGCCAAGCCGCTCCTGACTCCCGCTGAAGAACTGGCCACCTCCCGGCTTGTCCGGGAAGGTGACTTTAGCGCACGCCAGCGCATGATCGAACACAATCTGCGGCTGGTTGTAAATATCGCCAAACATTACCTGAATCGGGGGATTCCTCTGCTCGACCTGATCGAGGAGGGAAATCTGGGATTGATCCATGCCTTGGAGAAATTCGATCCGGAGCGTGGCTTCAGGTTCTCGACCTATGCGACTTGGTGGATACGCCAGAATATCGAGCGCGGCATCATGAACCAGTCGCGGACGATCCGTTTGCCGGTGCATATCGTCAAGGAAATCAATGTCGTCCTGCGGGCTATGCGCCACTTGGAATCGGCGGACAAACGGGATTCGACGGTCGAGCGCATAGCGCTCCTGATTGACCGGCCGGTCGCCGACGTACGGCGCATCCTGTCGCTCAATGAGCATATTGCGTCTCTCGATGCGCCGCTGGAAATCGACCCCAATCACACGATGGCCGAGGTTATCGCCGACGATGGAGAGAGCGATCCGGAGTCCTTGCTGCAGTCGAGCGAGGTCGGTTCGCTGGTTGATGACTGGCTGGAGCAATTGACCGAACGGCAACGTTCAGTGATCGAGCGCCGCTATGGCCTGAGCGGGGCCGATTTGGCGACGCTGGACGTAATAGCCTGCGATCTCGGATTGACCCGCGAACGGGTCCGGCAGATCCAGATGGAAGGTCTGGATCGCCTGCGCAAGATCATCAAGCGCGGCAATATTTCTCGCGATTCGTTGCTGTAGCCGGTTGGCTGGCGCACATCCGGCTGCGGATTTCTTCTGCCAGCTGGAAGACCGACATGGCGTAGAAGCTGGAGCGGTTGTAGCGGGTGATCACGTAAAAGTTATCAAACCCCAGCCAGTATTCCGTTTCGCGCCCCGGTGAAACGAGGTCGATCAATGCGGCGCTTACCTCGGGATCGATTTCAGCACGAACCCCTTTCTCGGCCAGTTCAGCCACTTTCAGGCTTGGCCGAACGCCTGCCTGGATCAGCGCGGCATCCGGAGTGCCCGTGGTTATTGCCGGGACGGCAATTGGTTGGCCCGCCTGCCAGCCATGTTGCTCAAGGAAGTGCCCAACGCTGCCGATAGCGTCGTCCACGCTGTTGCCGAGATCGATACGCTGGTCGCCATCAAAATCTACGGCGTAGCGACGCTGGCTGCCCGGCATGAATTGGGGAATGCCGATGGCGCCGGCAAAGGATCCCTTGACGGCGAGTGGGTCGAGACTGTTTTCCCTGGCTAATAGCAGGAATTGCTCCAGTTCAGTACGGAAAAACTCAGCCCGTGGCGGGTAGTTGAAGGCCAGCGTGGCCAAGGCTTCGAAGACACGGAAACCGCCCATATTGCGCCCATATTCAGTTTCGACGCCGATGATGGCGACGATGATCTCAGCCGGCACACCATAGAGTGCCTGCGCTTTGGCCAGTTGCCCGCTGTTCTCCTGCCAGAAGCGGACTCCGCCGTCGATCCGTCGATCATTCAGGAAGCGCGGCCGGTAACGTTCCCACGAGCGCTGTAGTGGCGAG
>JAGTRV010000235.1 GCA_018262245.1 Pseudomonadota bacterium | reverse complement strand
TTTTCGTGGATCGATCAACTTCGCCCCAACTTTTGCTTGATCTCTTCAATCAAGCCGCGCGAGGCATCCTCCACCATATCGAGCACGAGATCGAATCCGTGACCCAATCCGTAATAAGGGTCCGGCACCTCGTCATCATCAAAATTTTTCGCATAATCCATGAACAATCCAAGGCGCTTTTGCTGCTCAGGTGTTGCCATTAGCTGCAGGTTATCGAGATTGCTTTTGTCCATAGCAAGGATCAGATCGAAATAATCCAGATCCTGGCGGGCAACCTTTCGCGCCCTCAGTTGTGACAGGTTATAGCCCCGAACCGAAGCTGCCCGCTGAGTTCTGGAGTCCGGCGCTTCACCAACGTGGTAGCCGTGCGTCCCCGCAGAATCAACTTCAACTTTATCGCCGAGGTTATTGATTGTAATGAAATAACGAAGAACGCCCTCCGCCGTTGGGGAGCGACAGATATTGCCCATGCAGACGAGTAGCACGCGATAATTCATTTTGTCCCATCTCCGTCGAGGTCGTGCTGAGCCGCGCCGAAAACTCGTTCCCTGAGTCGGAACAGATCGTCGCGGGCCGCCGCCGCTTTTTCGAATTCCAGGTTTTTCGCGCACTCCATCATTGATTTTTCGAGTCGCTTGATTTCCCTGGCTACTGCTTTTTCATCCATCGCATCGTATGCTGCCCGCTGCTGAGCTGCCTTCAATTCCGTCTGGGCAGAGTCTGCGTCATACACACCGTCAATGATGTCCTTGATCTTCTTGGACACCCCGCGCGGTGTAATTCCGTGCTCCAGGTTAAAGGCAATCTGCTTCTCTCGCCGCCTCCCTGTTTCGGCAATCGCACGCTGCATGGATTGCGTAACTGTATCAGCATAGAGGATGGCCGTGCCATGGATATGGCGGGCCGCCCGTCCAATTGTTTGAATCAGGGAGCGCTCGGAGCGCAAAAATCCCTCTTTGTCCGCATCGAGAATTGCGACCAGCGAAACTTCAGGAATATCCAACCCTTCGCGTAGCAGATTGATACCAACCAACACGTCAAACTCGCCGAGGCGAAGGTCGCGAATGATTTCGACGCGCTCGACCGTATCGATGTCCGAATGCAGGTAGCGAACCTTAATGCCGTTATCAGCCAGGAAGTCAGTCAGATCCTCAGACATGCGCTTGGTTAGGGTAGTGACCAACACCCGCTCACCGACGGCAATTCGCTTGCCGATCTCAGCCAGCAGATCGTCCACCTGCGTCGACGCCGGGCGCACAATGACCTCCGGATCGATTAGCCCGGTCGGTCTCGCCACCTGCTCCACAACCTGACCGGCATGCTGCTGTTCATAATCGGCAGGCGTCGCAGAAACAAAGATTGTCTGACGCATGTGCGCCTCGAATTCATTAAATTGCAGCGGCCGGTTATCCAGCGCCGACGGCAGGCGAAAGCCGTAATCGACCAGGTTTTCCTTGCGCGAGCGATCGCCCTTGTACATGCCACCGACCTGACCAATGGAGACGTGCGACTCGTCAATGAACATCAGCGCATCGGGTGGCAGATAGTCAATCAATGTAGGCGGCGACTCTCCTGCCTTGCGCCCGGAAAAATGTCGGGAATAATTTTCGATACCCTTGCAGAAGCCGATCTGATCAAGCATTTCGAGATCAAAGCGGGTGCGCTGTTCAATGCGCTGCGCTTCAACCAACTTGTTGTTGCGAGTGAAGAAATCAATACGTTCGCGCAATTCATCCTTGATTGCCTCAATGGCGCGTAGCACCGTCGCACGCGGCGTCACGTAGTGAGAGGCAGGAAAAACCGTAAAGCGGAGCGCCTTGTGCAGCAAATGGCCCGTTAAGGGATCAAAGAACTGCAGCCCTTCAACCTCGTCGTCGAACAAGGAAATGCGAATGGCGTGCTCTGCATGCTCGGCTGGAAAGATGTCGATAATGTCGCCGCGCACCCGAAAGGTACCCCGGTGAAAATCCATCTCGTTGCGCTCGTACTGCATGTCAGTCAGGCGCTTGACGATGGCGCGCTGATCGAGCTTGTCACCGACGCGCATGGTCAGGATCATGTTGTGATATTCGTCTCGGTCGCCAATGCCATAAATGCAGGAAACCGTGGCGACAATGACCACATCCCGTCGCTCAATCAGGCTCTTGGTCGCCGACAATCGCATCTGCTCAATGTGATCATTGATCGAACTATCTTTTTCAATGAACAAGTCGCGGGATGGAACGTAAGCCTCCGGCTGGTAGTAATCGTAGTAGGAAACAAAATACTCAACAGAATTCTCCGGGAAGAACTCCTTGAACTCCGAGTACAACTGAGCCGCCAGCGTCTTATTGGGCGCTAGCACCAGCGCAGGACGGCCGGTACGAGCTATTACATTGGCCATCGTGTAAGTCTTGCCAGAGCCCGTCACGCCAAGCAAGGTCTGAAAGGACAAGCCATCATCCAGCCCCTCAACGAGTTGCCGAATCGCCTCTGGCTGGTCGCCCGCCGGCGAAAAGGGTTGGTGCAATCGATACGGGCTACCCTCGAAGGTGACGACAGGCGTGCCGGTGTTGGTTTCGCTCATGTTAAAATTCTTCGGTTTCTCGTCGCATAGCCGGTTGGCTGCGCGAACATTATTCGTATTATTCCACGGAGTCTCTATGTCCTCTTCGATCTTCGCTGCGGTGGAAATGGCCCCGCGCGATCCTATCCTGGGTCTGAATGAAGCTTTCAATGCTGATGCGCGCACTACCAAGGTTAACCTTGGCGTCGGCGTGTATTTCGACGACAACGGCAAGATTCCGCTGCTGGCCGCCGTCAAGGCCGCTGAGGACGTCCGCGTCAAGGCCGCACTGCCGCGCGGCTATCAGCCGATCGAAGGCAATCCGGCCTACAACACGGCTGTCCAGAACCTGCTGCTCGGCAAGGACTCCGCACTGATCGCCAACGGCCAGGTCATCACCGCTCAGGCCCTCGGTGGCACAGGCGCCCTGAAAATTGGCGCCGACTACCTGAAGCGCCTGAATCCGAACGCCAAGGTATACATCAGCGACCCATCCTGGGAAAACCATCGCGCCCTGTTCGAATCCGCCGGCTTCGTCGTAGAAAACTATCCGTATTACGACGCTGCCACGCGTGGCGTTAACTTCGAGGGAATGAAGGCCTGCCTGAAGGGTCTGGATGCAGGCTCGGTCATCATCCTTCACGCTTGCTGCCACAACCCGACCGGCGCCGATTTGTCGGATGCCCAATGGGGCGAAGTTGTCGCCATCTGCCAGGAGCGTGGTTTGGTGCCCTTCCTCGACATGGCCTACCAGGGCTTTGCCGATGGTATCGACGCTGACGCCGTCGCTGTTCGTGCTTTCTCCGCTTCTGGCCTGCAATTCTTCGCTTCCAGCTCGTTCTCCAAGAACTTCTCGCTTTATGGCGAGCGTGTCGGCGCCCTGTCCATCGTCACGGCCGGCAAGGAAGAGTCCGCTCGCGTCATGTCGCAAGTCAAGCGCGTCATCCGCACCAATTACTCCAACCCGCCGACCCATGGCGGTGCGCTAGTGGCTGGTGTTCTGGCGTCCGCGGAACTACGCCAGATGTGGGAAACCGAGCTGGCCGGCATGCGTGACCGCATCCGCGCCATGCGCACCGGCCTGGTCGATGCCATCAAGGCACAAGGCGTGGCGCAGGATTTCTCCTTCGTTGCCCAGCAGCGCGGTATGTTCTCCTATACCGGCCTGACGGCTGCCCAGGTCGAACGCATGCGTGAAGAATTCGGCATCTACGCCGTGTCGACCGGCCGTATCTGCCTGGCTGCGCTGAATACCAAGAATCTGGATTACGTGGCCAAGGCGATTGCCGCAGTTACCAAGCCCTGATCAACATCAAGTTGATTGGCAAAAAGGGCGGAACCAAGGTTCCGCCCTTTTTTATTTTTGGGTGGTGGCACTCAAGTCAGGCAACGTACCAAAAATCCGAACCGGGGCGTGCACTGTCGATACAGACGTTTGCAGGGTAACCGCCATGTTGCCTTCAACTTGCCCGTCTCGACTGGAAACAAACTGCCCTACTGCCGTCACCATACCGGCATCCATGCGAACATCCCGACCAGCAACTTGCTTGGGAGTGATGCTGATATTCGAGCGCAAGCGGTCAAACCTGGTTGCCCCAGCGCGAACCTCCGATACACCATTGCGCCGAACCGCCTCTCCGAGGTCGACCCCATAAAGCACCCCGCGGGTAATTTCAGTATTCAAGGTCGCTTCAGAATTCGCCCACAGACTTTCCCAGTCGCGCCCAGTCGAGCGTAAACGCACCGAACCGTTCATGTCGCCTTCGATTTTCAAGGACGGCACAAGCGTAGCAGCAAGCTTGCGACTGTCAATTCGGCTCAGTGTGCCATCGCCTGCCATGGCAAGACCGTTGCTCCAATCTAGCAACCAGTCTCCCTTAAGAAGGCCGCCCAGGAAGGTGGTATCGATATTCTGAACCAGCAGCCTGTCCTTCTGCAAAACCCCCTTCGCCTGCAGGGATGCAAACGAAATA
>JAGTRV010000234.1 GCA_018262245.1 Pseudomonadota bacterium | reverse complement strand
CAAAACTACAGACAGCCCTGTCTCGTCTGCGTGGCGCCGGTGATGATTCTGCCGTCATCATGATTTATGCACCAAGCGAATCAGCTGCCGACACATTGCCCGCTTTCTCAACCCAGGCTGCGGGAACCATCAACCAATGGCTTGCGGCGACTCGCGACGCTCGATGAACGACGATCCACGCCCGCTCATTGCGCATGTGGTGTACCGTTTCGACACGGGGGGGCTGGAAAATGGTGTCATCAACCTGATCAACCATATGCCGCCGGATCGATACCGACATGCCGTTATCGCACTCACCGAGATCACTGATTTTCGTAAGCGCATCCAGCGAAACGATGTTCAGTTTTTCTCGTTGAGAAAACAACCAGGGCAAACTTTCTGGATTTTTCCGCAGCTGTTTCGTTTATTCCGCCAATTACGTCCGGCCATTGTCCATAGTCGCAACCTCGCAGCGCTAGAAGCCCAATTGCCAGCCTGGCTGGCCGGAGTTCCCATACGTATTCACGGCGAACATGGCCGTGACGTAGGCGATCTGGATGGCAGCAATATCACCTATCAACGTATCCGCCGATTTTACCGTCCCTTCGTGAGTTATTACCTCGCCCTGTCCAGGGATCTTGCCCAGTATCTAAATGGTATTATTCATGTCCCGGAAAGCAAGATGTTGCAGGTATATAACGGTGTCGACACTGAACGTTTTACCCCATCAGGCACTCGCTCACCAATATCGAATTCCCCGTTTTCAGCCGATGATCACTGGGTGATCGGTACCGTTGGGCGTATGCAAACAGTAAAAGATCAGGTGACGCTTGCCAGAGCATTTGTTCGAGCTCTCGAAATTGCACCAGAACTTCAGTCCCGCATTCGCCTGCTACTCGTCGGCGATGGCCCGCTCAGGGCCGAATGCCAGCAAGTTCTGGACGCAGCGGGAATTGGACGCTTGGCTTGGCTGCCAGGCGAGCGCACCGATATTCCCGAGATCATGCGAACTCTGGACTGTTTCGTTCTGCCTTCGCTGGCTGAAGGCATTTCCAATACTATTCTCGAAGCGATGGCTTCGGGCTTACCCGTAATTGCCACCGATGTCGGTGGTAATTCAGACTTGGTGGATTCTGGCATTACCGGGGAAATCATTCCTCCGGCAGATCATGAAACCATGGCTCAAAGCATTGTGCGCTTTGCGAGTGACCCTGGCGCCGCGAAGGCTATTGGCCGCGCAGGAAGGCAACGCGTTGAGAAAAAATTCAGCATGAATGTCATGGTTGCGGCCTACCAAGGCATCTACGACCAATTACTGCACCGTAGCGGTGCACTCCCCAAGCACTGACAGGACACAGCATGTGCGGCATCACTGGCATTTTCGACACCCGAAGCAAACGCGATATTGATCGTGCCGTTCTGCACCGCATGAACGAATCGCAGATCCATCGCGGTCCAGACGAAGGCGGTACCCATGTCGAACCCGGCGTCGGGCTCGGCCATCGCCGGCTGTCTATCATTGACCTGTCCACCGGCCAGCAGCCGCTTTACAACGAGGACAATAGTGTTTGCGTCGTCTTCAACGGCGAAATCTACAACTATCAGGAACTGATTCCGGAATTGCAGGCGCTCGGCCACGTTTTCCACACCCGTAGCGATACCGAAGTCATCGTGCACGCTTGGGAAGCCTGGGGCGAAAGCTGCGTCGACCGATTCCGTGGGATGTTTGCCTTCGCACTGTGGGACCGCAATAGGGAAACGCTCTTCTTGGCCCGCGACCGCCTCGGCGTCAAGCCACTGTTTTATGCCCTCCTCGACGACGGCACCTTTCTTTTCGGTTCCGAACTCAAATCCCTGCTCGCCCACGGCGGCCTCAAGCGCGACATCGATCCTTGTGCCGTCGAGGAATACTTCGCCCTTGGCTACGTAGCCGAACCGCGGTCCATCTTCAAGCAGGCATTGAAGCTTCCCCCCGCCAGTACCCTGCTGGTGCGCCGTGGCCAGCCGGTCGGCACTCCCCGCGAGTACTGGGACGTCCGTTTCACCCTCGACAATCCGATCAGCGATGCAGATGCCCAAGCCGAGCTGACGCACCGTCTGGAAGAATCAATCAAACTTCGCATGATCTCGGAAGTGCCACTCGGCGCCTTTCTTTCCGGCGGAGTCGATTCCAGCGCTGTTGTCGCGCTCATGGCCGGCCTCTCGCAGAAACCGGTCAATACCTGCTCCATCGGATTCTCCGATCCAGCCTTCAACGAATCCGAGTTCGCCAAGATGGTGGCCGACCGCTACCAGACCAACCATCACCTCGACATCGTCGAAAGTGACGACTTCGACCTGATCGACACACTGGCCCGACTCTACGACGAGCCCTACGCCGACAGCTCGGCCATCCCCACCTATCGCGTCTGCCAGCTCGCCCGCAAGCACGTGACCGTTGCCCTCTCCGGCGATGGCGGCGACGAGAGTTTCGGCGGCTATCGCCGCTACCGGCTACACATGATGGAAGAGAAGATGCGCTCGGCACTGCCGCTTGGCCTGCGCCGTCCGCTCTTCGGTGCGCTGGGCAAGCTCTATCCGAAAGCCGACTGGGCGCCGCGCATCTTCCGCGCCAAGACGACCTTTGAAGGCATGGCTCGCAACTCTGTGGAAGCCTATTTCCACTCTGTCTCAATCCTGCGCGCCCCGATGCGCGACCTGCTGTTCAGTACCCAGTTCAAGTCTGCGCTCGGTGGTTATGATGCCCTCACTGTATTCACCGACCATGCAGCAAAGGCAGACACCACTGACCCGCTGGCGCTAATCCAGTATCTCGATCTAAAAACCTACCTGATCGGCGACATCAACACCAAGGTCGACCGTGCCAGCATGGCCCATTCACTGGAAGTACGCGAACCGCTGATGGACCACAAGCTGGTCGAATGGCTCGCCACCCTGCCCTCGACGCTGAAAATCCGAGGCCAGGAAGGAAAATATCTGCTGAAGAAGAGCATGGAACCGCATCTGCCGAACGACGTCCTCTATCGTCCCAAGATGGGCTTTAGCGTGCCGCTCGCTCGCTGGTTCCGCGGCCCGCTAAAGACGCGGGTGCAAGAGTCCATCCTTGGATCACGACTAGCCGATACGGGCTGGTTCAACCGCGACTACCTGCAGAAACTGGTTACCGACCATAACAACGGTAGCCGAGACTACAGTGCTTCGATCTGGACCATTCTGATGTTCGAAGCCTTCCTGCGCAACGTCATGGAACAAGGCGAAGCCGCATGATAAAAATTCTCCACGTCCTGGATCATTCCATACCGTTACATAGCGGCTACACCTTCCGCACGGCGGCGCTGCTGCGCGAGCAGCGTGCCCTGGGATGGGAAACCTATCATTTGACATCTCCCAAACAAGGTGAAACATCAGCCCAGTGGGAAGATGTAGATGGCCTGCGCTTCCACCGCACTCCATTAGCTAGGGGTACACTTGCTTCTTTGCCGATAGGCAAAGAACTGGCACTTATGAAGCAACTTGAAAAGAGACTGGAAGAAGTTGCGCGAGATGTCAGGCCAGACATCATTCATGCGCACTCACCGGTACTTAACATTCTGCCAGCCATCAAGGTTGCTCGGCGCCTGGGCATTCCTGTCGTCTATGAAATTCGCGCCTTTTGGGAGGATGCGGCAGTCGACCATGGCAGTACCACTGAAGGTAGCCTGCGCTATCGTGCCACCCGCAAACTTGAAACCAGAGCCATCCAGCAGGCTGACCACATCTTCACCATCTGTGAAGGACTTCGGGCCGATATCGTCGCACGCGGCACCCCGGCTAACAAAGTGACTGTTATCCCGAATGCAGTCGATGTCGACTCCTTCAAACTCGCCAGTCCGCCCGACCCGCAACTCCAGGAAAAATGGGGACTGATCGGTAAGACGGTGGTCGGATTCATCGGCTCCTTCTACGCCTATGAAGGCCTCGATCTTCTGCTTGACGCCCTGCCAGAAATGATCAGACAACGCCCGGACGTTCGCGTGCTTCTGGTCGGAGGCGGACCACAGGAAGAAAATTTGCGCCAGCAGGCCGAACGGCTCGGGCTCAACGAGCACGTCATCTTCACTGGCCGTGTGCCGCACAAGGAAGTTGGGCGCTACTACGATCTGATCAACGTGCTGGCCTATCCACGCCACCCGATGCGCCTGACCGAACTGGTCACCCCGCTCAAACCGCTGGAAGCCATGGCCCAAGGCCAACTGTTTGTCGCCTCCGATGTGGGTGGGCACAAAGAACTTGTGGAGCACAATAAAACCGGCATTCTGTTCAAAGCCGGCGATCGCGACGCACTTGCACAAGCCATTTCCCACCTGTTGAACGATCCTGAAAGCTGGCCTGAGATAAAGAAAAACGGTCGCCATTTTGTTGAGGAAATACGTAATTGGCCTAACAGCGTGGCCAATTACGTCACACCATACAGTCAGCTGCTTGGCCGCCAGGTTGTTTCATGATTTCAGAAAAGCTCCGAGTTGGGCTGGTCGGGCCTCTGCCTCCGCCCTTTGGCGGCATGGCGAACCA
>JAGTRV010000233.1 GCA_018262245.1 Pseudomonadota bacterium | reverse complement strand
CGCTGATCTACATCAACGGCGGCCGCCGCGGCTTCCTGGTCGGCATCCATCCGCACGACATCCTGCGCGTCCTGCACCCCAAGGTCGTCGAGGCGGCACTCAAGGCTTGAAACTGCCGAGCCTGAGGCACTTTCGCTGCCAACCGGCAAAGCGAAAAAATCGAATTTCCTCTAACCCCGCTCAGCGACGGGGTGAAGCGCTTCAGACCGAGCGCTCGATGATCACGCCGACACGCTTGACGCCTGGCATCATGCCCAGCTTGGCGACGGATACGCGCACCCAATGGACAGCGAAGGTTTCCAGCACATAGGTCGCGACATGCTCGGCCAGCGCCTCGATCAGGTTGAAGTGCACCGCGGCGAGGTCGGCACGCAAACGATCCACCACCACCGCGTAATCCACCGTATCGCGAATGTCGTCGCTGGCCCCAGCCGAGGCGGTGGATACACCGATCTGCAGGGAGATTTCGACCGTCTGCGGCATGGCTTTCTCGCGCGGATAGATGCCTATCCAGGTTTCGGCGCGAAGTTCTTCGAGGAAAATGATGTCCATAGGGCGGTCGACCGCAGCAGCGGTGTAAAATTTGGCGCGATTGTACCTCAGCGACCAAAGTCACCTAAGCGACCCATGCAAATAGCCATCGCCCTCGTTGCCGCATACCTGCTCGGCTCCGTTCCCTTCGCCATGATTTCCTCAAAACTGTTTGGCCTGGCCGACCCGCGCACCTACGGCTCGGGCAACCCCGGTGCCACCAATGTGCTGCGCAGCGGCAACAAAAAAGCCGCCCTGGTCACCCTGATCGGCGATGCGCTCAAAGGCTGGGCGGCCGTCTTCATCGCTCAGCGCACGGGTTTCTCCGACACGGTGATCGGCCTCGTCGCGCTGGCCGTCTTCCTCGGCCACCTTTACCCGATTTTCCTCAAATTCAAGGGCGGTAAAGGAGTCGCCACCGCCGCCGGCGTGCTGATCGCGCTCGATCCCATGCTCGGCCTGGCCGTCGCCGGCACCTGGCTGTTTATGGCCTACGCTTTCCGTTACTCATCGCTGGCCGCCGTCGTCGCGGCGGCCATGGCCCCGGTCATTTCCGTACTGATGCATGGCGGCAACGGCCAGACCGTGGTCGTCGGCATCCTTGGCATGGCCCTGATCGGCAAGCATTGGCAGAACATCCAGCGCCTGATGGCCGGCCAGGAATCCAAGATCGGCAGCAAGAAAAAAGCCTGAAGCCGCTGCCTGACTGATCAAAACGACAACGCCGGTTCGCCGGCGTTTTTTTCGCCTACCCGATAGCAATTACCAATTTCGTACATTCGATCAATCGATTGGATCAATAGCACGTCCCTGCCTACACTGAGTCCATCAGGTCAGCACGACCTGGCAAATTCCAGGAGGCCAACATGATTTCCCGTTTTATCGATCGCTGGTTTGAAGAGCTTGCGGCATGGGAGCCGAGCATCGACATGCTGGCCAACCTGCCGGACAATTTTTGACAGCTTCACCACCGGGCCGATATTGACGGCGGGGAAGTCGTGGCCAAGCCCCTCGGCATCGCGATCTAATCCTGTCTAATCAATGAACCAAAGCGGAGCTCCCCCATCCAAGGTGGACTCCGCTTTCAATCACAATCACAAGGACATGCAATGACCCAAAGCGTCACCCTCGGCGGCAACGCCATCACCATCGCCGGCAAATTCCCGAACAAGGGCGACAGCGCCCCGGCCTTCTCGCTAGTCGCCAAAGATCTGTCCGATACCACGCTGGCCAGCTTTGCCGGCAAGCGCAAGATTCTGAACATCTTCCCGAGCATCGACACACCGACCTGCGCCACGTCCGTCCGCCAGTTCAACGCCAAGGCCAACGGCCTGCCAAACGCCGTCGTGCTGTGCATCTCGGCCGACCTGCCGTTCGCCCAGACCCGCTTCTGCGGCGCTGAAGGCCTCGATAACGTCGTCACCCTGTCCACGCTGCGTGGCCGCGAATTCCTCGAAGCCTACGGCGTCGCCATCACCAGCGGCCCGCTGGCCGGACTGACCGCCCGCGCCGTGGTCGTCCTTGATGAAAACGACAAGGTGATTCACAGCGAACTGGTCAGCGAAATCAAGAACGAACCCGATTACGCCGCCGCCCTGGCCGCTCTCTGAGGTCAAACCATGCCGACAAGCACCTTCAAGGAATTCGAAGCCCAAGCTCTCGCCGAAGGATTCGACGAGGTGCTTGAACGCACTTGGCCGGCCGACGCCACGCTCGACACGCACACCCACCCGTTCGCCCTGAAGGCGCGGGTGGTGGCTGGCGAGATGTGGCTGACCGTTGGCGATCGAACACAACACCTCAAGGCTGGCGACGACTTCGCGCTGGACCGCGAGGTCGCGCACGCCGAGCGCTATGGCCACCAAGGAACAAGCTACTGGGTAGCACGACGCAACTAAGGGCTGCACCATGGGCAAGAAATACTGCAAGACCAGCCCGCCCTGCAAGAACTGCCCGAAGCGCCGAAAAAAAGCGGCGCCGCGCCATCAACGCGGCGGAGCGACCCGCTACTTCGTTGGGCTGACCGACATTTCCATCAAGGGCCAGCGTGGCTGCACGGCAAAACTCCCCGCCGCCTTGGCCGGCGTTCCCGCCTGCAAGCGCAAGCAACCAGCCAGCGCAATCATCGCGCCGTTATCGGTGCAGAACTCCAGCTCAGGGTAATAGACACAGAAACGCTTGCGTTTGGCCTCGTCGTTCAAAGTGGTGCGCAACTGCTTGTTGGCGCCGACCCCACCGGCCACCACCAGCTGTTTCAGTCCGGTCTGCTTCATCGCCTTCAGCGACTTCTTGACCAGCACCTCGACAATGGCCTCCTGAAAGGCACGCGCCGCATTGGCCTTGAACTCGTCGCTCATTGCATCGGCGTGCTCGCGCACCAACGTCAGGACCGCCGTCTTCAAGCCGGAAAAGCTGAAACTCAGATCACCGGAATGCAGCATCGGTCGAGGCAATTCATGAACCCCGGGCGTTCCCTGTTCGGCCAGTTTCGACAGCAAGGCGCCACCGGGATAAGGCAGGCCGAGCAGCTTGGCGCTCTTGTCGAAAGCCTCGCCCGCCGCATCGTCCAACGTTTCTCCGAGCAGTTCGTACTCGCCAACGCCGGTCACCTTCATCAATTGGGTATGTCCGCCGGAGACCAGCAGCGCAACAAATGGGAAGGTCGGCGGATCGCTCGACAGCAGCGGCGACAGCAAGTGGCCTTCAAGGTGATGCACCGGAATGGTCGGTTTGTCGATGGCCAGCGCCAGCGCTTCGGCAAAGGCGCAGCCAACCAGCAAGGCGCCAGCCAGACCGGGACCGCGCGTATAAGCGACGGCATCGACCTCATCCAGCGTTTTGCCAGCCTGCCCGAGCGCCTCGCGCAACAAGGGCACGACCCGGCGGATATGGTCGCGCGACGCCAGCTCCGGCACGACGCCACCGTACTCGGCATGCATCGCCACCTGGGAATACAGGGCATGGGATAACAGGCCGGCTTCGCTGTCGTAGAGCGCAATGCCGGTTTCGTCACAGGAGGATTCGACACCGAGGATCAGCATGGTGCACATTTTAACACTTGGAGCAGCAAGGTTTTTTAGCATATACTTATCGGCTCTCTGCAAACATGCAGACACAAATTTTGCGCGCACTGTCGTTTACTTGACCTGACAGGCGCCTAACGGAAGGGGGTGATTTACATGCCGAACATTCGCGTCAAGGAAAATGAGCCGTTCGAAGTTGCTATCCGCCGCTTCAAGCGCACGGTTGAAAAGACTGGTCTCCTGACCGAGCTGCGCGCCCGTGAGTTTTACGAAAAGCCCACGACCGAGCGTAAGCGTAAGGCTGCCGCTGCTGTCAAACGTCAGCACAAGCGCCTCCGTAGCCTGACCCTGCCGCCGAAACTGTACTAATCCAGTCCGTTTCGCTGCACAAAAGAGCCGCCAGCCTTCAACAGCCGGCGGCTTTTTTCTTTGAATTTCCGAAAAGATTGACCATGAGCCTTAAAGCACGCATCACCGAAGACATGAAAACGGCCATGAAGGCCAAGGAATCGGCCAAGCTGAGCGCCATTCGCCTGCTGCTCGCCGCCGTCAAGCAAAAGGAAGTCGATGAACGCGTCGAACTCGACGACACCGCCGTCGTCGCCGTCATCGAAAAGCTGACCAAGCAGCGCAAGGACAGCGTCACCCAGTACGAGGCTGCTGGCCGCCAGGAACTGGCCGATGCCGAGAAATTCGAAATCGCCGTCCTTGCCGCCTACCTGCCGGAAAAGATGAGCAGCGAAGAAACCGCCGCCGCCGTCGCCGCTGCCGTTGCCGAAACCGGCGCCAAAGGCCCGGCCGACATGGGCAAGTTGATGGGCGTCCTGAAGCCCCGTCTGGCCGGCAAGGCCGACATGGCGGAAGTCTCGAAACTGGTCAAGGCGGCGCTTGCCGGTTAAAAAGCGGTGATTCCTGATTCGTTCATTCAGGACTTGCTGGCCCGGGTCGACATTGTCGACCTGGTAGATGGCTACGTACCG
>JAGTRV010000094.1 GCA_018262245.1 Pseudomonadota bacterium | reverse complement strand
CGTGGCAGGGCCGCTACCGGTGAGCGCAAGCGTTTCCCCATTGACGCCGGATGCGGTGATCTGAGCGCTGCTGAAGCTGGCATCACCGTTGTAGGTTTTGACGGCGCTCAGCGTGGCCGTGGCCGGGGTAATGGTGTAGCTGGGTGAAACCGTGAAGTTGTAGCCCACGACGTAGGTGTTTCCGTTAGCCGTGTAATTGCGCGATAGCGAACTGGCCGACAGATTGGAATAGGCACCGACGTTGGCTCCAGGCGTGACATAAGAGGCCGAAGTAACGTTGGCGCTTGTGTAGCCGGATAGATTGGGATCCAGGATGCTGATGTTGCTGAATCCCAGATTGGATGCTGCCAGTGTGCCGTCATAGGCTTTTGTGCCCGTCAGTGTGGCCGATACGTAGACCGGCAGCGTCGACATATTGACGGCGTTGTAAGTGGCGTAAAGGTAGGAATTGTTGGCGCCGCTGACAAACAGCATGCCGCAATTTGGATAGCCGGTACGACAACCGGAGGTTGGCGGGCTGTAGGTGAAGGTGGCGCCCGTGAGGCCACCGTTCAAGATGAAAATCAGGTCGGCGACAGAATAGGCGTTGAAATAAATGTTACCTGCGAGACCGTTGGTCGCCATGTTCAGTGCGTAAGTCCCCGGTGTGTCGTAGGTGCTGCTACCTTCAATACGAATGGCGCCGGTAGTCGTGGAAGCGGAGATGGTCGTTTGCCCACCGCCGCCGCTCGGGTTGTCAATCTTTACGCCAAAGACCTTGTTGGAATTGCCACCGACACCGCCAACATACTTGCCGGAGATGTTGATATAGCCACCGTACGACGCCGTGGTTGCCGATGGCGCGTAATAACCGCTGTCGATCACTGCACTGGCGCCGACGTGCACGCCGGTCGTGTCGCTGTTACCGGCAACCGGTTGATTGGAATAACCGTTAATCGTGATGTCACCACCACGGGAGAGGATATTGGCGCTGGAGCCGATGGATACAGCCTCCTGACTCGCGGAGTAGTTCAGCGCATAGCCGATGCCGTGGGAAAGCGTTTGGGCGCCCGCCACGCTACCGCCGGCACCGCCGATGAGGATATTGCCGCCGTTTGAATTCAGCGTCTTGCCACTGACGATCTGCACGCCGCCCAAGGTTCCGGACGCATTGTTGGCGGCGCTCAGTTCGATATTGAGCGGTGCGCCGATGGAGGTGATCGAAGCATTGACCTCAATGTTGCGCTCTGCCAGGAAGGTCAGCGAAGTGGTGCCGGCAGCCGCGGTTTTGGTGATGTTGTCGTTAATGAAGATGTCGCCGCTGCCGCCGGCCGTGCCATAGCTCGCCGTTGAAATCGTTACGTTGTTGCTGTTGATCAGGCTGGTGAACGAAGCACCGGTTGCGTTGCCACCGCTTGCCGCGACTGTATAGTTGTTCGGATCGACCAGCAGGGTTCCTGTCTTGCCATAAGGCGCCAGGGTGGTGACGGCCAAGCCGTCTGCCATGTTGACGGTCATCGCGCTGGTTTCGATGAAGCCGCCGTCGCCCCCGCGCGGTGCGCTCGCATCCAGTGTGCCGCCAACGTTGAGCGTGCCGTGGCTCATATCCCCGATCAGGCGGATCTCGCCTTTTTCGCCTGTCGCCAGGGTCTGGGCTCGGACCGTTCCGGTGTTATTGACCGTAGCGCTGGTCAGTTCATTGACTGCCTTGGCGGTAAGGTAAATGAATCCCCCGTCCGCCTGAATGGCGCCGCCATTTTCCACCAGCGCATCCAGTGTTCCCTGGTTGACCTGAAGCTTGACCGGGCCGCCGAGATCAAGCGTCACGCTGCTGGCCGCTGCCATCAACACGTTGCCGCCGGTGGCTGCCAGATTGCCTTCGTTACTCACCTTGGCGGCGATCAGCGCGATGCTGCCACCCTTGCCGCCGTCTCCCACGGCAGTAATGTTGCCCTGATTCACAACGGCATTGCTGCTCGTACCGGAGAGCTTGTAGTTGCCGGCCATGAAATCGGCGGTACTCATGTTCAAGGTTGAGGCCAGCAGGCTGCCGACATTCACTTGGGCCGTCGGGGAAAAAAGCACCCCGTTCGGGTTGAGCAAAAATACCTGTCCGTTTGCTTTGATCGCCCCTTGAATGACCGAAACATCGGATCCAAGCACGCGGTTCAGCGCCACGGCATTCGCGCCGGGCTGAACGAAATTGACCTGGTAGCCTTGCCCAACGGAAAAGCTTTGCCAGTCGATTGCCAGCTTGCTGGAGGACTGGTTGATCGTCATCGCGTTGCCGCTCTGGCTAATGCTGCCAGTGCCAGCCACTACGCTGCCGCCTGTCGGCAAGGTTCCGGCAGCAAGCGCTTGATCCGCGCCGAGCAGCGACAAGCCAGCTGCCACCGCAACCGTCATGAGTTTTTCCGACTTGGTTTTGCACCGACCTCGAGCGCATTCAGCCTCGGCTTGCCACGTGTTTTTCACGTGATTCCAGACAACGCGATATGTGCGATTCACCTGTTATCCCTCCAGAACAGTCGGCGTCGGTGTAACGAGGTGCCCTCAATTTGAGTTGGACCCACCGATCTACCTTGGCAAGCCCAAAAACACCGGTATTCCAAAAACACAAAAATAGTTAGTTTGTCGTCACATTAATTGATATTATTATTTTTGGCAAATAGTGTGGCGTGTTGATCGTGGCATGTAGCTTCCACTTCGATGTTTTCTATCACGCAAATGCAAAAAATCTGCCTCTGGAAAGACAGATAGCAAAGGGAATCATCTGGGCTGTTTCGTTGTCAGAAGCCAGTCTTACGCTTGTGTCTCAGCCTGCGCAGTGTTGTTTGATACTTAAGAGTAGTTGCAAGTAATTCATATCTATTTTTATTGTAAAAATCATTAGAATTGCTGAATCGGATTTGTGAAACCCTCATCGCCACAACACTTTGACGAGGCATTCCCTGCAATGAGCAATGCGGAAAACGACCTTTCGAACGAACGATTGCATGATTTTTCTCGCAGTTCTGCTGACTGGTTTTGGGAAACGGATACTGATCACCGGTTTACCTATCTGTCCGATGATATTGAGTCTAAAGTCGGCGTCCCTATTGACTACTTGATGGGGAAAAGCCGCAGGGAACTGGCCACGCAACTCACTAACAATCCTCCCGGAGACTGGGAGAAGCACTTGGCCGCCTTGAATGCGCGAGAAGCTTTTCGGGATTTTGAATACTGCGCCTTAACGCTGGATGGCCTCGCCTATTGGTTCAGCATCAGCGGCGTCCCGTTCTTTGACGAACAGGGGGAATTTCGCGGCTATCGGGGGGTCGGGCGTGATGTCACCGAAACGCACTCGATGCAGGTTGAGCTGCACCGTTACCGGAGCCACCTTGAAGACGAGGTCAGAAGGCGCACGGAGGAATCATTGAAGGAGCGTGAACGCGCGATCTCAGCGTCGCAGGCAAAGTCGATTTTTCTCGCGAACATGAGCCATGAAATTCGTACGCCGATGAATGCGATCGTCGGATTGACGCATTTGTTGCGCAAAGAGATCACGGCGCCCGCACAGCTTGAAAAGCTCGCCCAGGTTTCGGCGTCTGCTGACCATTTGTTATCGGTCATCAACGATATTCTCGATATCTCCAAAATCGAGTCCGGCAATGCCGCCCTGGACGAACTGGATTTTGAGCTGGAAGGCATGATCCGGCGGGTTAGCAGCGTCATCGCACTGCGCGCCCAGGCCAAGGGACTGGAACTCATCGTCGATATCAGAACGCTACCGACTGTCCTGCATGGCGACCCCACCCGACTGAGCCAGGTCCTGATCAATTTTCTTGGCAATGCAGTCAAATTTACCGTGCAGGGGTCGATTACCTTGCGCGGCCAGATAGCGGCCGAAACGGCGACTGATATGGTTGTCCGATTCGAAGTCGAAGACACCGGCATCGGCATTTCGCCTGACGCACAAGAAAAAATCTTTGAGGCGTTTGAACAGGCGGATCAATCAACCACCCGTAACTATGGTGGAACGGGATTGGGGCTGGCGATTGCCAAGCATGCGGCGAAAATGATGAAAGGCGATGTCGGGGTGCGCAGTATGCCTGGCGTCGGCAGCGTATTCTGGATTACCGCCAGACTCGGGAAAGTCAATGTAGCCGGCCCGGAGTTCATCGTCCCGGAAGCAGTAGGCGTATCCACTTTGGTGGTAGACGACTTACCGTTAACGCAGGCGGTCCACTCTCAATTGCTCAAATGCATCGGCCTCAACCCGATAGCGGTGATGTCCGGTCAAGAAGCTTTAAGCGCTGTGCAGATTGCCGACCGCGAACTGCATCCGTTTGGGATTGCCTTTATTGACCTTCACATGCCCGACTTGAATGGCCTGGAAGTCATTGCGAAAATCCGAGCCTTGCCCTTGCGATACCAGCCGCATTGCGTTCTGGTCACTGCCGCTGGTATTCAAAGCATTGTCGACGAAGCCAAGTCAGTCGGATATGCGGCGGTTTTGCAGAAACCAGCCAGCCTGGCTGGCCTGCGTGAAATTGTCAGCCAGCTTCTGACAACACAGGGAAGCCAATTTCAATATCTGAAAGAAGAAAAACGTCCTTGCGAAGCCTTGCTTCGGGAACACAAAGCCGGTTGCCGCATTCTGCTGGTTGAGGATGAACCAATCAATCAAATGATCGCCCGCGAATTGCTCGAAGATGCTTCGCTGGTTGTCCACGTGGCGGACAACGGCCAACAGGCAGTTGAAATGGCGCTATCAACGCCTTCTCCTTATGACCTTATCCTGATGGACGTACAGATGCCGGTTTTGGACGGCATTGCCGCTGCCCACTGTATCCGCGAAAAGCGCCCGGATCTCCATACGCCCATCATAGCGCTGACGGCAAATGCGTTTTCTGATGACCGCCGCAAATGTCTGGCTGCAGGGATGAATGATTTTGTCTCCAAACCCGTTGATCCGGATGTTCTATTCGAGATCATCTGGAAATGGCTGTCAAAATAGGTACAGGTGTTCGTTTGGGCGCTGCTCGCCAATATTTTGTCGTCCTTGCCCACTCGTTACTGAACGTCAGGAAAGCAGTGAATTGCTGCCTGATTAGCAGCGTCCAGCCAATGCCCGTTATGGCCAAAAGCCTTCCTTTGCCATCGGCATGGGAGAGCCATAGATCGGTGGCCGACGTTCTATTACCGATTTGTCGCGCTACGTTTTGTCGTCCGCGCCTTCTTTTTCTCTCCCTCGCCAGTCGATGAACGGCCGGTCGCCGGCTTTGTCGGGTCAGCGTAGTCCAGCCAGATCAGCGTATCGATGTAGGACATGAATCCTTGCAGATAGTCAGGCGCGATGTCGCGCATGACTTGCAGGCTGCGCAGCACGAGGTGCTGGGAATTCATGGGGCCGGCGTTTTCCGGGGCTTGGGCGAGGGTTTGCGTGAGGTGTTGCTCGGTACTGAGCTTCGACCAGGTGTTGCGGAAGTAGGCGACAGACTTGAGTTCAGGAGTTTGTCGGGTGGGGCCGCTTGAAGCGGTGTGTGAATTTCGCAATGAATTCCGCTTGGCCGACGCATTCTCCGTCGCGGACTGCGCCGTTTCGGGCTGCTCATGGGCGTGCTGGCTGATATAGGCGAGCAGGTCGGTGAGCGGGCTGGCAGGATTTTTCGTGGTTATTTCAGTCAGCGGAACGGCCGGTCGGGCAGCCAGTTGATCGGCCAGGGCGTTGAGCTTGATGAGCAGCGGCTGGCGAATCGGCTCGGGCTGCGTGGCGGCACGGCGGGCCAACGCATCGATGTAGGCGAAGCGTACCGGATCTTGTTCGGCGGCACCGCTGGCGCGAAGGCCGTCGAGGCGGGTTTGCAGGTCGGCCGGAGTGCCTGTTGCTTCAGCCATTGCCTTCCTTGCCGGCCGGGTTGGTTTTTGGCACGGGCGCCATTTCGACGCGGCGGTTTCGGGCCCGGCCCTCGGCGGCAGCGTTATCGGCGACCGGTTGCTGCGCGCCGAAGGCGGCGGCGAAGATGGACGAGGCGGGCACGCCGTCGTCGATCAGCGTGCGGGTGACGGTCAGCGCGCGCTGGGCGGAGAGTTCCCAGTTGTCGGCGAACTGGCGGTTGCTGCCGCGCACCGGCATGTCATCGGTAAAGCCGCTGACCATCAGCATCTGTTCGCTGGCGCCGAGGTAGGCAGCGATGGGCTGAGACAGGCTCTTGAGCAGTTGTTTGCCTTCCGGCTGCAACTGGTCGGAGTTGAGCGCGAAGAGGACGTTGCCGCTGATGCCGATCTTGCCGTTGGTCAGCGTTACGCGGCCGGAGGCGAGCGGGCCGGCGAGGGCCTTTTCGAGCGCCATGCGGCGTTGTTCTTCCTGCTGGCGTTTCTGAATTTCGCTTTCGAGGCTGGTGACCAGTTCGAGCTGCACGCCGAGCACGCCGACCAATATGAGCACGAAGGCGCCGAGCAGGCCGGACATCAGGTCGCCGAAGACGGCCCAGATGGGCGTGCTGTGTTCGACGCTGGCGTCGATGTCTTCCATGCTCACGCCTCGCTACCCGCTGCGCGTTGCAGGTCGTCGACCATTTTTTTCTGCGACATGATGCTGAGGTCGATGATCTCGCGCGCCTGAGCAACGTAGTAGGCGAGTTGCTCGTCGCTGCGGGTGAGCGATTTGGCCAGCGCGCCTTCGATGCGCTGCAGCGCAATCATCATCTTGTCGTTGGATTCGCTGAAGAGCTTTACGGCATGGCCGAAAGCCTCGCCCAGGCTGGCGACTTCGAGGGCGCCGCCGGTGATGCTGGCGCCGATGTCGACCAGCTTGCCGGCTTCGCCTTCCACCTTGGCGGCAAACTGGCTGCCAACGCGCTCGAGCAGTTCGGCCGACGAGGCGACCAGCGCATCGATGGCGCTGCGCTGCTCGGTCGAGGCGTGGTTGATGGCATCGAGCAGGGCGCCCAGCGTTTCCATGATGCGGCTGCGTTCTTCAAGCAGGCTGTTGTCGCGGGCCATGCTGGCGGAGAGTTCATGGCGCAGTTGGCCGATGACCTCGGCGGCCGCCTTGGGTGCTTCGGCCGCGGTCTGCATCAGGCGGGTGACTTCGGCGATGGTCGTTTCGGCCTGGCGCTGGTGGGTAGCAACGAGGTCGCGGGCCGTGGCGCCGAGCGTTTGAGTGATTTGCTCCTGCTGCGCCAGCGTGGACTGGCCGGCCTGTTGCCACTGGGCTTCCATCTTGGCGGACATAGCGGTCAGGGTATCGGTGAAGGTGGCCTGGCGTGCTTGTTCGCCGGCCGACCACTCGTTCTGCCAGGCGGCCTGGGTGGTGCGCATGTCGGCGAGCAGCGCTGCGGTGCGCTCGACGAAGGTTTCGGCCAGCGTGCGCTGGGTCTGGTCCAGTGCCTGAGTGAGGCGCTCACTGGCTTGCTCGTGTTTGGCCAGCGCCCCGTTCCAGGTTTCGGAAACCGTTTGCACGGTGCCATCGAAACGCTGGGCTATGCCATCGAGCTGGCTGGCGACCTGCTGGGTCAGGGCGGTCTGCTGGGCCTGCATGCTCTGGGCGAAGGTGGTGTGGCTGGTGTCTACGGCATCCAACAGGTTTCGGGTGCGCTCGCTGAAGGTGTCGGCAACCTGGCTCACGGCCTGATCAAGGCGGGTGGTGACGCCGTCGAACTGGCTGGCGAGCGTGCTGGCCAGTTGCTGCTGGCTGGCGGCGGTGGTCTCGGCCAGCAAGCTGTGTTGTTGCGCCGCTTCGGTCTGCAGTCTGGCCTGGGTGCTGCCGACCGAGGCGAGCAGCGCCGCGGCACGTTGATCGAACGTGTTGGCGTAGGCGGTGAGCGCGTCTTGCAATTGCTGGTGCTGGGCGTCGGTGGCCTGTTCGTGGCGGTTCAGCGCGTGTGTCCAGGTGTCGCTGACCGTGCTGACGGTTTGTGCAAACTGGCCGGCGATGCCCGAGAGCTGGGTTTCCATGGTGCCGAACAGCTTGTCGTGCAGGCCGCGGGTTTCGTTGGCAATGCCTGTCATCGTGGCGGTGACCACCGGTTGGATGGTTTCTGCAGCGACCGTTGCACTGTCCCTCAGGCTGGCCTTGAGCGATTGATCAACGGACTGGGCGAGGTTGGCATAAAGCCCCCGGGCTTCGTCATGGAATCGCTGCTGGCCGGCCTGCAACTGGTCGCCGAGCTGGCGACTGTGGTCGGCCATCTGGGTCATCAAGGTATCGAGTTTGCCGACCAGGTCGGGCAGTACCTGGGCCTGCACCTGCAGGGCCTTGAAGGTTTCCTGGCGCTGGTAGTTGAGCGAAAAATCCCGCAACACGCTGGCTGTCTTGCTGTCGAGCAACTGGCCGACCTGCAGGCGCTCACGCCGGCAGAGGGCGGAGATCATGCCGAGCATGGCCGAGGTTGCAACGCCGGCGATGGAAGTGCCGAAGGCGACACCGAGGCCCTTGACCGGCGCGGCCAGCGCGGCGCGGATGGTTTGCAGGTCGGTGGTGCTTTCCAGCGCCAGTACGGCGCCGTTCAGCGTGACGACCATGCCGAGGAAGGTGCCGAGCATGCCGAGCAGGACCAGCAAACCGACAAGATAGGGGGTGATGCTTGGCCCCGGCAAGGCAACGCGTTCGCCTTCGATGCGCAGCCGGACGGCGTTTTGCAACGCGACTGGCACGTGTTGCAGCCATTCGCCGAGGTGGCCGATGTCGTCCGGAATATTGCCGAGCGCCCTGGCCAGCGCGGCGGTATTGGCGTGGAAGCTCCGCATTTCGAGGGCGCCGGCGATATAGACCATCGCGATGATGCAGGAGACGGCAAAAGCCAACGTGTGGCTGCCGATGTAGCCGATGGCGACCCAGACAACGGCAAGCAGGCCGAGGATGAAAGCGAAGAGACTGAGTTGGCGGTTCATTGGGGTTTCGTTTCGGTGGTTTCGCTGGCGCAGCCCAGTGCGGCGATCAGGCCGGTGACAGGCTTCAGGCGCAGTTCGAGTTCGGTGAGCAGCACGGTCTGGGCATCCTGGCAGAAGGCCTCGAGCCAACCGCCCGCCTGGGCCCAGGTGGCAGGGTCGTCGGTGCAGCCCTCGGACAGGGCTGCGCGGTGCTCGGTGTAGTACTGGTTGAAGCGCTTGGCGAGCATGATGGGGATGTTCGCCAGCAGGTTGCGCTCGCGGTCGGCCAGGAATTTCTCGAAGGCGGCGTCGAGCTCGGCCAGTTGCCGACCAGCGGCCGACTGACTGGCCAGTGCCTTGCGGGCGTTGGCGCGCAGGGCGGTGATGGCGGCGTTCATGTCGCGCTGGTGGGCGAGGTAGTAGCGGTGGTAGGGCGAAAAATCGGCGGCGTTTTCCGGTGTCGCGTTGGGCAGCGGCGTCGGAAACGGGATGCGCGCCGGGGTGTCTGTATTGGCGCTGAAGACACCGTCGTTGTGGATGGAATCGTTCAGGTTGCGGCGGAGTCGGGCCAGCTGAGCCGGCAGGTCGCTGTCTGCCTGGCCTGTGGACGTGCCTTTGCCGGCCTCGGTATTGAGGACCGAAAACAGCGTCAGCGCATCCGAAAAGTCCAGCCACTGCCCGAGCCGTTCGCCGAAATCGTATTTCGGATCAGGGGCTTCCGGGAGCGTGTCGGACAGGACGCGGACGAGGGCAGAGCGGTTGAAGGTGGCGCGTTGCAATTCACGCGACATGTTCATGACCTGGTTCGACGTCGAAAGGGGACGCAAGGCTACTACAACTTTGCGGCGCGGTCAGCGTTCGTGCGAACAGGACTCCGCTGATCGCACCGGGTACGCTTGCCTGGCGCGCGATTGTGGCCCTTGGCCAGTCGCCGGAATACTTTCGATTTGGGCCATCTTCTCCGCGTGGTCGATGGGGTTTAACCGGCTATCTCGGTACCGCAGCCAGCTGCATGGCGTTTCGATCGGCCAGGCATTCAGTCCGCAATGCACTCCTTCGTTGCACCGTCATCCTTCCGGTAGATCAGCCAGTAAATGCCACCGACGAACAATGCGCCACCCACCCAGTTACCCAGCGTCACCGCGACCAGATTGATCGCAAACTGATCAATCGGTATGTCTGCCGGCGCGATCTGAAGGTGGGCCAGGTCTTCCCAGAAGGATTGCGGCGCCCACCACTTGATGAACAGGCCGTAGGGAATGAAATACATGTTGGCCACGCAGTGCTCGAAGCCGGCTGCGACGAAGGCCGCAATCGGAAAGAACATGGCCAGGATTTTGTCGGTGATGCTGCGTGCCGCCATGGCCACCCAGGCGGCCAAACAAACCAGGACATTGCACAGAATGCCGAGGAAGAAGGCCTTGTCCGGTGCCAGGCTGCTTTTCGCCGAAGCCAGGTAGAGCGCGCTGGCCCCGACTTCTCCGTGACCAAAGGCATATTGCCCCGACAGAAATACCAGGGCAGCGACGCCCAGGGCGCCGACGAAGTTGCCGAGCCAGACGGTTGTCCATACCCGCAACATCCGGACGGTTTTCAGCCGGCCGCTGGCCCAGGCCATGACCATCAGGGCATCGCTGGTGAACAGCTGTGCCCCGGCAATGACCACCAGCATCAAGCCCAGCGAAAAGGTGGCGCCCATCAGCAGGCGCATCACGCCATAGGGCAAATGTCCCGCCGCGCCGGAGATGGTCACTGTGGCAAATAATCCTCCCAGCGCGACAAAGGCGCCGCCGAGCATGGACAAACAAAAGATGGTCCACAGCTTTTGCTTGGCTTTCTTGACACCGACATCTTCGGCGGCCAGGGCAACAGCATCAGGCAACAGCGGGTCGAGCGACAGTGCGGCGATCGATTCAGAATGCGGGGCAGTTTTGAGGCCGCCATCGGCATGGTGATGGTCGTGGCCGAAGTCAATTTTCTTGAGCATGGAAGGAAATCCGGAAAGGGGCCGTGGTCGTGCCATTCAATGCACCACCACGGCAACCCGTGATCAGCGACGTTGGCGACTCAGGCGTTACCCATCATCTGGCCCAGGACATTGATCGTGTGCTTGGCGATCATCATCTCTTCGTTGGTCGGAATGACGAAGACCGGCACACGGGATTCAGGTGCGGCAATGTAGTATTCCCGCTCCCTGTTGGCGCAGGGATTGAGCCTGACGCCCAGCCATGCCAGGCGCTCGGCGATCAGGGCCCGGATTTCCGGGGAGTTTTCGCCGATGCCCGCCGTGAAAACCAGGGCATCCAGCCCGCCCATCGACGAGGCCAGTGCGGCCACCTCCTTGGCAACCCGGAAACAGAACAGATCGACCGCCTTTTGGGCGTTGGGATCTTTCGACTCCTGGAGCACCTTCATGTCATTGCTGATGCCGGAGACGCCCAGCAGGCCCGATTGCTTGTAGAGCAGGTCTTCGATGGCTTCGAGGTCCATCTTCTTCTCGCGCATCAGGTAAAGGATGACGCCAGGGTCGATGCTGCCTGTCCGCGTGCCCATTGGCACGCCATCCAGGGCGGAGAAGCCCATCGAGGTATCGACGCTGCGTCCCCCCTTGACGGCACACAGGCTGGACCCGTTGCCCAAGTGGCAAATGACGATGTTGCCTTCCGCCAGATCCGGCCGGCTGTCCAGCAACTGGCTGGTGACATACTCGTAGGACAGGCCATGAAAACCATAGCTACAGACGCCCTCGTCGGTCAGTTCCTGCGGCAGGGCGAAAGTTCGTGCCAGCCAGGGCTGAGTGCTGTGGAAGGCGGTATCGAAGCAGGCCACCTGATCCAGATCGGGAAAGTTCCTGGCCAGAATGCGCATCGGGGCCAGGTTGTGCGGCTGATGGAGCGGCGCCAGGGGCACCAAGCCATCGAGTTCCTCCAGCAACTTCGGACCGACCCGCATCGGTCGGCCAAGGTTGCGTCCGCCATGGACCACGCGGTGCCCGACGGCGACAATCTCGTCGTCCACCAGGGTCGTGCGTATCCAGTTCAGCACATATTGCAGC
>JAGTRV010000093.1 GCA_018262245.1 Pseudomonadota bacterium | reverse complement strand
TCTCGAACGGAAACTTCCGGAGGATGGTGTTCGCCAGGAGCTCGTGGTGTTAACCGAGGAAATCGATCGGGTCGCCAATATCGTTGGCCACATGACCCATGCCCTCAGTGGTGCCCCGAAAACCCAGGATAGCGATCTGACCAGTCTCCTCAATGATTTCGTGCTGTTATACGCTGACTCTTTGTTTAGAAACAATGGGATACGGTTTGAGGCAACGCTCCCGCAAACGGCAATGCCGATTCAGGTCAATCGGGACAACCTGAAGCAAATTGTTCTGAACCTCTGGAAGAACGCCTCGGAAGCGCTAGTCGCCGGGAAGTGCGTCAAAATTTCTGTCAGTGACAACATCATTCATGACGGCAATGGCTATGTCCAACTGCGTGTCGACGACAATGGCCCAGGGATGTCGGAAGAGACGATTCAATCGATCTATCGCCCGAAAGCCATCTCCGAGACTGGACAGCGTGGTATCGGACTTTCTGTGGTGGGCAGACTGGCCAAACAGGAAGGGATACTTATCACCTGTCGCAGCCAGATCGGGGGCGGTACCAGCATTGCGCTGTTGATTCCAAAACTCGGCAATTCGCCTGACGCATTGATGGGGAGTGCATGAACGCGATTACTGCACTGTACGAGCTCGCGAGGATACCCTCTGTTTCAACGCAGCAGAATATCCTGGTCGTAGATGACGAACCGCGCTTTCGGAGTGCCTACACTGCGCTGCTCGACAGCGATCAGCGTTCCATCGACGAAGCCAGCACGGGACAGGAAGCCATTGCCAAGCTAAAGGCGGGGAAGACCGATCTCGTCATTTTGGACTTGCGACTTCCAGACATCTCCGGTCTGGAGATCATGGAATGGATGAGCGCGCACGGGATCGATACCGATGTGATCGTGTTCAGTGCCGACAAGTCAATCGATTCGGCGATCCATGCGCTCCGTCATCGGGTCTTCGAATTCTTGCGCAAGGATTGCGATCCGGACGACATGATCATCGCCGTCGAGCGAGCTTTGGTTCATCGCCAGCGCAAGAAAGAGCACGCACTCATTTCGGCGCAAATGCAGCATTCTGAGCGCCTGCACCGCTTCTTGGTCGAGCAGTCGCCAGACATGATCTTTACCCTGGATCCACAGGGGCGATTCACCTTTATCAATGGTCGAGTGAACGCTTTGCTGGGCTATACCCCCGGCGAGTTAACCGGACAGCATTACTCACAGGTGGTCGATTCCCGGGACTACGAACACGTTCAATATGCCTTCATTGAAAGGCGCGTCGGCGAACGAGCCACCAGCAACCTTGAAGTGCGCTTTAGGCGCAAACCGTCCTCCCCCGCGTTACGCAACGGTGCGGTGGTGACCAGCATCCTGAGTTCGCAGGGCGTATACGAAACCCAGCAATTTGGGCAACCCAGCGCGTTCCTCGGGACATCTGGCGTGGCGCGTGATATCTCGGAACGCAAGAAGGCGGAAGAGACCATCACATTTCAGGCGTTTCATGATCTCCTGACCAAGTTGCCCAATCGAATCCTGTTCCTGGATCGGCTGGAGATGGCGATAGCCCAGGCATCACGGCGCGAAGAAAAACTGGCCGTGATGTTTCTGGATATCGATCGTTTCAAACTGGTCAACGACACCTACGGCCACCAGGTGGGGGACCAACTTCTCCGGGAGTTTGCGGCCCGTGTCCGCCGTTGTTTGCGGACAGGAGATACCCTGGCCAGACAAGGTGGCGACGAATTTACTGCTTTGCTGCCGACCCTGACGAACCGCGATGACGCGAATGTGGTTGCCGAGAAAATTCTCTCGGAAACGCGCCGGCCATTCGTCGTGGCTGAAACTCAATTTCTGGCGACGACCAGTATCGGCATAGCCATTTATCCCGATGATGGCACGAATGCTCAGGACTTGATTCGCTGTGCTGACATGGCGATGTACCAAGTCAAGGCACAGGGCAAGAATGGCTATGTGGTTTTTCAGGAACACATGCATACAGCGCATCTTGACCGTTTGTCCATCGAGAATGACCTGCGGAAAGCCCTGAAGGAGGGCAACCAGTTTGAATTGCATTTCCAGCCACAAATCGATGCGACGGTCGGGCGTGCCGTTGGGGTTGAGGCCCTGATTCGCTGGCACCACCCACGAGAGGGCTTGATCAGCCCTGAAATCTTTATTCCTATTGCCGAAGAGACGGGGCTGATCATCGCGATCAGCGACTGGGTGCTGCGCGAGGCTTGTGCGCAATTGGCGCACCTGCGAGAGCAAGGCTTCGGGACGCTGAGAATAGGCGTCAATCTGTCACCCCGTGAATTTGATCGTGCCGATCTGCTGGAGCGAATCCGGATTCCTCTTGACGAATTCGGGATTTCGCCCGAGTCGCTTGAAATCGAAATTACCGAAAGCCTGCTGATGAAGGACGTCGAGAATATCGTCGCGCAGGTGAAACGCCTTCGCAGTACCGGGGTGCACGTTTCAATCGATGATTTCGGTACGCGCTATTCCTCGCTCAATTACCTTCGTCGCTTCTCGGTCAACCGGATCAAGATCGACCAGTCATTTGTCCGCGACCTGCAGACCTCCCAAGATTCATACGCCATTATCCAGGCCATGGTCGGAATCGCCCGTAACTTCAATCTTCATGTGATTGTGGAGGGGGTTGAGACTGAGCACCAAGTGGCTGTCCTGGGACAGTTGGGGTGTCACGAGATGCAGGGCTATTTCTTCAGCCGTCCGCTACCGGCTCGGCAGCTGGTAGAGTTTTTGAAGGGCTCGAATCATTAGAAGCTGGAATCGGTGGGATTCTCTCAAGCCTTTCATCAATACCAATTTCCCAAATTCTCGTTGTCGTCCAAGTGGAAAAATTGTTCACTTGAGCCCGCTAGGGCAAGCCAGGGATTCATGAAAAAGCCACCGTAAAGGTGGCTTTTTCGCTTCTCGTGCGGAGAGGTGATCAATCCTCAGTCCTGCTTGGCTTCATACGCTGACAGCGTCACCCCGGCATGTGTCAGCACATCGCGGATAGCCTTGATGTCCGTTTTGCTGCAGGTGCTGCTGTTGTGCGGGTGGTGCAGGAAGGCTTCGACCTTGTTCAGGGTGATCTTGAAGCGGGCACCATGCGAGGGTTCAACTTCGGCGCCGAGGTGGAGGAGGAGCGATTCGATTTCGCGCCAGTGGATGTTCGCCGACGGCGGATCCTGGAAAATGCTCCGCATCAGGTGGGCATGCTTGTGACTCATGATGAAGCTCCAAGCGTTGGAGACGTCGTTATTCTATGCCTGTGGCGTTCGAACGTCAGGCAAAAACGATCTTGAGCAGGGCCAGTGCGAGCAAAGTGTACCCGGCCGCAACAAGATCGTCAGCCATGACGCCAAAGCCGTTCTTGACGTGCTCGTCGAAATAGCGGGCCGGTTGCGGCTTGGTAATGTCGAAGTAGCGGAACAGCGCGAAGGCAGCCAGTTGCCAGAAAAATGTCTCCGGCGTCATCAGCAGGACCAGCCAGAAGGGAACAATCTCGTCCCAGACGATGCTGCCATGGTCGGGGTCGCCAATGGCCTTGCCGGTAACGTCGATGAACCAGATACCGGCAAGGTAGGCTGCGGCCAACAGAAAGAGCAGCTGGAAATCGCCAAAGTAGCTGTGGAAAAGCGCGAAGGTAATCCATGCGAACAAGGTGCCGAAGGTGCCGGGCGCCTTGGGGGCCAGTCCGCTACCGCAGCCGAGCGCGAAGAAGTGCGCTGGGTGGGCGAGCAGGAAAGCGAAATCAGGTTTCGGCGCCAAAGTGCTCGTATCCCTTGTGATTGAACTCGACCGGCTTGCCGTCCGGGTCGAATACAGTGACTTCGCCAGCCTGGCCGGTCACCATTTCGCCAATGTTCCACAGCGGCAATTCGAGTTGGGCGGCAATTTGCGCAATGGCCAGACTTTGGCTACCGGGGGCAGTGAAGCAGAGTTCGTAATCGTCGCCACCGGCCAGCTGGCATTCGAGGGCAATGCGTCGAAGGTCGGCATCGTAGCTTTCGCCCTTGGGCAGGTGCGGTAGCTGAACGAGTTTGACGGCGGCTGCACAGGCAGAGCGTTCGGCAATGTGGCCGAGGTCGGCCAGCAGACCGTCGGAAACATCGATCGCGGCACTGGCGATGCCGGTCAGTGCGAGGCCGAGGGCAACGCGCGGGCGCGGCTTTTCGAGGGCGCCGACGCATAGCCGTGGCCACGGTTCTGGCAGCTTGACCTTGCCTTGCAGATAGGCGAGGCCGAGGGAGGCGAGGCCGGGACGGCCGGATACCCAGATCTGGTCACCGACCTTGGCGCCATCGCGGCGCAGGGCTTGGCCGGGTTCGACTTCGCCGATGGCGGTGATGCAGACGTTGAGCGGGCCCTTGGTGGTGTCGCCGCCGATGACGTCGACGCCGTATTCCTGGGCACAGTTGAAGAAGCCGCTGGCGAAGGCGGCGATCCAGGCCTCGTCAACGCTCGGCAAGGCGCCGGCCAGCGTGACCCAGCGCGGTTGGGCGCCCATCGCAGCGAGGTCGGAGAGATTGACGGCGAGGGCTTTCCAGCCGAGATTCTTGGGGTCGGTGCCGGGCAGGAAGTGTGTGCCGGCCACCAGCATGTCCGTGGTGACGGCCAGTTGCTTGCCCGGTGAGGGCTGGACCAAGGCGCAGTCGTCGCCGGGGCCGAGGATAGCCGACGGGGTCGGCCGGGCGAAGTACTTGTCGATCAGCGCGAATTCGCCGGCCATAGGCTTATTTCTTGGCTTGCTTGCGGGCCGCAACCTCGTCCGGGCGCAGGATGGCCGCGACCTTGTCGAGCACGCCATTGACGTACTTGTGGCCATCGGTGCCGCCGAAGGCTTTGGTCAGCTCGATGGCTTCATTGATGATCACGCGATAGGGCGTTTCAGCATGGTTGAGCATCTCGAAACTACCCAGCATCAGGATGCAGGCTTCGACCGGAGATAGTTCGTTGAACGGGCGGTCGATATGGGTGGAAACCTGTTCGATCAGCTTTTCTTGCTGGCTGATGACGCCGCGCAGCGTGCCGACGAAGAATTCACGGTCGGCCTTGGCGAAGCCTTCCATTTCCGGTGCATAGGCTTCGATGGAGGCCTCGTCGGCACCGCCGACGCGCCACTGGTAGAGGCCTTGCAGCACGAATTCGCGGGCCCGGCGGCGGGCCGATTTAGGCGGTGCCTTGACGTCCTGGGGATGTTCGCTGTCGCTGAGGAAGGTGGTCATTGGAGCAGGGCTTTCTGGAGGTTGGCCATTTCGACGGCGGCCTGGGCACAGTCGGCGCCCTTCGGTTGCATGCGGACTTCAGCCTGTTCGTCGGTATCGCAGGTCAGGATGCCATTGGCGATGGGCACGCCGGTATCGAGCTGGACTTCCATGATGGCACGGCAGGCATCGTTGGAGACCACTTCGAAGTGGTAAGTGTCGCCGCGGATCACGGCACCGAGGGCGACCAGTGCGTCGAAGCTGCCACTCTGGGCCATGCTTTGCAGGACGAGCGGTGCTTCCAGCGCACCGGGCACGGTGGCGATGGTCATGTCCGCGTCGGCGACGCCAAGGCGCTTCAGTTCGGCGATGCAGGAAGAGAGCAGGCCTTCGCAGACCGGCAGGTTGAAGCGGCACATGACGACGCCAACTTTCAGTCCGGCGCCGTTGAGGTTGCTGTCGTATTCGAAGACGTTGTCGAAGCGGGAATTCGTGGACATGGGGCTTAGAGCTCCGCAGGAGAGGTGACGAAACCGGTGACTTCAAGTTCGAAGCCGGTCATGGAGGGCATCTTGCGCGGGCTGGAGAGCAGACGCATCTTGGTCACGCCGAGGTCACGCAGAATCTGGGCGCCGATGCCGTAGCTGCGCGGGTCCCACTTGGCGGGGGCGGTCGGGGCGGTGCCGGTCAGGCGGGAAAGCAGCGCCGCGCCGTCTTCCGGGCGATGCATCAGGACGATGACGCCGTGGCCGTGCTTGGCCAGCGCAGCCTGTGCCTGATCGATCGAGAACGCCTGGCGTTTGCTGGCCGGATCGAGGAAGTCGAGGACAGATAAGGGCTCATGGACGCGAACCAGGGTTTCGCCGCCGGCCGGGAGGCTGCCCTTAACCATGGCGAGGTGCGTGGCACCGCTGGCCCGATCGACATAAGCGTGCAGGGTGAAATCGCCGTGGGCCGTGGAGACGGTTTTGCTGGTGACGCGCTCGACCAGGGTTTCCGAGGAGGCGCGGTAATGGATCAGGTCGGCGATGGTGCCGATTTTCAGGCCATGTTCCTTGGCGAATTCGATCAGTTCCGGCAAACGGGCCATCGTGCCGTCGTCGTTCATGATCTCGCAGATAACGGAGGATGGCTCCAGGCCGGCCATACCAGCGAGGTCGCAGCCGGCCTCGGTATGGCCGGCGCGGACCAGCACACCACCTTCGCGGGCGGTGATCGGGAAGACGTGGCCGGGCTGCACGATGTCGTCAGCCGTCGATGCCTTGTTGACGGCGACCTGGATGGTGCGCGCTCGGTCGGCGGCGGAGATGCCGGTGGTGACGCCCTCGGCAGCTTCGATGGAAACGGTGAAGGCGGTGCCGTAAACCGTACCGTTGTTGCGCGCCATCTGGGTCAGCCCCAGCTTCTTGCAGCGTGCTTCGGTCAGGGTCAGGCAGACCAGGCCACGGCCGAACTTGGCCATGAAATTGATGGCTTCTGGCGTAATGTGCTCGGCGGCCATGACGAGGTCGCCCTCGTTTTCGCGGTCTTCTTCATCGACCAGGATGACCATGCGGCCGGCCTTGAGTTCGGTGACGATTTCAGCAGTGCTGGCTATGGCGGGATGGGGGGGCATGGGGGTAATCCGGGAACAGCAAAGGGGGTGCTATTTTCGCAGAAACAGGCAATTAGCACATGACTTTAGTGAGATGGCGGCGATCCGGTGCCGCGTTGAGATCAGGGCAGGTAAGCCTCGACCTGAATGCGCAGGCGCACTTCGTCGCCGATGAAAGGTTGGCCGTTGTTCATGCCGAATTCGGAGCGGCGCAGGCTGCCCAACGCATCGGCACCGCAGCCACGCTTGCGGTTGGCGAGATTGAGGCCGCACTTGAAGCGACTGATTTCCAGACGCATCGGACGAATCTCGCCGAGCATGGCCAGTGTGCCTTCGACCGCACTTAGCCGGTCCTCGATGAACACCAGTTTCTGGCTGCGAAACAGGATGTCCGGGAAGGCTTTGACATTGAACCAGCTGTCGCCGCGCAGTACGTCGTCACGCAGGTCGAACCCGGTGTCGAGCGAGGCGGCATCAATGCGGATGTCGATACGTCCTGTCCTGCCTTCCGGGTCGAATTCAACGATGCCGCTACTGCGGTTGAACTGGCCGCGTTGTGTCGAAAAGCCGAGGTGGTCGATTTCGAAGCTGGCGTAGGTGTGCGTCGGATCAATGGTGTATTCGGCCGCCTGTGCCGCTGGCGGGCATAGAACCAGCAGAAGGAGAGGCAGGAATGCGCTTCGCCAGTGGGGTTTCCTTTGGGGAGAAGTCGACATGAAAATGAGCCAGTTTCCGGTAGGGGGTACTGCTCTGACCGCTCCGGTGCTGCGCCGTTCCATGCTTTTCGGGTTAGCATCCTTGCCCATGCGGCATGCCCTCCTTTTTTCCGTCTTTGTCATCGCCTCCTGCGGGCTGGCCTACGAGCTGATTGCCGGCGCGCTATCGTCCTACCTGCTCGGCGATTCGGTGACTCAGTTCTCGACGGTGATCGGCACTTACCTGTTCGCGATGGGGGCAGGCTCCTGGCTGTCGAAATACATTACCCGCGACTTGATCGGCCGCTTTATCCAGATCGAATTGATGGTCGGCTTGCTGGGCGGTTTCTCGGCGGTTGGACTGTTCCTGGTGTTTACCTGGCTGTCAGCCCCCTTCAAGCTGGTGCTCTATCTGGCAGTGTTCGGCGTCGGCGTTCTGGTCGGTCTGGAGATTCCGCTGGTCATGCGTATCCTGAAGCGCGAGCTGGCTTTCAAGGATCTCGTATCGCAAGTCCTCACTTTCGATTATCTCGGTGCGCTGGCAGTCTCCATTCTCTTTCCGCTGGTCCTCGCTCCACAACTGGGCATGGTCCGCACCGGGCTGCTGTTTGGTGTCCTGAACGTGGCGGTAGCGTTGTGGGCGTTGCATCTGTTTCGCGAGCAATTGCCGAGTCGCCGCTGGCTGGCGGTGCAAAGCTGGGGCGTGTTCGGTCTTTTGGCGATCGGCTTTGCCGGAGCAGGACAATTGACGACCTTTGCCGAGGCGCACCTCTACGCCGATGAAATCGTCCATGCCGAAACCACGCCTTATCAGCGCATCGTCGTTACCCGCTGGCGCGACGATCTGCGGCTCTTCCTGAACAATAATCTGCAATTTTCCTCGCATGATGAGTACCGTTATCACGAGGCCTTGGTTCACCCCGGGTTGGCTAGTCTGCCGGGGGCGAAGCGGGTGCTGGTGCTGGGCGGCGGCGACGGGCTGGCAGTACGCGAAATTCTCAAGTATCCGAACGTCGAATCGGTGACGCTGGTCGATCTCGATCCGGCGATGACCGATCTATTCGCCACGGCACCGGCACTGGTTGCATTGAATCAGGGGGCGCTGAAATCGGAGCGGGTCAGGGTGGTCAATGCCGATGCCTTGCAATGGCTGGAGGACAGCAAGGAGTACTTTGACTTCATCGTCATCGACTTTCCCGATCCGGCCAATTTTGCACTTGGCAAGCTCTACACTTCAGCTTTCTACCGGCTGATCGAAAAACGGCTGTCGGCCCGTGGGCTGCTCGTCGTGCAATCGACTTCCCCCCTCTATGCCCGCCAATCGTTCTGGTGCGTGGTGGCAACGCTGGAAAGTGCTGGCTTCAAGACGGCTCCCTACCATGCGCTGGTGCCCTCTTTCGGTGAGTGGGGTTACATCATTGCCGGCCGGCAGGAGTTTTCGATGCCTGCGTTTGCTTCGGACAAAACACGATTTTTGACCAGCGAAACCTTGGCCGGGATGTTCAACTTTCCGGCCGACATGGCACGGGTACCGGCTGAAGTTAACCAGCTGAACAATCAGGTATTGGTGCGCTACTTCGAGACTGAGTGGCGCAAGGTCATCCGCTAGTCGCGGCCTAGGGCCGAGCTGCCTGATGCGCCTTGAGGTAAGCGATGGTTTCCTCGAAGGGCATTGGTTTGCTGTACAGATAGCCTTGCAGCGTGTCGCAGCCGAGACTGGCCAGGAAGGCACGCTGCGCCTCGGTTTCGACGCCTTCGGCGACCAGTTCCAAGCCCAGGCTGTGGCCAAGCGCTATGGTCGCCGTGCAGATGGCCGCATCGTTGGCATCGATTTCGATGTCCTTGACGAAGGATCGGTCCAGCTTCAGGCGCTGGATCGGCAGATGCTTCAGATAGGCTAGCGACGAGTAGCCGGTACCGAAGTCATCAATGGCCAAGACGATGCCCATTGCGGCCAGCTGGTCGAGTATCGACAGCGTGGTTTCCGGGTTCTGCATGGCCGTGCTTTCCGTGATTTCGAGTTCGATGTCTTCGGGGCGCAGGTCGTAGCAGGACAGGGCGCCGCGGACGAGCAGGAGCAGGTTTTCGTGGCGTAGCTGCTGGGCGGAAATGTTGATCGCAATGCGGATGTCTTCTATGCCGTGCTGCTTCATCTGGCGAATCAGGCGACAGGTTTCCCAGATCACCCAATCACCAAGCGGCTGGATCAAGCCGGTTTCTTCGGCGATGGCAATGAAGCGCATCGGCGAAACCTGCCCAAAGATCGGATTGTTCCAGCGCAATAGCGCCTCAAGCCCGAACACCTGGCCGGTGGCTGTTTGCACCTGAGGCTGGAAGTGCAGGGAGAATTCGCTGTCGCCTGGCGAAATGGCCGAGATGGCCTGGCGAAGTTCGTTTTCCATGTGCAGTCGTTCGCCCGCCGCCTCGTTCATGCGGGCGGTGTAAAACTGGTGGTTGTTGCGACCGGCGTCTTTCGCGTGATACATCGCGGTATCGGCATTGCGTAGCAGGGTGTTGGCGTCGCTGCCGTCGATCGGAAACAGGCTGATGCCAATGCTCGGCGTGGCATACAGCGCGTGATCGGCAATCCTGTAGCTGTCGGCCATGTTCTGTTGCACCTTGTTGGCCACCCGGGCGGCCGTCAGGGGGGACTCGATTTCCGGCAGAACAATGACGAACTCGTCGCCACCGATGCGGGCAACGAGATCGCTGGAACGCACGCTTTCGCGCAGGCGCAAGGCGACTTTTTGCAGCAGTTCATCACCGACGTGATGGCCGAGCGTATCGTTGATGTTCTTGAAATTGTCGAGGTCAATCAGCATCAGCGCGAGCTGGCGGTTGTCGCGTTCGCAGCCACGCAGGGCTTGCGCCAGTTGCGACTCGAAAGCAAGCCGGTTGGGCAGGTTGGTCAGCGGGTCGTGGTAAGCCAGATAGGCGAGCCGGTCGGCGTATTCCTTGCTGGCTTCCATTTCTGAAAAATTGGCGACATGATTTTCAATCTGGCCCTCGGCGTCCCGCAAGACGGCAATCTTCAGCCAGCGGTTATAGCGTTCGCCATTCTTGTTTTTGTCCCAAATCTCGCCTTCCCAGAAGTCCTTTGTGGCCAGTGCGTTCCAGATGCTCGCATAATGTTCGGCTGTCGAATTATCGGAGGCAAGGACCCGGGGATCCTTGCCAAGCAATTCGTCGGAGGCATAACCACTCAGCTGGCAAAAGGCGCCATTGGCCGCGACGATCAGATTGTCGCGATCGGTGACGAGAATGGCGTCCTGACTTTGCTCGTAGGCGCGTAGCAATGCCGCTCTGGAGAGAACTCCTCCTTTAGTGGCTGGCTGCGTTGCGGTAGCGGCGACGAGATCTGTCATTCGCGCAATCTATGGAATCAATGTCCTGATTCTAAACGCATGACTTAGACGTTAAACAAGAAATTCATTACGTCGCCATCCTTGACCACATATTCCTTGCCTTCGGCGCGCATCTTGCCCGCTTCCTTGGCGCCAGCTTCGCCCTTGTAGGTAATGAAGTCTTCAAAGGCGATGGTCTGGGCGCGGATGAAGCCGCGCTCGAAGTCGGTGTGGATGACGCCGGCCGCCTGCGGGGCGGTGTCGCCCTGGTGGATGGTCCAGGCACGGACTTCCTTGACGCCTGCCGTGAAGTAGGTCTGCAGGCCGAGCAACTTGTAGCCGGCATGGATCAGGCGGTCGAGGCCCGGTTCTTCGAGGCCGAGATCGGCCAGGAACATTTCCTTTTCCTCGTCGTCGAGGTCGGCAATTTCCGATTCGATCGAGGCGCACAGGGAAACCACTTCGGCCTTTTCGGCGGCGGCATGGGCGCGCACGGCATCGAGCAGCGGATTGTTCGTGAAGCCGTCTTCAGCCACGTTGGCGACGTAGAGGACCGGCTTGGCCGTGATCAGGCAGAAAGGCTTCAGGCAGGCCCATTCTTCCTTGGAGAGGTCGAGGGCGCGCACGGCCTTGGCCTGGTCGAGCTGGGTAAAACACTTTTCGAGCACGGCAACCAGGATCTTGGCTTCCTTGTCGCCGGAACTGGCCGGGCGGCGGTAGCGGTTGAGCGCTTTTTCGACGGTGGCCATGTCGGCCAGGGCCAGTTCGGTATCGATGACTTCGATATCACGCAGCGGATCGACGCCGCCGGATACGTGCACCACGTTGTCGTCGGCGAAGCAGCGCACAACGTGTACCACGGCATCGGTTTCGCGGATGTTGGCCAGGAACTGGTTGCCCAGGCCTTCGCCTTTGGAGGCGCCTGCCACCAGACCGGCGATACTGCATCTTCTGCGGCTTGACGATCTCGGCCAGCGCCTTCATGCGCTTGTCCGGCACTTCGACGATGCCGACGTTCGGCTCGATGGTGCAGAACGGATAATTGGCCGCTTCGATGCCGGCCTTGGTCAGGGCGTTGAAGAGGGTGGATTTGCCGACGTTGGGCAGGCCGACGATGCCGCATTTCAAAGACATGGGTTTTTCCTTAGACGGCTTTGCCGTGCAACTGTTGTTGAGCGCCGGCAAAGTCTCCGGCGGCGAGTTTTGGCCAGGCCAGCAGGCAGCGGGCGAGGGCGTGTTCGATATCCGGCAGTTCTTCCTTGCGCGGTTGGTGGAGGACGAAATCGACCACCTGTTGTGACAGGTTCAGCGTGCGCGGGTGGCCGATGCCGAGGCGCAGGCGCCAGAAATCCGGTGTGCCGAGTTTGGCCTGGATGTCTTTCAATCCATTGTGGCCGCCGTTGCCGCCACCCTGCTTGAGGCGGATGCCGCCGGGCGGCAGATCGAGTTCATCGTGGATGACGAGAATCTCGTCCGCCGGAATCTTGTAGAAATTGGCCAGCGCCGCGACCGCCTGGCCGGAACGGTTCATGAACGTGGTCGGCTGCAGCAGCCAGGTTTCGCCGGTGCGCGCTGCCCGGCCGAAGAACTTGGCTTGTGGGGCGAGCGATACCTTCAGCTTGTCGGCCAACTGGTCGACAAACCAGAAACCGACGTTATGCCGGGTAGCTTCGTATTCCGGGCCGGGGTTACCGAGGCCGACGATCAGGCGGGGAGCGTTCATGGCTATAAGTGCGAAAAGGCCGCCGGCGGCATGATGCCTGCGGCGGCCATTACTGCGGGATGCCGGAAATTACTCAGCGGCAGCAGCTTCGCCTTCAGCGGCTTCTTCAGAAGCGCCGCCCTTGCCGACGATGCCGACGACGACGGAGTCATCAGCGGTGTGGTGCACGATCTTGACGCCCTTCGGCAGCTTGAGCTGGGACAGGTGAATGCTGCCACCAATCTTCAGGGACGACAGGTCGACTTCGATGAACTCGGGCAGGTCGCCAGCCAGACACTGGATGTCGACTTCGGTCATCACGTGGTTGACCAGGCCGCCGTTGAGCTTGACGCCCGGGGCAACTTCTTCGTTGACGAAATGGAGCGGCACCTTGACGTGCAATTCGTGCGTGGCATCAACGCGCTGGAAGTCGACGTGCAGGACGAGCGGCTTGTAGGCGTGAACCTGGGTGTCACGGAGCAGAACCTGTTCCTTCTTGCCGTCAATGATCAGGTTGATGATCGAAGAATGAAAGGCTTCCTTCTTCAGCTTCAGCAGCAGATCGTTATGGTCGACTTCGATCGATTGCGGGGCGGCTGCGCCACCGTAAACGATACCCGGTACTTTGGCAGCGTGACGCAGGCGGCGGCTCGCACCCGTTCCCTGCAGCGTACGCGCTTGCGCGTTAAGTTCGAATTGCATGGTGATACTCCAATGTTTTTCCCGGTCCGCGACCAGAACGGGAAGGTTTAAAAAATTTAGTCGATGAACAGCGACGAGACGGAATCGTCGTTGCTGATCCGGCGAATGGTTTCGGCCATGATTTCGGCCACGGAAAGCTGGCGGATGCGCGGCGATGCGGCAGCATCGTCACGCAGCGGAATGGTGTCGGTCACAACCAGCGCGTCGAGGTCGGAGCTATTGACGCGCTCGATGGCTGGGCCGGACAGAACCGGGTGGGTGCAGTAGGCAACGACCTTCTTGGCGCCATTGGCCTTCAGGGCGGTCGCGGCCTTGCACAGGGTGCCGGCGGTGTCGACCATGTCGTCCATGATGATGCAGGTGCGGCCATCGACTTCACCAATGATGTTCATCACTTCGGAAACGTTGGCTTTCGGGCGGCGCTTGTCGATGATCGCCAGGTCGCATTCGAGGCGCTTGGCCAGCGAACGGGCGCGAACGACGCCACCGTGGTCGGGCGAAACGACCAGCGGGTTTTCGTAATTCTGCTTGCGGATGTCGTCGAGCAGGATCGGCAGGGCGTAGATGTTATCGACCGGAATGTCGAAGAAGCCCTGGATCTGTTCAGCGTGCAGGTCCATGGTCAGCACGCGGTCGACGCCAGAGGCGACGAGCATGTTGGCGACCAGCTTGGCGGCGATGGGCACGCGGGAGGAGCGCGACCGGCGGTCCTGGCGGGCATAGCCGAAATAGGGGATGGTGGCGGTGATACGGCCGGCCGAGGCGCGCTTCAGCGAATCGACGATGACCAGCAGTTCCATCAGGTTATCGTTGGTCGGGGCGCAGGTGGATTGCAGCACGAAGATGTCGCGGCCGCGGACGTGTTCCTGCAGTTCGACGCTGACTTCACCGTCCGAGAAACGACCGACATTGGCGCGACCGAGGTCGACATTGAGCTGTTTTGCGACATCGGCGGCCAGTTTTGGGTTGGCATTGCCGGTGAAGACCATCAAGCTGTTGTAAGCCATTTCCACGTTCCTCCGGACTTTAAGCATAGTCGCCTGTATTCGCCCGATACAATGAAAATCGGGCAGGCTTGTGACCTGCCCGAAGGAAATTTTGGCTGGGGAAGAAGGATTCGAACCTTCGAATGCCGGAATCAAAATCCGGTGCCTTGACCAACTTGGCGACTCCCCAGCGGGTT
>JAGTRV010000018.1 GCA_018262245.1 Pseudomonadota bacterium | reverse complement strand
ACACGGAGAATCGAACATGTCCATGTCGGATCGCGACGGCTTTATTTGGCAAGACGGCAAACTGGTGCCCTGGCGCGAAGCCACCACCCACGTCCTCACCCACTCGCTGCACTATGGCATGGGGGTATTCGAGGGCGTCCGTGCCTACAAGACCGAGCGCGGCACGGCGATTTTCCGCCTCAAGGAGCACACCGAGCGCCTGTTCCGTTCGGCTCATATTTTCCAGATGCAGATGCCCTTCAGCGCCGAAGAGCTCAACGAAGCGCAGAAGGAAGTCATCCGCGCCAACCATCTCGAATCCGGCTACCTGCGTCCGCTCGCCTTCTACGGCTCGGAAAAGATGGGCGTGTCGCCCAAGGGCGCCAAGGTGCACGTCATCATCGCGGCCTGGCCGTGGGGTGCTTACCTTGGTGAAGAGGGGATGGAGCGCGGCATCCGCATCAAGACCTCGTCCTATACCCGCCACCACGTGAACATCACCATGGTGCGTGCCAAGGCCTCCGGCAACTACATGAATTCCATCCTCGCCAACAACGAGGCGACAGGTGACGGCTACGACGAAGCCCTGCTCCTTGATCCGGAAGGCTATGTCTGCGAAGGCGCCGGTGAAAACATCTTCATCGTCAAGAACGGCAAGCTGTACACGCCGGACCTGACCGCCTGCCTCGAAGGCATCACGCGCGCCACGGTGATCCAGCTGGCCAGCGAAATGGGCGTCGAGGTCATCGAAAAGCGCATCACGCGCGACGAAGTCTATTGCGCTGACGAAGCCTTCTTCACCGGCACAGCAGCCGAAGTGACGCCGATCCGCGAACTCGACAACCGCCAGATCGGTGTCGGCCATCGCGGCCCGATCACCAAGGCGCTGCAGGAAAAGTATTTCGACGTGGTCTATGGCCGCTCCGCTGCGCACGCCGACTGGCTGGCCACCGTCTAATCAGGGAGATAACGATGTCCGACAACAAAGCTGTTGAAATCACCGCCCACGACCTGCCGCTGCACTGCCCGACACCAAATGTTGCGCTGTGGAGCCAGCATCCGCGCGTTTTCCTCGACGTACTGAAGACCGGTGAAGTAACCTGCCCGTACTGCTCCACCAAGTACGTCTTCAAGGGCGAAGCGCCCAAAGGTCATCACTAATCACCGGGTGGCGGGTCGCAAGCCCGCCACTTTTGCATGAACAAGGCCCTCATCGTCGCCCCCTCCTGGATTGGCGACACGATCATGGCGCAACCGCTGTTCGCGCGCTTGCACGCCAATCATCCCGGCTTGCAGCTCGACGCCCTGGCCCCGCGCTGGGTAGCCCCTGCCCTGCAGCGAATGGATGAAATCCGCGATGTCGTCGACAGCCCGTTCGGCCACGGCCAGCTATCGCTGAAGGCCCGCTGGCGACTGGCCCGCGACCTTGCCGCCCGCCATTACGATGCCGTTTACGTCCTGCCCAATTCGCTAAAATCGGCGCTCGTGCCGTGGATGGCCGGCATTCCACAACGCATCGGGTTCACTGGCGAATCCCGCTTTGGCCTGATCAACGTTCGCCACACGCTCGACAAGCAGGCGCTGCCGCTGATGCTTGAGCGCTTTACCCAGCTGGCCGAACGACCGGGCGCGCCGCTACCCAAGCCGATCGCCCACCCCAGAATTCGCTCGAGCGCAGCCGATCAGGCAAAAACGCTGCTTGAACTAGGCCTGGAGCGCCCGGCCCGCATCGTCGCCTTCTGTCCCGGCGCCGAATACGGCCCGGCCAAGCGCTGGCCAGCCGCCCATTTTGCCGTACTGGCCAGGCAACTGGCTGAAACTGGCCACTCCATATGGCTTTTCGGTTCGCCGAAAGACCGCGCCGTCGCCGAAGAAATCTCACTGCTTGCCCCAGGCCTCTGCCGCAACCTGTGCGGCGCCACTTCGCTAACCCAGGCCATCGATCTGCTGGCCATGGCCGAACTGGTCGTCTGCAACGACTCCGGCCTGATGCACGTTGCCGCCGCGCTCGACCGGCCGATCGTCGCGCTGTATGGTTCGTCGTCACCGGGTTTCACGCCGCCGCTCTCCGACAAGGCCGACATCCTCAGCCTGCAACTCGACTGCAGCCCCTGCTTCAAGCGTGAATGTCCGCTCGGCCATCTCGACTGCCTGAACAAACTGTCCCCCGAACAGGTTTTCGCCGCCTGCCAGAAATGGATCTCGCGATGAGCAAGCCCGCCAATTTCGCCTCGCCCGACGACGTCGAGCACGCTTTCTACGAAGCCATCGCCCGTGGTGATGCCGACCTGCTGATGCTGGTCTGGGCCGAGGACGAAGAAACCGTCTGCGTTCACCCAACCGGCGTCCGCTTGCTTGGCGAGGCTCCGATCCGGGAAAGCTGGCGCAGCATCTTTGCCAACGCAAAAATCCATGTTCAACCCGAACTCGTCACCCATTGGCAGGGAACGGTGATGGCCATCCACCACCTGACGGAAACCCTGTTTGTCGGGGACGACCCCAGCCCGCACGGCCCGCTGCACGTCACCCACGTTTATGTGCGCGGCGCCCATGGCTGGCGAATGGTCAGCCGGCATGCCTCCGCGGCGGATGACAGTCATCAGGCAATGGCCGAAGCCGTGCCGCACACCTTGCATTGAGCCCCTACAAAGCGCCGAATTGGCTGCCCGGCGGCCAGGCACAAACCCTCTGGCCGCTGTTGATCAAGCCAAAGTCAATCGAACTCCGGCGCGAGCGCTGGGACACACCGGATGGCGATTTCATCGACGTCGACCACCTTGACGGCCCGGCCGATGCGCCGCTGCTGGTCCTTTTCCACGGACTGGAAGGCAGTGCCCGCAGCCACTACGCCATTTCAACCGCCCACGCCTGCCTGCAAGCCGGCTGGCGCCTGGCACTGCCCCACTTCCGCGGCTGCTCGGGCGAACTGAACCGCCGTCCCCGCGCGTACCATTCGGGCGACTCCGAGGAAATCGACTGGATCCTGCGCCGCCTGCGTGCGGGTAACTACGAGCGCCGCCTGCACGCCGCAGGGGTTTCACTGGGCGGCAACGCCTTGCTCAAATGGGCCGGGGAACGCGGTGCATCGGCCGCCGAACTGGTCACCGGTGTCGCCGCCTTTTGCCCGCCGCTCGACCTCGCCGCCTGCGGCCACCATCTGGCTCGCGGCTTCAATCGCATCTATACGCAGCATTTCCTGAATACGCTGAAAGAACGCTCGGCGGCCCGCCTCCGGCTGTTTCCCGGCCTCTTCGATGCGGCGCTCATGCAAAAGGCGGGCAATCTTTATCAGTTCGATGATGCGGTAACCGCCCCGATCCACGGCTTTGCTGGTGCCGACGATTATTGGCAGCGCGCTTCGGCCAAGCCCTGGTTGAAATCCATCGCGGTACCGGCGTTGGTGGTGAACCCGAAAAATGATCCATTCCTGCCGGCCAGCCACTTGCCCACGCCCGCCGATGTCAGCGCGTGCGTCAGACTGGAACAGCCGGCCACCGGCGGCCACGTCGGCTTCGTCAGCGGCAGTTTCCCGGGAAACCTGGACTGGCTTCCGCAAAGACTCTTACACTTCTTCACTTGCGAAACAACTTAGCCAAACACCATGCGCCAACTCCCCGCTGAGATATTCAAGGCCTACGACATTCGTGGCATCGTCAACAAGACCCTGACCGCCGATGTCGTCCGCCAGATTGGTCATGCACTCGGCTCGCTGGCTGCCGAGCAGGGCCAGAAGGCGATCGCCGTCGGTCGTGATGGCCGCCTGTCCGGCCCCGAACTGGCCGGTGCGCTGATGGAGGGAATATGCGCCGCCGGCGTTGACGCCATCGACGTGGGCTGCGTACCGACGCCAGTCACCTACTTCGCCGCCTACGAACTTGGCTGCAACTCCTGCGTTTCGGTCACCGGCAGCCACAATCCGCCGGACTACAACGGCCTGAAAATGGTGATCGGCGGCACCACACTGGCCCTCGATGCGATACAGGACCTGAAAATACGTGCCGAAACCGGCGATCTGAAGCACGGCAAGGGCGAACGTCGTAGCGCCAACGTGCTGCCGGCCTATGTTGAAAGAATCGTCGGCGACGTCAAGCTGGCCCGCCCGATGAAGATCGTCATGGATTGTGGCAACGGTGTGGCCGGCGCGATCGCCCCCGAACTGTTCAAGCGCCTCGGCTGCGAAATCGTCCCGCTGTTCTGTGAAGTCGATGGCAATTTCCCGAATCATCATCCTGATCCGTCGAAGCCGGAAAACCTGGCCGATGTGATCAAGGCACTCAAGGAAACCGATGCCGAGATCGGCATCGCCTTCGACGGCGACGGCGACCGCCTGGGCGTCGTCACCAAGGATGGCGAGATCATCTTCCCGGACCGCCAGCTGATGCTCTTCGCGGCCGACGTGCTGTCCCGTGTACCGGGCGGCCAGATCATCTACGACGTCAAATGCACTCGCCTACTGGCACCGTGGATCAAACAACATGGCGGCGTGCCACTGATGTGGAACACCGGCCACGCACTGGTCAAGGCCAAGTTGAAGGAAACCGGCGCCCCGCTGGCTGGCGAAATGTCCGGTCACACCTTTTTCAAGGAACGTTGGTACGGCTTCGATGACGGCCTGTACACCGGTGCCCGCCTGCTGGAAATCCTGAGCCGGGCGGCCGATGCCAACCCGATCCTGAAAAATCTGCCCAATGTCCCGTCAACCCCGGAACTGAACATCAAGATGGCCGAAGGCGAACCCTTCGCGCTGATAGACAAGCTGAAAACCGAGGGCAAGTTTGACGGCGCCGAGGAAATCATCACGATTGACGGTGTACGGGTGGAGTATTCTGACGGCTTCGGGCTAGCCCGCCCGTCGAACACCACGCCAGTCGTCGTGCTGCGTTTCGAAGCCGACAACGCTGCCGCCCTGGAACGCATCCAGCGCGCTTTCCGTCAGTCGCTCAATGCCATCTGGCCAGGCATCCAGTTACCCTTCTAAGGAGTTGTCGTGAACGAAGCCGCCGCCGACCAGCTTTTTCTCGGAAGACAGGCCATCCTGGACCGAGAACAGCGGCTGCACGCATACGAATTGCTGTTCCGCAATGGCAGTCGCAACTTTGCCGAGGTCACTGATGGCGTTCAGGCAACGGCTACCGTCATTGCCAATGCGTTCACTGAACTTGGCATCGAGGCGGCCCTGGGCCAGCATCGCGGCTTCATCAACGTCGATGAGCAGTTCCTGTTCAGCGATATGCTCGAGTTACTGCCGCGCCACGCTGTGGTGCTGGAAATTCTGGAAACCGTGCCACCGAGCGATGCCGTTATCGAACGCTGCAAGGCCCTGAAAGCCGCCGGCTTCACGCTGGCCCTCGACGACGTCATCCAACTGGAACCACAGTTCGCCGAATTGCTGGCCCTGGTCGAAATTGTCAAGGTCGACATCCAGCCGCTTTCCCGCGTCCAGCTGATGCAACTGGTCATGAAGCTGAAGCCGATGGGCAAGCAACTGCTGGCCGAAAAAGTCGACTCCCGCGAGCAAATGGAGCAATGCCTGAAGCTGGGCTTCACCTTGTTCCAGGGCTATTACTTCGCCAAGCCGACCATCATCGCCGGCAAGAAACTGGATCACTCGCAGCTGTCGTTAATGAAACTGATGGGTCTGCTGCTCGGTGACGCCGACACCAGCGAACTGGAAGCCGCGCTGAAGCCGGAACCGGGGCTGACCGTCAATCTGCTGCGCATGACCAACTCGGTCGGCGCCGGGTGCACCGAACGCATTACTTCGCTGGGGCACGCCATCACCGTACTCGGTCGGCGCCAACTGCAGCGCTGGCTGCAACTGCTGGTCTTCGCCTCCGGCGGCCAGAGTCCAACCGAAAATCCGCTGCTGCAGATGGCTGCCACCCGTGGTCGCCTGATGGAATTGCTGGCCGGCGAGTTGAGCCCGGGCGATAACGCGCTGGCCGACCGGGCCTTCATGGCGGGCATCATGTCGCTGATGCCCGTTCTGGTCGGACAGCCGATTGCCGATATCGTCGCCCCGCTCGGCCTGGCGACCGATGTTCGCGACGCGCTGTGCGCGGGCAGCGGCCCCTTGGGCGCCCTGCTGCGCATCGCCGAGAGCAGCGAAAACGCCAACCTGGCCGAACTCGCCACCGCGCTGGCAGAGCTGCCGGGTCTTGGCCCGAAAGCCATCAACCGCGCGCAAACCCAGGCTCTGCAATGGGCCAACGAAATCGGCCAGGAAAAACCCGAGCAATAAGCGTTACAAAACCGCTACAGCGGGACCACAAGCCGCCAGCTTGGCCCGCCTATAATCGTTCCATTACTTACCGCGAAACGACGCATGGGCAACGAACGGCAATATCAACAATTCGGACAAAACGCACTGGGACGTCCACCGCAAGGCCCGCTCGCCAAGCTGATCGCCTTCGTGCTGAGTGCGGTGTTCCTGGTCCTGGCCTTCATGTTTTCGCTGGTCGCCCTGGCCGTCGTCGCGGTCGTCGGACTGGCGCTGGGCGGCTGGTTGTGGTGGCGTACTCGCCAATTGCGCCAGGAAATCAAGCGCCAATGGTCAGCCCAGCAGCAGGACGCTACTGGTAAGCCGACGAATGGCCCGGCTTACCAGCCCTCGCCACAACAGCAGGGTGCGACGATCATCGAAGGTGAAGCAGTGCGCATGGCTGACGAACCGGCCGGCACCCCGACGCGGCGCGTCGAGTAAGCGACCGGCTCTGCTCAGCGCAGCTTGGGATTGAGCGAACCCCGGTTGTAATCCTTGTCGCCGGGCATGATGGTCCGCCCGACGCCGAACACACCACCCTGTGCGTCGACTGGGCGGGTCTTGTTTTCCGGATACTCGGCGGCGACCTTCTGCGCCTGGGCTGCCTTCGCCGCATCGACGAATTCCCAGCGCCCGTTCGGGAAGAGCCGGACCTTCTGGCCATCCGTGGTCAGCGCATCAAGCGGGCTACGATCCAGTTCAGTGGCGAGGCACTGCCCCGCCGCCAGAACCAGCATCAGTGCGAGGACAGCTTTCACAGTTTGCCTTCGACCCAGCCTGCTACGGAAGCCAGCGCAGCCGGCAGATTTTCCGGCTGCGTACCGCCAGCCTGCGCCATGTCCGGACGACCGCCGCCCTTGCCGCCGATCTGCTGGGCGACCAGATTGACCAGTTCGCCGGCCTTGACCTTGCCGGTCAGGTCAGCCGTCACGCCAGCAATCAGCGTCACCTTGCCGTCTGCGACAGAGGCGAGCACGATGGCCGCCGACTTCAACTTGTCCTTCAGCTTGTCCATGGTTTCACGCAGCGCATTGACGTCAGCCCCTTCCAGCGTCGCTGCCAGCACCTTGGCGCCCTTGATGTCGACGGCGTTCGACAGCATGTCGTCACCTTGCGCCGAGGCCAGCTTGCCCTTGAGGGCCGCCAGTTCGCGTTCCAGTTTCTTGACCTGATCGAGCACAGCCAGCACGCGGCCATGGACGTCCTTGGGCAGCACCTTGAGCGTGCCTGCGACACCGCCAAGCGCGCTTTCCATGTCCTGCATATAAGCCAGCGCATTGTCGCCAGTCACCGCCTCGACACGGCGCACGCCCGCTGCCACACCGCCCTCGGCCGTGATGCTGAACAGGCCGATGTCGCCGGTCCGCGCCACGTGGGTACCACCGCACAGTTCGCGCGAGGAACCAATGTCGAGGACGCGCACATCGTCGCCATATTTTTCACCGAAGAGCATCATGGCGCCGAGCTTTTGGGCTTCGGCGATGGGCAGGACGCGGGTTTCGGTCGCCACGTTGGCGAGAATCTCGGCATTGACGATATTCTCGACGCGGCGGATTTCCTCGTCGGTCATCGGCTGGTTATGCACGAAGTCGAAACGGGTCTTGTCCGGATCGACTTGCGAGCCCTTTTGCTGGACGTGGTCGCCGAGCACTTCGCGCAGCGCCTTGTGCAGCAGGTGGGTCGCCGAGTGGTTGCGCATGATGCGCTGACGGGCCTGCACGTCGACCTTGGCGGCAACGCCGTTGCCAACCGTGATAGTGCCGGTCTTGACCACGCCATGATGGCCGAAGACGGTGGCCTGAATCTTCTGCGTATCTTCGACGGCGAAGATGCCATGCACCGACTGCAGGGCGCCGCAGTCGCCCACCTGGCCGCCGGATTCGGCGTAGAACGGCGTGTCGTCGAGAACAACGACGCCCATTTCGCCTTCGTTGAGCTGATTGACCGCTGCGCCATCCTTGTACAGGGCGAGCACGTTGGCCTTGTATTCCAGCGCGGCGTAACCGTGAAAGGTCGTGGCCGGACCGTCGTATTCGAGGTTGGTCGCCATCTTGAACTTGCCGGCGGCGCGCGCCTGCTCCTTCTGACGAGCCATCGCCGCATCGAAGGCGGCGGCATCGACCGTGATCTTGTGTTCGCGGCAGATGTCCTGCGTCAGGTCGAGCGGGAAGCCGTAAGTATCGTGCAGCTTGAACGCGGTATCGCCGTTGAAAACCCCACCTTCGCCCAGCGACTTCAGTTCGCCTTCGAGAATGGCCATGCCGTGCTCGATGGTTTCGAAGAAGCGGTCTTCTTCCTGTTTCAATGTAGCGACAATCTTGGCCTGATTCTGGCCCAATTCCGGATAGGCCATGCCCATTTCGGCAACAAGGTCGGGCACCATCTTGTGGAAGAAGGCAGCGCGGGCGCCGAGCTTGTAGCCGTGGCGGATGGCACGGCGGATGATCCGGCGCAGCACGTAGCCGCGGCCTTCGTTGCCCGGAATGACGCCATCGGCAAGCAGGAAGGAGCAGGCGCGAATATGGTCGGCCAGCACTTTCAGCGACGGGCTGTCGAGATCGGCATCGCTGGTTTCGCGTGCAGCAGCCTTGAGCAGCGCCTGGAACAGATCAATCTCGTAGTTGGCATGCACGCCCTGCAGCACGGCGGAAACACGCTCCAGGCCCATACCGGTGTCGACGGACGGCTTGGGCAGCGGATGCATGACCCCGGCTTCGTCGCGGTTGAATTGCATGAAAACGTTGTTCCAGATTTCGATGAAACGGTCACCGTCTTCTTCCGGCGATCCCGGAGGGCCACCCCAGTATTTTTCGCCGTGGTCGTAGAAGATTTCCGTGCATGGGCCGCAGGGACCGGTGTCGCCCATCATCCAGAAATTGTCGGAAGCGTAGCGGGCGCCCTTGTTGTCGCCAATGCGGATGACGCGCTCGACCGGCACGCCGATTTCCTTGGTCCAGATGTCGTAGGCTTCGTCATCCTCGGCGTAAACCGTGACCGTCAGCTTGTCCTTGGGCAGCTTGTAGACCTCGGTCAGCAGTTCCCAGGCGTACTTGATGGCATCGCGCTTGAAGTAGTCGCCGAAACTGAAATTGCCGAGCATCTCGAAGAAGGTGTGGTGACGGGCGGTGTAACCGACATTTTCGAGGTCGTTGTGCTTGCCGCCGGCGCGGACGCATTTCTGCGAGGTCGTGGCACGGCTGTACGGGCGCTTGTCAAAACCGAGGAAAACGTCCTTGAACTGGTTCATCCCGGCGTTGGTGAACAACAGGGTCGGGTCTTCGTGCGGCACCAGCGAACTGGAAGAAACGATCTGGTGGCCCTTGGAGGCGAAGAAGTCGAGGAACTGCTGGCGGATTTCGGAGCTTTTCATAAGCTGGCGGCCTTTTCGGCGTTGGAATTCGAAACCGTCGATTTTAAATGAAAGTGTCGTCCTTCAGTGCAGGCTCATGCCGTCAAAAGCGAGGTAACGCCCTGCCGAAAAAGAAAAAACCCGCTCGATGGCGGGTTTCGGATGGAACTCAATCTGCGCTTAGCGGCGAAGCGGGCGATCAACGCGGCCATTGTGGTTGTAATCGTGCTGACGATCATGCTTTTGCGCATAGATACGGTCACTCTGGACGTTTTGGGCCCGATTCAACCGGGCCCTCTCCTGACGGGTCACCACACCATCGGACTTGGCGCGATTCTCCATATTGTCCACATGCTGCTGACCGCGTTCGAGGCGGTTGGCTTCACGCTGGGTCAGGCTGCCGGAGGCAATACCCTGATCGATACGACGTTCCTGATTGGCCTGGCGCTGGTCGATCCCCGGCGTGTTGGCCTGGGCAAAAGCCAGGGACGGCAGAACGATGGCGATAGCGGCAAGTGCTTTGATGGTCTTCATGATTTCCTCCTCAGAGATAGGGCGAACTCCCTGAGCGACATTAGAGGTTAAACGGCGTTAAAAATCAGCCGCCTAATTGCAAGCCTTTGTAAGCACTTGTTTCTGATGAAAACAAATCAAGACGGTCAGTGAATACAGCACTAACCCCACGCTCGAAAAGCGCTTTTGCCTGCTCCGTCTGGTTGACCGTGTAACAAAGCACCGGCACACCACACTCGCACGCTTCGGCCAGCACCTGGTCACTGACATGGCTGGCTGAACAATGCAGCGTCAGCGCCTGCCAGCGAGACATCTCCTGCAACCAGTCATCCGGCACCGACTCGAACAACAAGCCGCGGGGGATATTCGGTGCCAGATCACGTGCCACCTCGATGGCTTCCAGTGAAAACGAGGAAATCAGCGGTTGAATTGCAGCGCCCTGCCAGAGTTGCTTTGTCATGAGCGCAACCGTCTCCGCCGTCTGGCGCTCGAAGCCAGTTGCCGGCTTGATCTCGACATTGGCCAGCAGGCCATATTCCCGACACAGTGCTACCGCCTCGGAAAACCGGGGAATGGGCTCGCCGTTACCGGCATCAAGCCGAAACAACTGTGAATCAGAGGTCTCGCAAACCCGTCCGCTGCCGTTGGTCGTCCGTTCCAGCGTTTCATCGTGAATCAGTACAGGCGTACCGTCCCCGGAAAGCATCACGTCAAATTCGACGGCTTTGTACCCCAAGCGCGCCGCCAGCCGGATACCGGCCAGCGTATTCTCCGGTGCCAGCGAGCCGCCACCGCGATGGGCAAACCAGCGCGGCAGCGGATGCTTCATTTAGAAGGGCTGCGCCTTCTTCAGGGCCGGCTTGGCTGCCAAGATGGCGTTACCGCGGGAAACCGCCGTATCCAGCGCAGCCTTGGCGGGCTTCTTGTCGGACCACACGGCCTCCAGTTCCTCATTGGTCAGGATACGCACCGCGTCGGCATCGGAAACGTGGGGAACATGCGAAGCCCCCTTGCCTTTCATCGAGGCATAGGCAACTTCCAGCGTCTTGTCACCATCCTGCAGCAGCTTGCTACGGGCTGCGGCACGGGCGGCTGCGGTCAGCGGTAGTCCGCCATAGACACGCACCATCTCGATCTGCATTTCCGGAGAGAGCAGGAAGGAGACGAATTTTGCTGCCTGCTTGTACTCCGCAGGCGACTTGCCAGCACCAACCCACAGCGACGCCCCGTCGGCCAGCGAATTCTGGCGGCCGCCGTAAACATCATCGTGATAGGGCAGCGGGGCAACGCCTAATTCGACGCCCTTGGCATCACGAAAATCAATATGTTCGCGTGAATCGGTCGTGATCATCGCGCATTCGCCGTCATGGAACTTGGTGCTGGCTTCGTTGCGACGACCGAACAGCTTGAAGTAATTCGCCTTGGTCCAGGTCGCCATCATCGCCACGTGCTTGACCTGCGGCAGGCCGTTGAAGCTCAGCGTGCCCTTGTCGCTGACTGCCGGCACACCAGACACGGCACTGACGTTATCAATGTGCACCCAGACTGGCCACGACGATGTGTAAGGGCAGGTATAACCAGCGTCCTGCAGCTTGTCGAGTACGCCCTGCATTTCAAACCAGGTCTTCGGCGGCTGCTCGGGATCCAGCTTCGCCTTGCGGAAAGCATTCTTGTTGTAGAACAGGACCGGCGTCGAATAGATCAGCGGCAAAGCGACCAGGCGTCCCTTGGCATCGACCGCTCCTGACTTCAGATCAGCCGACAACTCGCCAACCTGAAGCGGTTGCCCTGCCTTGGCCATCATCTCGTACAGCGGCACGAAGGCCTTTGGTTGAACCAGTACGTCGCTCATGTCATAGCGACGGATCAGGTTGAGCCCGGCCGGCTTTTCACCCTTTTCCAGGCGTGCCAATTTCAGGTTGCCACCGTTTTCCTTGTTGAAACGATCAACCACTGCCTGCAGCTGCTCTTCGCCGTCCGGGCCAAGATTATGGGCCAACTCGAAGTCGGCAGCAGGCGCCGGAGCGTGAACCGGCTTGGCAGCAGGCTTTGCCGACTTGGCAGGCTTGGCGGCCAGGGCTGAAGAACAGGCCAGAGCCAGCGTGATGATGACGAAAGCAGGACGAAGACGATGCGACATGGGTGCTCCAGAAATCTCGAAAGCGCAAATTATAACTGCCGCCCAATCTGAAGGGCGCGCCACATTTCTTCCAAATATGCGAAAATCCAGACATGAACAAGCCCATCTTTCTCATTCTTTTCGCCCTTGGCCTGACCGCTTGCGACCAGGTCGGCCAGAAGCTCGGACTGGAAGATCCGGCCAAGAAGGAAGCCCGCATGGAACCGGAAGCCAAGGCAGTCGGCAGCGCCTGCCGACAATCCGGCCGCGCCATCGAGGATTGCTATTCGATCTATGGCTGGCTACCCAAGGCAGGCATTTATGCCGGATGGCGCGAAATGGACGAGTACATGCGGGAAAACAAGCTGGAAACCATCGTTCCGCAATTGCCCCCCCCGGAAGCCCCGGGCAGCAAGAAGAAAAAGGCTGTCCAGCAAGCTGCTAGCGAGACCGAAGCCAAGGTAGACACCGAAAAGAAACCTGAGAAACACTGAGTTCACCGGACAGGCGAACTAGGCGGAACAGGCAAGGAGACAAATGAAACTACCAGCCTTTCTCAGGGGAATACGCGGCAAGCTGATTGCCATTTTCGTCCTGATCAAGGTGGTACCGCTGGTATTGCTTGCCTGGTTTGCCTGGTACGCCATCAGCCAGCTCGGAGAAGAGGTTTCAGTCAAGGCTGGCGGCATGGCTGACGCCATGCTGACCACCACCAAGTCGGTCGGCAAGACGGTCACCGACGATTCTATCCGCGCCCTCGACCTGCGCTCCCGCGAGGCCATCGAGGCCTTGACCACTGACACGGCCAAGGAAATCGCCAGCTTTCTCTATGACCGCGACAACGACATCCGGCAGGCAGCCGATCTGGAACCGTCGGAAGCAGCCTTCCGCCGCTTCCTCAACGAGCGGCGTCGCCTGATCTATCAGCACGGCCCCTGGAAGCTGGCCGAAGACGGCAAATCCTGGGTTCCGGAGAAGCCCGTAGTCCGCGAAGCCAAGGTCACCCGCCCGGTCTTGCCGGACAACGCCAAGGACTTTCACGCCCGACCGCCAGAGTATTTGGGCGAGGCCGAACAACGGCCGCTGTTCGTCGAAATGACCTACGTTGATCTCAATGGCAACGAAAAGATCAAGGTCACCAGCGGGACGCTGACCGAGAAAGGTCTGAGAAACATCGGCGATCGGGGCAATACCTTCAGCAAGGCCGAAAGCTACTTTGCCGACCTGAAAAAGCTGAAGCCTGGTCAGATTTATGTCTCCGATGTCATCGGGGCCTATGTACCAACACAGGCCATCGGCCCCTATCTGCCCGCCGCGCTCGAAAAGGCCGGCAAGCCCTTCAAGCCGGAAGAATCGGCCTATGCCGGCACCGAAAACCCCGTGGGCAAACGCTTCCGGGGCATCGTCCGCTGGGCGATGCCGGTGACCAAGGGTGGCCAGACCGTCGGTTATGTCACGCTGGCCCTGGACCACGATCACATCCGCGAGTTCTCCGACCACCTGATGCCCACCGAAGAGCGTTACACGCCGATCGCCGATGCCATCAAGGGCAATTACGCCTTCATCTGGGATTACAAGAGCCGCTCGATTTCACACCCCCGTGACTACATGATCGTCGGCTACGACCCCCTGACCGGGCGCCCCGCCACTCCTTGGATGGACGAGGATCTTTATGCCGAGTGGCAGGCCAGCGGCAAGCCATCCGATGAATTCCTGGCCGGCATTCCACCTTTCCGCGACCAGAACCTGAAACGTAAACCTGCCAAGGCGCTGGTCAAAGCCGGCACGGTCGGCCTCGACTGCCGCTATCTGAATTTTTCGCCGCAGTGCGACGGCTGGAATGCAGTGACCGAACACGGTGGTTCCGGTTCCTTCGTGATCTTTTTCTCCGGCCTGTGGAAACTGACTACCGCCGCCGCAATCCCCTATTACACAGGGCAATATGGCAACACTCCACAGGGTTTCGGTTTCGTCACCATCGGTGCCAATGTCGATGAGTTCCACAAGGCGGCCACCGACACCGCCGCTCAAATCAATACGCTGCTTGAGGAAAAGGATGCCGGCTTCAAGACTCAGCGCCGCGAATTGCTGGAACAGGTTGCGCAGAGCCTGACCTCGACGGCAATCGGCCTGTGGACCTCCACGCTACTGATGATCGGCCTCGTGATCGCCATCGCCGTGTGGATGGCCGGCCTGCTGACCCGGCGGATAACCGGCATGATTTCCGGCATCCACGCCTTCCAGGAAGGCGACCTCAAACGTCGGCTGGACGCCCGCTCTTCGGACGAGATGGGCGAACTCGCCGCCTCGTTCAACCGGATGGCCGACTCGGTTCAGGATTCCTTCAAGCGGCTGGACGATGCCCGGGAAAAAGCCGAAGAGGCCAGCCGGCAGAAATCGGCCTTTCTGGCCACCATGTCCCACGAATTGCGCACGCCGCTCAACGGCATTCTCGGTTTTGCCGAGCTGTTGAAATACGAACTCGACAATCCTGCTCACCGGGAATACGCCACGGTGATTCAGCAAAGTGGCGAACACCTGCTCAACCTGGTCAACGAGATCCTCGATCTGGCCAAAATCGAAGCAGGGGAAATGCTTTTCAAGCGGGTTCCGACACCGCTGGCCGGCCTTGTTTCAGAGTGCGTGGCGGGACACCAGGTCACAGCCTCAGCCAAGGGCCTGGGTTTTGATCTGAACATGGCAGAAGGCCTGCCTGAACAACTGGTCACCGATCCGGTTCGTCTGCGCCAGATACTGAACAACTTGCTGAGCAACGCTGTCAAATTTACCGAGCAGGGCAACATTTCACTAACGGTCAGACCGGCGGGCCAGGAAATTGCCTTTGTGGTTAGCGATACTGGCGCCGGCATTCCGCCCGAGAGCCTCGATATGGTCTTCGAAAAATTCAAACAGCTCGAAAGCTTCCTGACCCGCGAACATGGTGGCACCGGCTTGGGTTTGTCACTGGTCAGGCAGTTGGCTGAGCACATGGGCGGGCGCGTGACGCTTGAATCGGAAGTTGGCGTTGGTTCGACCTTCACTGTTTATCTGCCCCTGGACACCACGGATGACTGAACAACGGCATGCCCTGATCGTTGACGACCACCCGACCAATCGTCTGCTCGCCTCTGCATTGCTCAAGCGACTGGGCTGGATCGTTTCGGATGCCGTGAATGGCAGCATGGCGCTTGAGCTGGCCTCCCAAAAGCCCTTCCGGCTCGTACTGCTCGACATCAGCATGCCAGGACTATCTGGCGAAGAGACCTGTGCCAGGTTGCGGGCAACCCCATCCGGCAGTGCCCTGAGAATCATCGCCTACACGGCCCACGCCTTCCAGGAAGACAGGGAACGACTCCTTGCCGCCGGCTTCGACGACATTCTGGTCAAACCCATCAGCATCCAGGCACTTGAAACCCTTACCGGAAGCCTGTAAGCAGCAATTCACGCCGCCGAAGCAGGCAGGGCAACGTAATCCGGACTAGCAACGTGGAGGCGGCCGGACATATCCGGGTGATCGGCTCCCGGTAGGCGTATAATCCTGCCCCATGTCTGAAATCAATACCTTAGCTGGCGAGAACGCCATCATCATCGCTGCCGACGCAGTGCCTGAAATCACCTTTGCCGACCTCGGCCTGGCGCCTGAACTCCTGCGCGCCGTGCTCGACGAGGGCTATACCAAGCCGACGCCGATTCAGGCCCAGGCCATCCCCCTCGTCATCTCCGGCAAGGACATCATGGGCGGCGCCCAGACCGGCACCGGCAAGACAGCGGCCTTCACGCTGCCCATCCTGCAGCGCATCCTGCCCTTTGCCAGCAGCAGCCCGTCGCCGGCCAAGCACCCGGTGCGTGCCCTGATCCTGGCGCCGACCCGCGAACTGGCCATGCAGGTCTTCGAGTCGGTCAAGACCTACAGCAAGCACACGCCGATCCGTGCGATGTGCGCCTATGGCGGCGTCGATATCCGGCCACAGATCGCCGAACTGAAAAAGGGCGTCGAAATTCTCGTCGCCACCCCCGGCCGCCTGCTTGATCACGTCGAAAACAAGAGCGTCAGCTTCAACTCGGTTCAGGCTCTGGTCCTCGACGAAGCCGACCGCATGCTCGACATGGGCTTCGTCCCGGACGTCACGCGCATCCTCAACATGTTGCCAGCCCAGCGCCAGAGCCTGCTGTTCTCTGCCACCTTCTCGGAAGAAATCAAGAAGCTGGCCGACACCATGCTGAAGTCGCCGATCCTGATCGAGGTTGCTCGGCGCAATCAGGTCTCCGACACCATCACCCACCGCGTCCATCCGGTCTCCGAATACGGCAAGCGTGGCCTGCTGACCAAGCTGCTGAAGTCTGGCGAAATCCGCCAGTGCATCGTCTTCTGTCGCACCAAGCAGGGCTGCTCGCGCCTGACCCGCGAACTGCAACGCGCCGGCATCAAGGCTGACGCCATCCACGGTGACAAGAGCCAGCTTGAACGCATCAAGGCCCTCGAAGCCTTCAAGGGCGGCGAAACCGATGCCCTGATCGCCACCGATGTCGCGGCCCGTGGCCTGGACGTTGACGATCTGCCCTACGTCATCAATTACGAACTGCCGCACACCCCGGAAGACTACGTGCACCGCATCGGCCGCACTGGCCGAGCCGGCAAGAAGGGCAATGCCATTTCGCTGGTCAGCGCGCACGAGGTCTGCTACCTGGTCGATATTGAAAAACTGATCAAGCGCCCGATCGAACAGGTTGAAGTCGCCGGTTTCGAACCGGAGCCGGAATACGAATACCCTCCGGGCAACAAGCGCAAGCGTTCGGCGGCACCGCCGGCAAAGGCCCCCGTTGCCCACCGCCCAGAACGTCCGGAACGCTCCGAGCGCTCCGAACGGCCGGATCGGGGTGATCGTGACCGCCGTCCGCCGCGCCGTAATCCGATGATTGCCGCCGATGGTTTCGACTTCAGCAAGCCCTACGAAGACAACTCGCCACGCGGTGAAGTGCCTGACTCACCGCAAGCCCCCTCGAAGGTCGATCCGCACAAGCCGAAGCGGGTCGTTGCCGCGCTGCTTGGCGGGCTTGGGCGCAAGTAACCCGGTCTCTTCATTCACCCAATAAAAATGGCGCCTGATTGGCGCCATTTTTTTGACCGGAAATAACGGTCAGGTCGGCAAGCGCGGCACAAATCCGGCCGGCGGCGTCGGTTTTTTCGGCACGGCTTCGTTCAGCTTGATGATCGCCAACGACAGGTTGTCACCGGCCCCCTTGGCGCGTTGACGCGCCTTGTCGATCAGAATCTCACACGCCTGACGAGCCGAGTTGTCAGCAACCAGCGCGCCCAGCTCTTCATCATCGAAGTAGGCCCACAGACCATCTGAACAAAGCACGAAAGCATCACCAGGGCTTAGCTCAGTCACCTCGTCCAGCGTAATTTTCGGATCATCCGCCCCCCCCAGCGAGGCAAGCAGCACGTTGCGGTTGGGGTGAGTCAGGGCTTGCTCCGGGGTGATTTTCCCGGTCGCCACCAGATGCTCGACATAGGAGTGATCAACCGTCCGGCCAACAAGCTTCTTGCCGCGAAAATGGTAAAGGCGGCTATCGCCACAATATCCCCAGGTCACCCGCCCCGGCTGCAGCAACAGCATCACCGCCGTACTATGCGGATCCATTTCGTTCATGAAGCGCGAAGCCTTGATCATGGTGTGAGCCTCGCGCATGCTGTTTTCAAGCATTTTCTGCGAAGTCTCATCGGCCGCTGAAAACTGATCAAGATTGGTTTTTGCCGTGTGCACCACTTGTTCTGCCGCCAAGGCTCCACCGGTGTGCCCGCCCATGCCGTCGGCGACCACAGCCAGCGCCACCCCTCTGGCTCGGGCATGCGGCAATATTGCAACGCGGTCCTGCTGTTCCTTGCGGTCTCCCTGGTGCTGCGCCGCACAGGCATCTACTGCTATCGCCATCACCCCTCCTTGTGGCCGGAAAGATTATCACGGAAGCCATGATTTCCGCTTAACACTGTGTCGTAACCGGCATTGGCAATCTTCATTCAGGCCTCGATGCTGTCCTGGAAGCGTTCCAGAATCACATCCACGAACTCGGGAAGCGCCTCTTCATTAAGACCAAGTTCAGGCAACACTTCGCCCTTGATCCGATCCCATTCCGGGTTCGGAATACGCTGGTCACGGTAATAGATATCGACCGCCAGCTGAAGAATGGCCACCATGCTGCGCGACTCATGCAAGCCCAGCTCGCCAATGGCATGGTGATAGCGAATGGCGTCGCAAAGAAATTCCGGCAGATGCCAGTGACGGGCCACCAGATAGCCGACCACACAATGGTCGGCATTGAATTTTCTATCTTCCTCGGCCAGGTCGGTCCAGCAACCGGGCGTTCCCAGGCGCATCTCGGCGCAATAGGTCGAAAAACGCTGCATCAGCAGCGGCACGCCACAATCGTGAAAGATGCCGGCCAGATAGGCCTGATCCGGAAAGACGTTGCAAACCGCGATGCGCTCATCGGCAATCAGCATGGCGAACTGCCCGATAGCATGCGAACGCGCCCAGAAAGCCTCGTAAATGAGGCGGTTCTTCTTGATCTCTCCGGCGCCTGAAAGGGCGATGGCCTGCACCAGGTTGAAGGTCTGGCGCACGCCGACGGCGTGCAGGATCTCCTCAACCGAAGCGAAGGGCTGGTGCTGCCGGTAGGCCGAATTACCAACCACCTTGAATAGCATGGCGGTCAGTCCAGGATCCTGGTTGATGACCTTGGCCAGCAGGCGAACATCCATTTCGCTGCGCTGCATGTGTTTGCGCAATTCTTCCAGCACGCGTGGCTGGGGGGGAATCTTCACCCCCCCTTCAAGCAGGCGCTTGATCCGGGCGGCATCGACCTCTCCCAGCGACTGCGTTATTTCAAAAACGGACGACCCTGCGCTACTCATTCGATAACCTCGTCAATCAATTCTATCCAGTGCCGCACCGGCAAAGTATTACCGGCCTGCAAATGGGTCAGGCAGCCGATATTGGCCGTCACCACCAGTGCCGGGCCACCCGCATTCAGGGCAGCCAGCTTGTTTTCCCGCAAGCGGCCGGCCAACTCGGGCTGCAGCACGGAATACGTACCGGCCGAGCCGCAGCACAAGTGGCTATCGGCCACCGGCGTCAACTCATAGCCAGCCATCGATAATACCTGTTCGATCGCTCCCCGCAGCTTCAGCCCGTGCTGCAGGGTACAGGGCGAGTGGAAGGCCAGCTTGCCGCGCTGCTGTGCCTGGGCGGACAACAAGGGCGACAGGCCGGCCATTTCGGCGGCCAGGATCTCCGACGGATCGCGGCACAAGGCGCTGATCCTTGCCGATTTTCCGGCATAGGCCACATCATCAGCCAGGATGTGGCCGTAATCCCGGACCTGCACGCCACAGCCGGAGGCTGTGACGATAATCGCCTCGACACCCGCTTCAACATGCGGCCACCAGGCGTCGATATTGCGGCGCATGTCATTCTTGCCGGCGGTCTGATCGTTCAGGTGAAAACGCACGGCACCACAGCAAGCTGCCTTGGTCTCCTCGAACAATTCGATACCCAGCCGGTCCAGCACACGCGCGGTCGCCGCATTGATGTTCGGCGCCAGCGAGGGCTGAACGCAACCGGCCAGCGCCAGCATGCGGCGGGAATGCCTCGCCGGCCTCGGCCACGGTCGGCCGTCAGGCTGGGTCGGCGGCAGCTTGTCAGCCAGCGACGAGGGCAACAAGGGTTTCAACAGCCGACCTGCAGCAACCGCTGGCGCAAACAGCGCCGGGTTGGGCAGCACCGTCTTGAGCAAGGCCCTGGTCAATCGATCGCTGAGCCGGCGCGGCAGTTTTTCCTCGACGACCGCGCGCCCGACATCGAGCAAATGACTATATTTGACCCCCGACGGGCAGGTCGTTTCGCAGGAACGGCAGGTCAGGCAGCGGTCGAGATGGGTGCGTGTCTTCTCGGTGACGGCCTTGCCCTCGAGCACCTGCTTGATCAGATAGATGCGGCCGCGCGGGCCATCCAGTTCGTCGCCCAATAGCTGGTAAGTCGGGCAGGTTGCCGTGCAAAAACCGCAGTGCACGCACTTGCGCAGGATTTCCTCGGCAATCTGGCCGGCGTGGGTGGCACGCAGTTCATCGGTAATTTTGGTATCCATCAGCGCATCCCCCTAAAACTCCGCATACAAACGACCGGAATTGAGGATACCCCGGGGATCAAAGGCTTTTTTCAGGCGCCGGTGCAGGGCCAGCAAGGCCGGCGACAAGGGAGCGAATGCCCCCTCCAGACAACGCAAGGACTCCGGTGCCCGATAGAGCACGGCATGACCTCCCAGACGGGATGCAGCACCGCGCACCGCCGCCTGTTCACCAGCGTACCAGCGCAACGCACCGCCCCACTCGATGGCCCGCAGGCCATCCAGGCCCGGGCATGGCGCAGTCGATGGCACGGCCAGGCGCCACAGGATGTCACCAGAGAAAGCGGGATGCGTTTGTTCGCGAATTGAAATCCAGTGTTGATCGGGGCTGACCGCTGGCGTACCGCCCAGCTTGCGGCTGGCGGTCTCGACGGCGGCGCTTGCCCCGGAAAGGCGTAACCACAAGCGCCCCTCATGCCAGAAAGAGGCTGAAACCGGCAGCGGCTGACCACCCCACTGGTTGAGTTTCTGCAGCGCCTCACCGGAATCCATTGCGAAAACCAGCGTCTGCTCGGCCACCGGCCTGGGCAACACTTTCAGCGTCACTTCGGCGATCACGCCCAGCGTGCCGAGGCTGCCGGCAATCAGCCGGGAAACGTCGTAACCGGCGACGTTTTTCATGACCTGGCCGCCGAAATTCAACACCTGCCCGCTGCCATCGACCAGCTTCACGCCGAGCACGAAATCGCGCACTGCCCCCGCTTGCTGCCGGCGCGGGCCGGACAGACCGGCTGCAACGCAGCCGCCGACCGTCGCCCCCGAAAAGTGCGGCGGTTCAAAAGCCAGCATCTGCCCCTTTTCGGCCAGCGCCGCCTCGATCTCGGCCAGCGGCGTACCGCAGCGGGCGGTCAGATAAAGTTCGGTCGGTTCGTAGGCAACAATGCCGCGATGGGCGGCGACATCGAGCACCTCGCCAGCCAGCAGGCCGCCATAGAAATCCTTGCTGCCAGCGCCGCGGATGCGCAGCGGGGTGTGGCTTTCATGAGCCGAGCGGACGGCTGAAACAATATCGTCGAGCTGCATCAAAAACGCTCCAGTTCAGGGAATTTCACGTCACCATGATGCACGTGCATGCGACCATATTCGGCGCAACGATGCAGGCTGGGCACGGCCTTGCCGGGATTGAGCAGCCCGGTTTCGTCGAAGACCGCCTTGATGCGATGGAAGGCTGCCAGTTCCGGCGGCGCGTACTGCGAGCACATCTGGTTGATCTTTTCGATGCCGACGCCGTGTTCCCCGGTAATCGAGCCGCCCAGCGCGACCGACAATTCGAGGATTTCCGCCCCGAAGGCTTCGGCGCGTTCCCAGTTGCCGGGTTGTGAGGCGTCGTACATGATCAGCGGGTGCAGGTTGCCGTCGCCAGCGTGGAAAACGTTGGCGCAGCGCAAGCCGTATTTCTTTTCCATCACGGCGATGGCCGACAGCATTTCGGCCAGCCGTTTGCGCGGGATGGTGCCGTCCATGCAGTAGTAATCCGGCGTGATGCGGCCGACGGCCGGGAAGGCCGCCTTGCGCCCGGCCCAGAAGCGCAGGCGCTCAGCTTCGGATTGCGAGACGCGAATATCGCTGGCCCCGGCGGCATTCAGCACCTCGGTCACGCGCGCAATTTCCTCGGCCACCTCTTCCGGCGTACCGTCCGCTTCGCACAGCAGGATGGCCTCGGCATTCAGGTCGTAGCCCGCCTTGACGAAGGGCTCGACGGCCGCCGTCGCCGGCTTGTCCATCATCTCCAGCCCGGCCGGAATGATGCCGGCGGCGATGATCGACGCTACCGCATCGCCGGCTTTGGCGACATCGTTGAACGAAGCCATCACCACCTGCGCCAGTTCCGGCTTGGGCACCAGCTTGACGGTAACTTCGGTGACCACGCCGAGCATGCCTTCAGAGCCGATCAGCAGGGCCAGCAGGTCGTAGCCGGGCGCATCCGGCGCTTCCGAACCAATCTCGAACACCTCGCCTTCGATGCTGACGACACGGATACGCAGCACGTTATGCACCGTCAGGCCGTATTTCAGGCAATGCACGCCGCCCGAGTTTTCGGCCACGTTGCCGCCCAGCGTACAGGCGATTTGCGAGGATGGGTCCGGCGCGTAGTAGAGGCCGAACGGGGCTGCCGCTTCGGAAACAGCGAGATTTCTGACGCCGGGCTGCACGACAGCCAGCCGTGCCTCGCGGTCGACACGCAGAATCTTGTTGAAACGGGCCAGCGACAAGACTACGCCCTGGGCATGCGGCATCGCCCCGCCCGAAAGCCCGGTACCCGCCCCCCGCGCCACCACCGGCACGCCGAGTTGGTGGCAATTGCGCAGCACGTCAATGACCTGGCCTTCAGTTTCGGGCAGGCAGACGGCCATTGGCAACTCGCGGTAGGCCGTCAGGCCGTCGCACTCGTAGGGGCGCAGGTCTTCTTCGTCGGTCAGCAGGCAATGGGCCGGCAGAATCAATTGCAGGCGCTGGGCCAGGGCGGCACGGTCGGTCTGGAAGCTGGGCTCGGCTGGTGTCATGGCGGTCATTCTACGAGGATGGCGCGAAAGTCGTTGACGTTGGTGCGCGTTGGCCCGGTGACCAGCAGATCGCCAAGGCCGGCGAACAATCCCCAGGCGTCGTTGGTCGCCAGATGGGCGCGCGGATCCAGGCCAGCAGCACGTGCCCGGGCCAGCGACTCCGGACCAACGAAAGCACCGGCATTATCTTCGCTGCCGTCGATGCCATCAGTGTCGGCCGCCATCATCTGGCGGCACGCACAGCGCGGGATCGGCCGCCGCAACGGCCGCATCGAACAAGCTGCGCAAAACCTGACGCGCGCTCATTTGGGCAACCAGCCAAGACCGGCCTCGGTCGTCGTCAGCGGCTTGTATTCGCAGCCCACCCAGCCGGCGTAACCCAGCCGGTCGAGCAAGTTGAACAGGAAGGGATAATTGATCTCGCCGGTGCCCGGCTCATGGCGACCGGGATTATCAGCAATCTGGACATGACCGATGTGCTCGATGTTTTCTTCAATCGTCCGTGCCAAGTCGCCCTGGATGATCTGGGCGTGGTAAAGGTCGAGCTGCAGTTTCACGTTGCTGCGGCCGATGGATTCAATCAGGCGCAGGGCCTTGTTCACGTCGTCCAGCCAATAGCCCGGCATGTCGATGCGACTGTTGATCGGCTCGATCATCACTGTCGCTCCGATAGTGGCGAAGCGATCGGCTGCAAATTGCAGGTTGGCGATATAGGTCGCTGCCAGTTCCGCCTCTGCAATGCCGCCAGGCCTCAAGCCGGCCATGCAGTGCACGCGTTCGCAGTCGAGCAGCATGGCGTAATTCAACGCCAGCTCGACCCCTTCCGCGAACTCCCCCTGGCGGTGCGGCAAACAGGCCAACCCGCGCTCGCCAGCTGCCCAGTCACCGGGCGGCAAATTGAACAACACCTGCTCGACGTCCGCCGCCTTCAGCCAGTCGGCCACCTCATGCGCGGGCCAGTCGTAGGGAAAGAGATATTCGACGCCTTGAAACCCGGCGGCGGCCGCCCGCTGGAAACGATCATGGAAGGGCAGGTCAGTGAACAGAAAACTGAGATTGGCGGCGAACTTTGGCATAGGAACGACAGTCTGTTGCACGGGGCTGTCAGTATAATCTGGCCCATTGAAGGAGAAACACTGTGAGCGAAATCCAGAACAACACCGATACCGAGCGCAAGGGCAACCGCCTCTCGAAGATTGTCACCCGCACCGGCGATGCCGGCACCACCGGTCTCGGCGATGGCAGCCGGACGACCAAGGACAGCCTGCGCATCGATTCGATCGGTGAAGTCGACGAACTCAATTCGAACATCGGCCTGCTGCTCTGCGAGGACATCCCGGCCCCCGTTCGTGCCGCACTGCTCGACATCCAGCATGACCTGTTCGATCTGGGTGGCGAACTCTGCCTGCCCGGCATGGCCATCATGAAGGATGCACAAGTCGCCCGTCTCGAAGAACTGGCCGAAGAGTTCAACCGCGACCTGCCGATGCTCAAGGAATTCATCCTGCCCGGCGGTACCCGCCCGGCGGCCATCGCCCACGTCTGCCGCACCATTTGCCGGCGCACCGAACGTTCCATGGTTCGCCTGCATGGCACCGAACCGCTGTCCGATGCCGCCCGTCGTTTCATCAACCGACTGTCCGACCTGCTCTTCATCCTCGGCCGTGCCCTGAACCGGGCCGGCGGACGTGGCGACGTGCTGTGGCAGAAAGGCAAGAACGCTGCCTGATACTTTCGGCGATCCGGTCAAGCCCGGTAGCCCACCAGAGCCCAGTTAAACCGTGTTCCGCGTCAAGACCACCTATCGCAACGGCACCGAGCGTCCGATCATCGAACACGGGCCCTGGCACCCTACGCGCAAAGAGGCAGAATACTGGGCCGAAACGCTGCGCGAGTTTGGCTACGTCGTCGAAATCGAGAGCCAGCACGGCAAAATCGAGGCCAAGGACGACAACGCCGACCTCGCAGCAGCCCTGGCCGGCATGGCCTGACCAGCCCACCCCAGGCGCCTCGGCGCCAAAAAATTCGCGTAACATCTGCCCAAAATCCATAAACCATAAGGAGACAAGCCGATGCAAACGCCCGGATTCAGCACCCTCACCATCACCCTCAGCGAGCACATCGCCGAGGTCTGCCTCGACCGCCCGGACAAATCGAATGCAATGAATGCGGCGATGTGGCAGGAAATCCGCCAGGCCTTCGACTGGGTCGATAGCACGCCGCAAGCCCGCGTCGCGATCCTGTCCGGGGCCGGCAAGAACTTCTGCGCCGGCATCGACCTCGCCATGCTGGCCGGTGTTCAGCAACAGATCGCCAACCCGGACGGCGCCCGCAGTCGCGAAGCCTTGCGCCGCCTGATCCTCGACCTGCAGGACTGCCTGAGCAGCATCGAGCGCTGTCGCAAGCCGGTGCTCGCCGCCATCCAGGGCGCCTGCGTCGGCGGCGCGCTCGATCTGGTCACCTGCTGCGACATGCGTTACGCCGCAGCAGATGCCATTTTCTCGATCAAGGAAATCGACCTCGGCATGGTCGCCGATGTCGGCACCCTGCAACGCCTGCCTCGCCTGATCGGCGACGGCATGGCCCGCGAACTGGCCTACACCGGCCGCAACGTCGATGCAGCCGAAGCTGAAAAGCTGGGGCTGGTGAACCGGACTTTCTCCACCCCGGCCACATTGTCGGCAGAAGTCCGCCAACTGGCGCTGGGCATCGCCGCAAAATCCCCGCTCGCCACGCGCGGCCTCAAGGAAGTGATGAACTACAGCCGTGAGCATTCGGTCAGCGATGGCCTGAACTACGTCGCCACCTGGAATGCGGCGATGCTACTTTCCGCCGACCTGAACGAATCGATCACCGCTCAACAACAACGCCGCCTACCGAAATTCGCCGATTAAGGCAGCGCTCAGCGTGTTAGCGCTAGTGCCCAGGAGGTGATAACGAAGTAAGCAGCACCTCCCGGGCAAAAAAAGACCGGCTAAGCGCCGGTCAATGCATGGAAGACTGGCGCTTGTTATTTCTGGGAAAGCACCCAGGTAACCAGTTTCTTGGCTTCATCAGGGGTCACATTGTTCGGCGGCATCGGGATTTCACCCCAGACGCCCTTGCCACCGGCCTTGACCTTGGCTGCCAGTTTGTCGACTGCACCGGCATCACCCTTGTACTTGGCGGCAACATCCTTGTAGGCCGGGCCGACCAGTTTCTTGTCGACGGCATGGCAGGACATGCAGTTCTTGGCCTTGGCCAGTGCCTCGTCGGCAAAAACCTGGCCGGAGACGCCAAGACCAACGGCAAACATCATTGCAATATGAACAGCTTTCATTTGGATAAACCCCTGGTTGAAATAATGCGAGGGCGTAATGTCGCGGCTGGAAAAATCGGCGCTTTGATGGGGATCAAAAGCCGGTAAGGGCACGGCCGGATGGGGCTCCGCGCAATTCGCCGAATTGATCAGCATCAAGACCAGACACCCTATCGCCCCGTTCAATCGCCTACTTGGTCAGGCGTTCAAACAACTTGACGGTGGTGTCGACGCTGCGCAGCAAGCGCTCGCCTTCAGCCATGACCAGGCGGGCATGTTGAGTCCTGGCAGCATGGCTGAGGTCCGGGCACAAGGAGCGGATGAACTTTTGCCATTGGCTGGCCACCACTCGAAGCTGGGCAGCCACTTCAGGCGGCGTATTTCCGGTTTTTCCCAGGGCTTGTAGATTACTTTCGAATTCCAGGCAGGAAGGCGGTATCAGCGCAGCAATTCTTGGGTCCAGACTGGCCCACTCTCGAAACAGGAAGAACTTGCCGATACGCTGTGACAGCATGCGATTGCGGCCGGCCATATTGACGTAGTGCGCTTCGGGCAGCCCACCCAGACCGGCAGCACTGCCGGTCAGCGCATCGGTCGCCTCGAGCAGTTCCTCGCTCAGTTCGAAGACCTCTTCAACTCGCTGGACGGAGATCTCTTCACTGTCCATCAGCTGCTGGTAACGCGGCCACAATAGCTTGACCAGGGCCAGTTTCTCGGTGAGATCCGGGGCCAGCTCGAGTTTGTCGAGACGGGCCAGGTTGCGCTCGAATTCCTTGTCCAGCTGCCGGAGTTTGATCAGCGCCTTATGGGGCGCAATGGCGGAAACCATCATGCCCCATGCGATGGCCATGCGCTGGGAAAGCACGCGCAGACGGCCACACATGTTGACCAGGGTGCCAACCGACAGCGGCGGCTCGGCAGTCAGTGCATTGCCTTTACGCTTTCGGCCGAAATTGAGCCGCTGTTTGGTGTCGCCGCTGACCGTATCGAGCAGGGCGGCATTCTGAATATGGACTTTGCGGCCATCGACGACGATAACGCCGTTGTCGCTCAGTTCGCGCAGGTTGCGGGACAAGGACTCCGGCGTCATGCCGATGCGCGCCGCGATCACTTTTTTGCTGGCCTTGAGAACGACGGTCGTCTCGCCGGCCAGACCAGCTCGTTCGCCAGCCGTTTCGAGCAGATAGTCAAGCAAGCGCTGGGCACCGGTCAGGCCGTAATGGTGGCTGGTGACATCGAATTCTGTCGCGAATTGCCGACGGGCCAGAGCCGTAATGATCCGGCAGCTCAAGTCAGGATAATTTTGGGTGGCCTCACGCAACTTGCGGATATCGATTGCCACCAGCAAGGCCTGCGTGATGCCGCAACAGGTGGAGGCATAGTGAGTAGCGCCGAATATTTCGCCCAGACTGAGCAGTTGCTCGCTCTGCACGAGTTCAATGACCTTGGTCGCGCCCCCCGGAATGGTCGCACTGCGCTTGACACTGCCATGGAACAGCAAATGCGCCTCACGGATCGGTTCACCGGCTTCATAAAGCGCCTGGTTGGCGGAAAGTTCGACCAGGCGGCTCGCGGCGATCAGTTCGTCGAGCAAGGCAGGCGACAGGCCAGCGAAGAACTGGCTTCCGGAGAGCAGTTCGCGCTGGGCTCGACGCGGATCGTTAAAGCGAACGTTCAATTGGCGTGTGCTTCCTGATGATTTTGTCCTGGCAACATACTAAGCAAAAAGGCAAGGGGGCATAACTCCTCTCTTGGAGGAGGCATGCCCCCTCTTTAGTCTTAGTAGACGTCGTGCTGCGTATTGAAGACGTTGAACTTGCCGGTTGGCGTGACCAGCTTCGGATCACGGATGACGGCCTTCAGCTTGCGCGTTTTGTCATCGACCACCACGATGGCAGATTCCTGGTCCTTGCCGTTCCAGACGGAGAACCAGACTTCGTCACCGGCCTTGTTGTACTCCGGCTGGACAACGCGCTTCGGACCATCCTTGATGCCCGACCATTCGCCGATCGGGATCAACTCACTACCCTTTTCCAGGTTGTTGATATCCCAAACGGCC
>JAGTRV010000232.1 GCA_018262245.1 Pseudomonadota bacterium | reverse complement strand
GAGAATCCACTCGACGTCGTCGATGAAGCCCATGCGCAGCATTTCGTCGGCTTCGTCGAGCACCATGGTCTTCAGGTGGTCGAGGTTGAGCGTCTTGCGTTCGAGGTGGTCCATGACGCGCCCCGGGGTGCCGACGATGACGTGAGCGCCGCGCGACAACTGCTTGAGCTGGATGGTGTAGCTCTGGCCGCCGTAGATCGGCAGCACGTGGAAGCCGGGCAGGTTCTTGGCGTAGGTCTGCAGGGCTTCGGCGACCTGGATGGCCAGTTCGCGCGTCGGCGTCAGGATCAGCGCCTGCGGCTTGGTCAGCTTGACGTCGATCTGTTCCATCAGCGGCAGCGCAAAGGCGGCGGTCTTGCCGGTGCCGGTCTGGGCCATGCCGATCAGGTCATGACCTTCGAGCAGAACAGGGATACATTGGGCCTGAATGGGCGACGGGGTTTCGTAGCCGATTTGGGTGAGAGTTTGCAGAAGCGTTTCGCTTAAGCCGAGATCGGCAAAGCTTTCGACAGGTGTCGACATAGATGCTGTTTCCTTTCCTCGCCGCCCTTGACGTTGTTATAACTGGCGACGGATTGGCCCGATGGTCGGGCGGCCTGGGTGACCCCGACGCAGCCATGCCGGGGAACGAATCAATGGGGTGAATCCTGCACAAGAACCTTCAAAACCGGGGGCTGCTCGGAGTTACTGCGGGCGATGCATCAACGCATTGAGTTGATTATTCTACCTTTTTTTTGTCAATCCCGCCAGTTCATCCGCGCTGAAACCCGCAGAAAGGCGCGCCGATTCGTTCATCGGGGCCTGTGGCCACGGGGCTTTGAAGTGGGTAAGGAGCTCGCGGTAGGTGCTTTCCGGTGCCAGGTTACGTTCGGCGCAAAGGTAGCGAAACCAGCGGTCGCCAAGCCCGACATGACCGATTTCGTCACGCAGGATGATGTCCAGCGCGCGGGCGCTTTGATGATCGCCGGCGGCTTCCAGCTTTTTTTGGATAGGCGGCGTGGCATCAAGGCCCCGCGCTTCGAGCAGGCGGGGGACCAGCGCCATACGGGCCAAAACGTCGTTTTCAGTCTTCTCGGCCATTTCCCAGAGGCCGGCGTGGGCAGGGAAGTCGCCGTAGTCGTGGTTCAGCGACTGCAGGCGCCCGCGCAACAGCTGAAAGTGCTCGGCCTCCTCGGCAGCGACGCCGATCCAGTCGCCATAGTACTGTTCAGGCATATTGCGGAAGCGGGCGGCGTGATCGAGGGCGAGGTTGATCGCCGTGAATTCGATATGCACGATGGCGTGCAGCAGGTGGGCTCGTCCTTCCGGCGTTTGCGGGCTGCGCTGCAAGACTTCTTTGTGCGTGACCAGTTCCGGTTTTGCGGGGCGGCCGCAGGTCAGCGGGGCTGGTGTGCTATCGCGCCAATCCAGTTTGCCGGCTCGCCAGTCTGCAGCGATTTTCGCCGTCAACTCGATCTTCTCGGCGATATCGGTCGCCGCGAGGGCATTTGATAGGCGTGGAAACAGCGATTCGGTCATGGTGCGGGATTGGTATAGCGCAAATGGATGGCATCGATCTCGGCCAGTATCTCTTGCGACATCGGCGTCTGCGTGGCCGGTAGCGTTTCCTTAAGTTGTTCAAGCGACGAAGCGCCGATGATGGTGCTGGCGACGAACCAGCGCGACCGGGTGAAACCGAGTGCCAGTTGAGTTGGCGTCAGGCCATGTTTCCTGGCCAGCTCGGCGTAAGCCTGAACGGCGGGAATGACGTTGGGTTTGGTGTAGCGTTGTCCAAAGCTCGGCCATTGGGTCAGGCGGCCCGGCGCGTCCGGTCGGTTCAAATATTTGCCGGTCAGGTGCCCGAAAGCGAGGGGGGAGTAGGCCAGCAGGCCGACCCGTTCGCGATGGCAGACTTCAGCCAGTCCCGTTTCAAAAGTGCGGTTCAGCAGGCTGTAGGAATTTTGCGTCGACACGATGTGCGGTAGGCCCAATTCATCGGCCAGCCGGGTGAATTGCATGATGCCCCACGGATGTTCGTTGGAGACGCCGATATGGCGGACCTTGCCCTCCCGAACGAGTTCGCCGAGTGCTTCAAGCTGCTCACGGATGGGCGTACCGTCGCGTTCTTTGTCCGGATCGAATTGCCATTGTCCGAACATCGGCTGGTTGCGCTCGGGCCAGTGCAGTTGGTAGAGGTCGACGTAATCCGTTTGCAGGCGTTGCAACGAACCGTCGATGGCGGCGCGGATATTTGTTCTGTCCAGGGCTGGTGGACCGTTCCGGATCCAGTTCAGGTTGCGACTTGGGCCGGCGACCTTGGTCGCGATCAAGACCTTGTCGCGGGGCTGGCGCTTCAACCAGTGGCCGACAATGGTTTCCGAGGCGCCACAGGTTTCCGCGCGTGGCGGGACAGCATACATCTCTGCGGTGTCGATGAAATTGATGCCATTGGCCAGCACAAAGTCGAGCTGGGCGTGCGCGTCACTCTCGCTGGTCTGCTCACCGAAGGTCATCGTGCCAAGACAGACTTCGGGAACTTCGAAGTGGTTGCGCCCTAGCGGATTTTTCTGGAAAGGATTCATGAGAGGTCTCCGATATGCATCATGGTTGTCCGCCAAGAACGCCATATATCAGTATGTGGCGCTCAAGTATTGAGTCGTAGCCGGCCGGAACGATAGCGAGTCGATGCTGATCCGGACCGGTGTCGTGTGTTTCCACCCACGCCTTTGCCGCCGCGTAAGCCGCGTCAAAACTTTCGAACAATGCCTGAAGTGCCGTTGATCTTACTGGCAGAAAATCACCGGATTGTTGATCCAGCAAGCGGTCGGTGTCGAGCATCTGAACCGCGTAGCCTGCGGGTGGGCGCGGCAAGGGCAATGCTCCGAGTTCAAAGCGGTCGCCAAAGGCGTCAGGAGCGAGAGGGAAAACGGTCATCGGACAATTTTAGCGGGAAGAGGTTCCTTCGTTGATGATCGTCGCGTGAGCCCATTCGTGCGACGTGTTAGAATTCAAGTCTGTAACAATAACTTCACAGGACTGTCATGTTCGGTCGTTTGATGCCCAAAGAGGGCAAGTATTTCGATCTTTTCAACTCGCACGCCGTGTTGATTGCAGAAGGCGGGAAGGCTCTGTCCAACCTGATTGCCGCGCTCGTTGATCAGCCGGAACTGGCTGACAAGTTTGCCGAGGAAATTGATACCCTCGAGCGCAAGGCGGATGCCATTACTCATGACACGCTGTCGCAACTGCACACCTCCTTCATCACGCCCTTTGATCGCGATGAAATTCATCAGCTGATCAACGGCATGGATGACATTCTGGACATCATGCAGGATGTGGCCGAGTCCATCTCGCTTTACGATATCCGCCGCGTTCCGGAAGATGCCAAGGCCATGGCAGTGGTGACCGAAAACTGCTGCGTTTGCGTGCAGTCGGTCGTCAAGTTGCTGCATAGCATGGATAACGCGCCAGCCATTCTCAAACTCTGCCATCAAATCGATGAACTCGAATCTGAGGCTGATCGTTCGTTGCGCGGTGCCATGTCAAAAGTCTTCCGCGAAGAGCCGGATGCGCGTGAAGTGATCAAGCTCAAGGAAATTTACGAACTGCTCGAATCGGTCACCGATCGCTGCAAGGACGTGGCCGGCACGATCGAAGCCATTGTTCTCGAAAACTCCTGAGCGGGTAGCTCGGTATGGACACCCTTAATATCAGCCTCGGGGTTGTCATTACCCTGGTCATCGTTGCTTTGCTGTTCGATTTCATGAACGGTTTTCACGATGCGGCTAATTCAATTGCCACCATTGTCTCAACCCGGGTTCTCAAGCCGCACCAAGCCGTCATCTGGGCAGCGGCGTTCAATTTTCTCGCCTATTTCCTGTTTCCGCTCAAGGTGGCCTTGACCATCGGCAAGGGCACCATCGATCCGTCGATTGTTGATCATTACATCATCTTCGGTGCGTTGATCGGTGCCATTGTCTGGAACATCGTTACTTGGTATTACGGCATTCCGTCGTCTTCTTCGCATGCCCTGGTTGGTGGCCTGGTTGGCGCTGCCATGGCCAAGGCAGGCATCGGCGGGCTGGTCTCGGCCGGTGTTCTGAAGATCATCGCGTTCATCTTTGTGGCCCCGTTTCTGGGCTTCGTGATCGGCGGTTTCTTGATGGTGATTATTTCGTGGATTTGCCGAAACATGGCGCCACGCAAGGTTGATAAACACTTTCGGCGTTTCCAGTTGTTGTCGGCTGCTGCCTATAGCCTTGGGCACGGAGGCAATGATGCACAAAAAACTGTTGGCATCATCTGGATGTTGCTGATCGCTGCAGGTATCTCCAAGACCACTGACGCAATTCCGAGCTGGATCGTGCTCTCGTGCTATACGGCGATGGGTCTTGGTACCATGTTTGGCGGTTGGCGCATCGTGAAAACCATGGGCAACCGGATCACCAAACTCAACCAGGCTCGTGGTTTCTGCGCCAATACCGGTGGTGCCATTACCCTGTTTCTCGCAACCGCCTTCGGTATTCCTGTTTCCACCACACATACCATTACCGGTGCTATTGCAGGGGTTGGTTCCACCCGTGGGGCTCGTC
>JAGTRV010000092.1 GCA_018262245.1 Pseudomonadota bacterium | reverse complement strand
TCATGGACCGCTTCACGCAGGACGATGTCGATTTTCTCACCACTTGCTGTGAACTGCCTTTCCAGCACGCCGCTCAGGTTGCCGGAGTCACGCCGGACACTTGCGAATTCACGCTGGTACGACTGGTACAGGTCGTATGCCAACAATACGGTCAGGCTGAAAAAAACCAGTGTTGCAGCAAGCCAGACCGCAGGGCTCGCATGCTGTTTTCTGCTGCTTCGGAGCAATGCTGGTTTCTCGGCCATGAAGTATCTGCTGTGTCGAAATCCGGTCGGTGTCTGTTGGCAAAAAAGCGACAAATATGAGCTATTTGTCATGATTTGTCGCCTGCAGGAGACAATAGCATACCTATGGAATTATGCTAGGCGCGTCTTTCAGGGGGGGCTGAATGCTTGCCAGTCCCATCCGCGCGGGCTTGCTCTGTTGACTATCCCGGTGCTGGCAGGAGGGCTGCTAGCCGAGGGCCTGCAAGACTTGGCGGATCTGCGCCAGTTCAGTCAGGAGCAGCTCAACTTCTGGCGCAACATCGCTTGCCGTTGGATCTTTGAGTTTTATTTCCAGATTCAGGGCTCGCTCACCCAGCATGTCAATGCCGAGGCTCAGGGCGATACCCTTTACCGAGTGGGCCAGGCGAATGGCTTCCGGGCGGTTCCCCTCGTCCAGTGCTGCACGAAGGTCAGCCGCCAGGGCGGCGCAATGGGTATCGCGGAACTTCACCAGCATGCGGCAGTAAAAGTCGGCCTTGTTGCGAACTCGCATCAGTCCGGCGGTGACATCGATGCCAGGTAGCTCTGGCAGCTTGGTGGTTTCGGCGTGCGGCGTCGTGGTTACTGAATTCGGGGGCGGCGGAGGCAGCGCTGTTCGCCGCTCAGGCATGGACCCTGCGGTGCCTGGTGAAAGCTGCTCGGCGATGACGCGGAGCAGTTTTTCGAGATTGACCGGCTTGGTGACGTAGGCGTTCATGCCGGCCGCAAGACATTGTTCGCGATCGTGATCCAGGGCCCCGGCGGTCAGGGCAATGATCGGCAGCTCGGCGTATTCCGGTCGAGCCCGGAGTTCGCGGGTTGCGGAGAAGCCGTCCATGACCGGCATCTGGCAGTCCATCAGCACGAGATCAGGTTTCTTTGAGTGGATCGCGGTGATGGCTTCCCTGCCGTTGCAGGCGAGGCGGATATTGAGGCCGGCGGTGGCAAACAGCTCGCGCATCAGGTCGCGATTGAGCTCGATATCATCGACGACCAGAATGTCGGTGTTGCTGAGCAACGCGATGCCGGAGAGATCAAGGGCCGGGACGGCCGGTGCCCGCATGGTGATTTCCGGCAGGTGCAGCGGGCGTGCGAGGGCCGCATAGAGATGGCGTACACTGCATGGCTTGATCAGCAACGCATCGGCCGGCAGGTCGTCGAGAGCGCTTGCCCCGGATGCTTTCTGGGAGCTCAGCAAAATCAGCGGTGGCGCCTGAACACCAAGATTGCTCCTGATCCGTTTCATGGTCTCGACGCCATCCAGGCCGGCTGGCAGATGCCAGTCGATCAGTGCCGCGAGATAGTTGGCACCCGGGTGGTTCAGGGCGGCCAGTGCCGATTCGCCGGATGGGCTGGTTTCGGTTAGCAGCCCGAGTTGCTGGCACTGGGCGGCCAAGGCCTGGGCTGCGAACGGGTTGTCGTCGGCGATCAGGACGGTACGCCCGGCATGTTTGGCCAGATGCTTGCGCAGTTCATCGATGAGCAATGGCACATCGGGGGCATTGTCGAGACGGACGGTGAAGTGGAAGGTGCTGCCGTTTCCCGGCGTGCTTTCCAGCCAGATACGACCGCCCATCAGTTCGACGAGGCGCTTGGAGATCACCAGCCCCAGGCCGGATCCGCCGAAGCGTCGGGTGGTCGAGGTATCGGCCTGGCTGAAGGCGGAGAACAGGGCATTCTGCTGTTCCTCTGAAATGCCGATGCCTTCGTCGCTGACGGAGAAGTGCAGCAAGGTGCTGTTGTGGTCGGTGCTGTCGAGCCGGCAGCCAAGACGGACGCTGCCCTGGTCGGAGAACTTGATGGCGTTGCCGAGCAGGTTGATGATCACCTGCTTGAGGCGTAGCGGATCGCCGACGAAACTGCGACTGGCCTCGGCGGCGATGTCGACACAGAGTTCCAGGTTTTTTTCTTCGATACGGCCGATCAGCAGGTCGCTGATCTCTTCCAGCAGCGATGGCAGCTCGAAGCTCAGTTTTTCAATACTGAGCTTGCCAGCCTCGATGCGCGAGAAGTCGAGAATGTCGTTGATGATGCCAAGGAGGTGGTCGGCAGCCAGTCGAATTTTGCTCAAATGCTGGTTCTGCTGTGGGTTGAGCGGGGTCTGCAGGCAGAGGTCGGAAAGCCCGAGAATCGCATTGAGCGGAGTGCGGACTTCATGCGACATGTTGGACAGGAACTCGCTCTTGGCACGGCTGGCATCTTCCGCCTGTTCCTTGGCCTGGCGCAGGTCGCGCGTCTGTTCTTCGACCATGGCGGCGAGGTTGTCGCGGTGGTTGCGCAGTTCCTCGGCGGTTTCGTGCAACTGGCGCTCATTGTTGCGCAGGGCTTTTTCGCGGGCCTTGAGCACCGAAATGTTGGTCGAAATGACAATGGCACCCTCCAGCTTGCCGGCCTGGCTGTGAATCAGGCTGGCGTGTACCAGATAGGGCACGGTGCCTTCGATATCATGCTCCGATGCTGCATCGGCACGTCGGAAATTGAGCTCGGCGACGAAGTGTCCGCCCGCTGCACGGATGGCATTGAGCAGCAGCGGAGGTTTTGCGCCGGCCGGTAGCAAGGCACGCAGGGCGTTCTGGCCGGCCAGCGGAAGGCAATCTTCAAAATATCCCCCGACCAGGGATTCAGCGGTGTAGCCGAGTTCGATTTCAAGCAGCCGGTTAGTCCGGGTAACTCGTCCGTCCGGCCCGAGCATGACGATGATTTCGGCCATCGTGTCGATGGCGCGATCGACGGTGCCTTGCAGCATGGCAAGCTGCCGGGAGCGGTGGCGCAACTCGTCGTTCTGGTTCTCCTGCTCGCTGATCAGCTGGTCGAGTGCCTCGGTGCACTTGGTCAGTTCGGCTTCCAGCGCCCGGTTGGCCTGGCGCAACATTTCCAGTTCGTTGGCCAGTTCGTCGGGATCATGTCCGGCCATCGCGGCACAGCAGTCTTGTATGAGCTCAATGGCCTCGCTCACAGCGGCAGCGACTTCCAGCGAGAGCCCCGGGGAAAAGCTTTTCACCGCGCCGATTTCGACCGCGATGATCTTGATGACCGGCGGCTTGGCGATCATCTCGCGCACGGCTGCCAGCAGATAGCCCACCCCGGCGCCATGTCCGCCGCTGCCGGTTTTTTCAACCGGCACCTGTTTCGGGCTGAGTTCATGCAGCGTGCCTGGCCGCTCTCCGGCCATCGCATCGATGACGATGACGCTGGTGCAGTCTTCGAACAGATGCAAGACATCGAGCCCGCGGGTGCCGCAGTCGACGACCTCGGCGCCAGCTGGCAGCGCCTTCCTCCGCAATGCCAGGCTGACGGTCGGGCCGAAGCCATCGTCGCCATGCAATGGATTGCCAAAACAGAGGATGCGCAGCTGCTTTCGTTCAGACATTGAAATGCGTTTTTTTGTGGCTGCCTATGAAGTGGACGGTACAGACCAGACACGGGTCATGGGAACGAACGATATGGCCGATCTCGACCGGGTTTTCCGGGTCGGGTACCGTCAGGCCGATGATGCTGCGCTCCCAATGGCCGTGCTGGCCGCTACTGTCGCGGGGCGAGGCATTCCAGGCCGTGGGGGTGACAATCTGATACTTTTCGATGACGCCGTTCTTGATGCACAGCCAGTGGCCCAACGCGCCGCGTGCCGCCTCGACCATGCCGTAGCTTTCGCCATCCGGCCAGACATCGATGCCGGGGTCGAGGAAGTGCGGTTCGTTGACCAGGGCTTTCAGCGATTTGATTGTCCCGGCCATCGAGTTCAGCAGCCAGCCGGCCCGGCGCAGGCGGGCGAACTGGCGCAGCCAGGTATTGTCCCCCTCGCTGGTCAGCAGATCGGTAATCAATGGGTCGCCGGCAATGCGCAGCTCGGCCAGTGGGCCGGTTTGGACGACCCTGTTGCCGTAGCGCGGGGCCTTGGCCCAGGTATAGCGGTCAGTGCCCGGCTGGTGGTTGGGAATGGTCTCGCCTTGCCACGGATGCTTGCCGCCGGGATAGTCGAGGAACCAGCTATGGCGAACATGTTCGTTGATCTGCAGGTGGTCGAGGGGCTCGACTTGCTGGGTGTCGGCATTGAAGAAGCCGGCCGGCAGTTCGCTGCCACTGCCATCGGGCCGGTGGTTGACGCCATAGCTGAGCAGGTGGCCGGTGCCGCTGCCAAGCTGGTGCAGCCCGATGTCGCGGGCAAAGCGGGTGAACAGGCCAGACGCACTGCGGTTGCGGGTCGGGCTGGCGGCGAGCCAGCGGAACAGGGCTGCGCCGCTGTCGAGCGCCAGCCATTCGTCAAGATCGCCACCGATCACGGATTGTTCGAACCATTGGCGCACACTGGCCAGCGTATCGCGGGAATCAAGCAGCCGGCGGTTGTTGGCCGGCTGTGAGATGCCACCTGGCAGCATGTAGGTCGAATGGGGCCATTGCCCGCCGAAAATGGCAACGATGCCAACCAGTTCGCGCGTGCTTTTCAGGCAGCCGCGAACAACACTGCCCTTGAGCGGCGCGAAGGCCTCGCTCAGTTCGGCAGCCAGCGGGTGGCTGCCATAGATGGGGTTGCAGAAGTCGGGCGTAAAAAACAGGAAGGTCTGACGCAGATCGCTTTGCAGCGTCTCGGCCAGCAGGCACAGGTTGCGGACATGCACGGCATGGGCCGGCGGGGTGATGCCGGCGACCTGTTCCAGTGCCAGGGTCGCCGCGTAGAGATGGGCGGTGCCGCAGATGCCGCAGATCCGTGGCGTGATGACCAGCGAATCGCGCGGCGCGCGGCCGATCATGATCTGCTCGAAGCCGCGATAAAGCGTGCCGATGCAGCGGGCATCGACAACAACGCCGTCTTCAAGGTCGAGCTGGAATTCGAGATCGCCCTCGACGCGGTTGAGATCGATGTCGACGGTAACGCGACTCATGGTTCCATCTCACGCTTGACGACCCGCTCCGGCGCGGCGGCGCGGGCCAGATTCTTGTAGGCCATGTATTTGGCGCGGGCAACGCCGAGGGGCAGGAATTTGGGAACGGCGCCAATTTTCGGGGTGACGAACAGATCGCGATCGGACGGAAAATCGGGCGAGGTACAACCGAAGCAGGGGACGCCGGCGCGGGTCTTGCTGCTATGGCCGTTCCACAATTCCGTGTTGCAGGGTGCTTCGGTCTGCGGGCCGCGGCAACCGAGGCTGAAGAACATGCAGGCACGGCCGCCGAGCACGTCATCCTCGATGTCGTATTCGTGGTACTCGTTGCGGGTACAGCCCTGATGGACGAGGCTGGCAAAGAAGGCGGATGGGCGATTCAGCGCATCGAGTGGCAAGGGTTCGTTCTCGGCCAGCATGGCCAGCACCTTGGTGATGGTGTTCGGGTGGGCCGGGCAGCCTGCCACGTTGATGACCGGTAGACCGCTGCGCGAGCGCCAGTCAGGCCCAAGCAGCCCGCCGGGTTCGTTTTTCATGAATTGCAGGCCGGTGCAATCGGTCGGATTCGGGCTGGCGGCATGAACGCCACCGAAGGCCGCGCAGGTGCCCATGGCCACCACATGCCGGGCCAGCGGGGCAAGTTGCCGAACGATGTCGATCTTGGCCCGGCCTTTCCAGGTGTCGTAGAGGCCACTACCGTCCGGGCCGATCATCAGACTGCCTTCGATGCACAGGATGTCGATGGTTTCCCGGCCGCTGAGGACTGCCTCCAGGACGTCGCCGAACCGTCTTTCCGCCGTCAGCGAAGGGTGCCAAAGGAAGTTGACGCTGTACAGCTGGGCGAGGTTCTCGATGCTGGGCCGGTCGGCGCACAGCAAGGCCATCGTATCGCCGCTACAGGCGCCGGTTTGCATCCAGACGATGTTGGCCATCAACTCTCCTGATACCGCTAAGTAGCTAGGGGTAGCGTAAAAATACGCGTCGATACATTACGGTGTATTTTTCATTGTTGTTAATTTTAGCAAATAACAATTGAGGCCAATAGTGTTTTTTCTTTGGCCTAGAGGTTTTTCTCCCGAATCAACTTTGATGCAACAGCCGGCAGAACAATCTGAAACTCGAGTGTAGTCCTGCCCTTCAACTTTAGTAGCGCTTTGTCCTTGCTGACAAGGACATGCGCCTTGCTGCGGGCGGAAAGCTCGAGAAATTTCTGGTCGTCGCGATCCTTGCAGCGGGGCAGGGGCGGGGCTTCACCCTCGGGAACGACTTGAATCAGGCTGCTGTAGCGCGCATAGCGCTCGGAAATCATTTCGGGCGTCAGCTTGAGTTGCGGATAGGTCAGTACCCGTTGCAGTTCGTCTAGGGTGCGTAGATCGGCAAAGCACTGGATTTGTCCGGCTTCCAGTGCGGCCATGATCGGCACGGCATCGATATTGCCCCAGTGGAAGAGATCGAGGACGACGTTGGTATCAAGAACTAAGCGCAGCATGGGGCAGATTATAATGCGCGCCTCTTCAGCGCACCCTCGAAAGCAACACAATGTCCCGCATTCTTCTCGCCCCGATGGAAGGGCTCGCCGACGATTTGTTGCGCGGCGTGCTGACCGATATCGGTGGTTACGACTGGGGCATTTGCGAATTTGTTCGTGTTTCGAACAGCGTTTTGCCAGCGAAAACCTACGAGCGGATTTGTCCGGAACTGCTGAATGGCAGCAAGACCCGGACGGGTACGCCGATGCGCGTGCAACTGCTCGGCTCCGACCCGCATTTCATGGCGGAAAATGCTCGCCGTCTGGTAGACCTGAACCCGGCAGGTGTTGATCTTAATTTTGGTTGCCCGGCGCCGACGGTGTTTCGTCATCGCGGTGGTTCGGCGCTGCTCGGCGAGCCGGAACTGTTGAACGAAATCACCAGCGCCGTGCGCGCCGTCGTCCCCGCCCACATTCCATTTACCGCCAAGATGCGTCTCGGCATAGACGATACCAGTCGGGCGATCGATTGCGCCCAGGCACTGGAAGCCGCCGGCATCAACGAACTGATCGTGCATGGCCGGACCCGATCCGATGGCTATCGCCCACCGGCGCGCTGGGAGTGGATCGACAAGGTGCGGGACGCCATCCATATTCCACTGATCGCCAATGGCGAGGTCTGGACCGTCGAAGATTTCCGTAACTGCCAGCTGGCGACGGGTTGCGCCGACATCATGGTGGGGCGCGGCGCGGTGGCCGACCCGCTGCTGGCGCGACGGGTGCGCGGCGAGGAAACCGGCGGCTGGGATGAGATCAGGCCCACCGTGGCCACCTACTGGCTGGGCGTGCGCAAGAAAGTGGTGCCGGTGCATGCCGGTGGCCGGGTCAAGCAGTGGCTGGCCATGATGCGGCGAAATTATCCGGAGGCCGAGGTGCTTTACGAACGTTTGCGGCCGATCAAGAGCGCTGCCGACATCGATGCTGCGCTGATTGCCGAAGGCCTCCTGACTCCTGAACAGTTGGCGGCATGATGAGCGACGTGACACCCGGAAACTCCCGCTTTATTTCGAGTGCTCAGGACAGCCCGCACCGTGACCTGGAGGCGCTGGTTCGTCGCCACATGGCGCACCCGTTTCAGAAGCCGATTGCCGATTACAACCGCGAGGCCTTGGCCGTGGCGCTGGCCGCCCGTGATGCCTGGAACCCACAGGCGCCGCTGATTCTCGATGCCGGCTGCGGCGTCGGCTGGAGCACGCAGCGCATCGCGGAAACCTATCCTGATCATTTCGTCTTTGGTGTCGATCAGTCGCTCGATCGCATCAGCCGCGGCAAACCGCTGCCCATGCCGGCCAACGCGCTGCTCGTTCGCGCCGATCTGGTCGATTTCTGGCGCCTGCTGGCTGAAAACCGCATCCGTCTCGCCCGGCATTACAACCTTTACCCGAACCCGTGGCCGAAGATCGGCCATCTCGCCCGGCGCTGGCAGGGCCATGCCGTATTCCCCGTCTGGCAAGCACTGGGCGGCGAACTGGAATGCCGCAGCAACTGGCGCATCTACATCGAGGAAATGGCCTTGGCGCTGAGTCTGCTTACTGGCCAGGTAGTGCTTGCCGAGCCTTACGTCACGGACGACCCGATGACGCCCTTCGAGAAGAAATACCTCGCCTCCGGCCATCAGCTATGGCGCTGCCGAATCGATCTACGATGAGCGTCTGCCAGTCTTGTGGTGCCTGTTGCGCCAGTTTTCGCGTCGATTTTCACCCGGCCGAACTGGCTGGAGGGGCATTTCCTTGGGGGCAGGGCGTTCCTGTTGAAATGACGGTGCCGGTCACGCCGGCCATCGTTCGCCTGCGTGGCACCGATGCCACGTCGCCACGTTGCGTTGCGCTGCGTGGCGAGGTCGGCTGTCAGGTCGAATGCGCGATCTACGACAGCCGCCCATCGCCGTGTCGGGAATTCGATACCGAACATGCTGCCTGCGCCAGGGCGCGTCAGCGGGCGGGGCTTCCGCCCTTGTCGGCCAATGTGGTCTGACTGCCAACGAGCCACGCATTGCGAACGATGAACGGTGCTGGCTGCCAGATCGGCTAGCGGCGGCTGTCCGCCGCCTGCAAACCTTAAACGCGGAAGCGGCGCACGCTTTCCTTCAGTCCGTGCGACAGGCTGACCAACAGGTTTGAGCGCCGGCTCGATTCGGTCGATGCTGCATGCGTCTGGTCAATACCCTGGGCAATCAACTCGATGCGTTGTGCAATGTCGGTACTCGCCGCCGTCTGCTCGCGCAGCGCCTCGGTGATTGAATCGATGGCCTTGCCGACACGTACCGATGCGCCGTCCATCGCCGTTACCGAGTCGTGTAGTTCCGTGGTTCGGCTGGCGCTTTCCTGAGCCCGCTCCTTGGCCCGGCTCATTGTCGTCAGCGCGCTGTCGGTGGTCTGACGCACGCCGTTGACAATGTTGGAGATCTGCTCGGTTGACTTGGTGGTCAGTTCGGCCAGTTTGCGTACTTCGTCAGCGACGACGGCGAAGCCGCGGCCCGCCTCACCAGCGCGTGCCGCCTCGATCGCGGCGTTGAGCGCCAGCAGATTGGTCTGGTCGGCGATCTCGCGGATGGTCTGGACGATGCCGGTGATGTTGCCGACCTTGGTTGACAGCTCTTCCATCGTTGTCCCGGCATCCGACATGCCGGATGCCACCTGCTGGATCAGCGAAGTGGCTTGAGTGACGAGCATCAGGCTTTCGTGAGCCTGCTTTTCCGATTCCTCGGAGAGGCCGCCGGCCTCGTTGGCGTTCTGCGACATGGCGCTGATGCTGACGGTCAGTTGCTCTACGGCGGCGGCGATGGCGGAGGTCGCAGCACTTTGCTCCTGAGCCGTATGGGCCAGGCGCGTAGCATCGGTGCTCATGGCTTCGCTCTCGGTGACGACCGTATTGGCATTCGATACCGTTTGGGAGATCAATTGGTGGATTTGTGACTGCATGCTGTGCATGGCCGCCAGAATGCTGCTCCGGTCACCCGGCTGCACTTTCGGCTCTTCAGTCAGGTCGCCCTCGGCAATGCGATGCAGCATGGCGGCCGCATAACTCGGTTCGCCACCAACCTGGTGAAAGATGCCGCGGCCGACCAGCACGGTAATGAAGGCGACCAGCAGCAGGCCAACGATACCCAGCACAACGGCGGCGGTGCGGGTCTGGTTCAGGCTGGCCAGCAGATCGACACGGTCGCGGCTTGCCGCTTCTTCGGAACTCTTGACCAGTTCAAGCAGGTCGTCGCGCACGGCACGCCAGGCGGGCGTTTCCTTGGTGACCAACAGGGCCTGGGCCTCGTCGCGGTTGCCCGCCTTGATCAACTCGATGACCTGATTTTGCAGCGGCAGCCAGGTTTCGATATTGCCCTTCATCTTGCCGGAACCGCCGGTCGCCAAGAGCAGCTTGGTCAGCTTTTCCGATTCCTGCCTGAAAATCTCATCGGCCTTGGAGAAATTGTCGTAGCCCTTCTTGTTTGCCGGGTCGAGCAGGATGTTGCGCAGCGCCTGACCCTTTTGCAGGCCGTTGGCGTAACTCGTCATGGCCGAGTGGCGGATGGAGATCCGCTCGTCGATAAAGTTATGCAACAAATTCTCGCTGCTGAAGGCGAACCAGATCGACGACAGGGCGAGAATGCCGACGGCGAGTGCGCTGACGATGCCAAGCAGCCATAGCCGCCCCTTGAGTGAAACTTGATTGAGCACAGAGATCTCCACTGAGTTAGGGGGATTTTATGTTTTTGCCAAATGCATATTATAACAAAAGGCATAACCCTATTAGCGATATTGTTATGTTTTTGAACGAAATACGACTGATTTGCGATTAGTGACAATCGTCCTGTTGGTGCCTGTCCGGAAGTGTGCAGTTGTCCCCGTTTTGGTCGGGTAAGTCTGTGGATATGTACTGAGTAAGTTGCGCAATTCATTGAGCCACAATGGTTTTACGGTGGGTGCTTAAATAATGGGCAAGTGCTCGCTCGGCCCCGTTTTGCGCGTTCCAGGTCTAGCCTTTCAGGTGATATAACATATAAAATATATAAGACTCGCAAGTCGCGGCTGGAGGCTATTGTTTTCCGAACCAACAAGCCGCCGCCGTTGTCGTAAAATATTCGTTTCCCAGAGCAACCCTTTACGAAAGGAAGTCGCCGTGCTTGAAGCCTATCGCGCCCACGTTGCAGAGCGTGCAGCCCTCGGTATCCCCCCGCTGCCCCTGTCCAAGCAACAGACCACTGAACTGGTCGCCCTGCTGAAGAACCCGCCGAAGGGCGAAGAAGCCGCTTTGGTCGAGCTGATCACCTACCGCGTTCCGGCCGGTGTCGATGATGCAGCCAAGGTCAAGGCCGAGTTCCTGGCCAAGGTCGCCAAGGGCGAAGAAGTCTGCGCGCTGATTTCCAAGGAAAAAGCCACCGAACTGCTGGGCACCATGCTCGGCGGTTACAACGTCAAGCCGCTGATCGACCTGCTTGGCTGTTCCACCTGTGGTGCTGTGGCTGCTGAAGGTCTGAAAAAGACCTTGCTCGTTTTCGACTTCTTCCATGATGTGGCCGAGCTGGCCAAAGGCGGCAACGCCAACGCCAAGGCGGTCATGCAATCCTGGGCTGATGCCGAGTGGTTCACCTCCCGCCCGGCCGTCCCGGCTTCGCAAAAGCTGACCGTCTTCAAGGTCACCGGCGAAACCAATACCGATGACCTGTCGCCGGCACCGGATGCCTGGTCGCGTCCTGATATCCCGCTGCACGCCCTGGCGATGCTGAAGAATGCCCGTCCGGGGATCAACCCTGACGAACCCGGTGCCCGTGGCCCAATCAAGCAACTCGAAGCGCTGGGCGCCAAGGGCAACCTGATCGCCTACGTCGGTGACGTGGTCGGTACTGGTTCTTCCCGCAAGTCCGCCACCAACTCCGTGCTGTGGTTCACCGGCGAAGACATCCCGTTCGTCCCGAACAAGCGTTTCGGTGGCGTCTGCCTCGGCTCCAAGATCGCTCCGATCTTCTTCAACACGATGGAAGACGCCGGCGCGCTGCCGATCGAAATCGATGCCGGCCAGATGGACATGGGCGACGAGATCGAACTGAAGGTTGATGCAGCCTCTGGCAAGGTCACCGCCACCAAGAATGGTGCCGTGATCGCCGAGTCGCAACTGAAGACCCTGGTCATTCTTGACGAAGTCCGCGCTGGCGGCCGTATTCCCCTGATCATCGGTCGCGGCCTGACCACCAAGGCCCGTGAATTCCTCGGCCTGCCGCAATCCACGCTGTTCCGCCTGCCGCAGAACCCGGCCGACGAAGGCAAGGGCTACTCGCTGGCCCAGAAGATGGTTGGCAAGGCCTGTGGCGTGACCGGAATCCTGCCGGGTACCTACTGCGAGCCGAAGAT
>JAGTRV010000091.1 GCA_018262245.1 Pseudomonadota bacterium | reverse complement strand
CAGCATCTTGATGACGCCGATGTGGGCAAAGCCGCGTGCCGCGCCGCCGCCGAGGGCGAGGCCGATCTTAGGCTTGCGAACAGCGGCCGGGGCGGGTGCGGGGGCCGGCGCTGGTGCCGGCGGCGTGGCGGCTGGTTTTGTCGACGATAGCGAAGGCAGCGAACTGCAGCCGGCGAGCAGGGCAATGCCGAGAGAGAGCAGGCAGGCGCGGAGCGCGGTCGGGCTTGGCATGGTGGGGAAATGATTGTTCAAAGCGGTTCGCAAAGGGTCGGAGCTTAACCAGTTGCGGCCGCGGGCGCTGTGACGAACGGTAACCACGCGGTCATCCGCCCTGGAGGTGCCTCAGACATCCGCCTCGACCAGCCCGCCGTCCTTCTCCATCCAGGCCCGGCGGCCGGAGGCTTCGCCCTTGCCCATCAGCAGTGTGAAGGTGGTGGCCATTTCCTTGATCGTTTCGCGACTGGCCTGGAAGGGCACCAGGCGACGGGTGTCCGGGCAGAGCGTGGTTTCCCACAGTTGGTCAGGGTTCATTTCACCAAGGCCCTTGAAGCGGGAGACGGTGATCTTGTTTTCCGAAACACCTTCGTCGCGCAGCTTGGTCAGCGTCTGTTCCTTTTCGGCTTCGTCCAGGCAATAGACCTTGCGCGTGTGGCCGCGGGCTTCGACATCGACGCGGAACAGCGGTGGCTGGGCGACGTGGATGTGGCCGCGCTCGACCAGGGCCGGGAAGTGCTTGAGGAACAGCGTAAACAGCAACACCTGGATGTGCGAGCCATCGACGTCGGCGTCGGACATGACGATGATGCGACCGTAGCGCAGGCCAGTGACATCGATGCTGTCGATCTGCTCGATACCGTGCGGATCAACACCAACGGCTACCGAAATGTCGTGTACTTCATTATTCTTGAACAGCTGGTCGCGCTCGACTTCCCAGGTGTTCAGCACCTTGCCACGCAGCGGCAGCACGGCCTGGGTTTCCTTGTCGCGGCCCTGTTTGGCCGAGCCGCCGGCCGAGTCGCCCTCGACCAGGAAGATTTCGTTGCGCAAGATGTCGTCGGATTCGCAGTCGGTCAGCTTGCCGGGCAGGGTGGCGATGCCGGATGACTTCTTCTTCTCGATCTTTTGCGTCGATTTCATCCGGTTCTGCGCCGCCTTGACGGCCAGTTCGGCGATTTTCTTGCCGAAATCGGCATGGCTGTTCAGCCAAAGCTCGAAGGGGTCACGCACCATCTGCGAGACCAGCTTGTAGGCATCGCGGCTGGTCAGTTTTTCCTTGGTCTGGCCCTGGAATTGCGGGTCGAGTACCTTGGCGGAGAGCAGATAGGTCATCTTGCCGCAGACGTCTTCCTGCGCCAGTTTGACCTTGGCCGGCAGGATGGCGTGGTGGTCGGCAAAAGCCTTGATCGCCTCGAAGACGCCGGCCTTCAAACCGGCTTCATGGGTACCGCCATCCAGCGTCGGGATCAGGTTGACGTAGCTTTCCGGCTTGCCGCCACCTTCCTCGAACCAGGCCAGGGCCCAGGTGGCACCTTCGCCGACGGCAAAGCCATTGGCAGTCTCAACGTATTTTTCGCCAACGAAAATCGGCGCCACCGGTGTGCCGACCATCATTTCGTTGAGGTAGTCGGCCATGCCGTTCTGATAGCACCAGACCTTCTTGTCCTGGCCTTCGATGTCCAGTTCGACAGTGACATTCGGCATCAGCACGGCCTTGGAACGCAGCAGATGCTCCAGTTGGCCGAGATTGACCTTGGGCGAATCGAAGTATTTCGGATCAGGCTGGATGCGCACCGTGGTGCCGGTGTTGCGCTGGCCGCAGTCGCCGATACGACTTAGGGGCTCGGTAACGAAGCCGGCGCCGAACGCGATGTGATGAATGCCGCCGCCGCGCTTGATCTCGACTTCCAGCCGGATCGACAGGGCGTTGGTGACCGAAACGCCGACGCCGTGCAGGCCGCCCGAGAATCGGTAGGCGTTGCCCGATTCCTTCTTGTTGAACTTGCCGCCGGCGTGCAACTTGCAGAAGACCAGTTCAACGGCAGGACGGCCTTCTTCCGGGTGAATTTCGACCGGAATGCCGCGGCCGTTGTCGCTGACTTCAATCACGCCGTCGGCGCGGATTGCAACCGAAATCTTCTTGGCGTAACCGGCCAGCGCTTCGTCGGCCGAGTTATCGATGACTTCCTGGACGATATGGGTCGGGCAGGTCGTCCTGGTATACATCCCGGGACGTTCCTTGACGGGTTCGAGGTCCTTGAGGACACGGATTGAGGCGGCGGAGTAGTCGGTCATGCGCTCTGGAATTAGGGAGATAATGTCGGTCGACCGCAAGCAGCGGCGCGGACCCGGATTTTAACCGGCAGCGCGGCTGCCGCAATGAATCAAACGCATATTCAGACAAGGAAGCCCGATGAACGTCGCTCAGATAGCCACGACCCGCCACACCTGCAAGGCCTTCGACCCTACCCGCAAGATTCCGGCTGCGGTAATGAATGACCTGCGCACCGTGCTGCGTTTCGCCCCGGCCTCGGTGAATTCGCAGCCCTGGCACTTCGTGGTGGGCGCCAGCGATGAAGGCAAGGCGAAAATCGTCGCTACCCTGGCGGGTGGTTTTGCCTACAACGCACCGAAGGCCCAGAACTGCTCCCATCTGGTCGTGCTCTGCGCTCGTACCGATCTTGGTGAGGCGCATCTTGCCGCCGTCCTGGCTCAGGAAGATGCCGATGGCCGCTTTGCCACGCCGGAAGCGAAGGCCGGCCAGAACACCTCACGCAGCTTCTATGTCGGCCTGCACCGCGACAATCAGGATCTGGATGTCTGGATCGACCGTCAGATTTATATCGCGCTCGGTACGCTGCTCCAGGCGGCCGGCGCTCTTGGCGTCGATGCCTGTCCGATGGAGGGCTTCGATGTTGCTGCCGTTAATGCCGCGCTTGGCCTTGGTGAAAAGGGCCTGCGTGCCGTGGTGATGGTGGCGCTAGGCTATCGCGGCGAAGGTGATTTCAACGCCAAGCTTCCCAAGTCACGACTGCCGGAGGCCGCGGTTTTTACGGATATCTGACCTCAGCCGGGTGGGGGGATGCAGTGGATTGAGCCGCCTGAGCGATGGAGGCTGCCAGCGATGTCCAGCAGACATCCATTAATAGCATCGTGGCATAATCATCGGTCCGAACCACCCCGCCTGAGGAGAATGCGATGGGAAGCGATACCCTGAACGAACATTCAGAGCGCAAGCTGCACCCCCGAGGGAAAGACCGTCGCGGCGTCACCCGCATTTCCCCGCCGCCGTTCTACACGCGTGAGGGCAAGGTGCTGGTTGAGCGGCGATCGCCCTGTGAGCGGCGCTCAACCTGGATACGTGAATTTTCACTGGATACAGCCGGCGACGACGGCGCAACGAATACGGAAACCTGATATGGCCGGTGCCAGCCTCCTCGTCCTGCTCGACGACATAGCAACGCTCCTCGACGACGTGGCGGTGCTGACCAAGGTTGCCGCCCAGAAGACGGCTGGCGTGCTTGGCGACGACCTGGCCCTCAATGCCCAGCAGGTGGCCGGCGTGGCGGCCGAACGCGAATTGCCTGTAGTCTGGGCGGTGGCAGTTGGTTCGCTGAAAAACAAGCTGATCCTGGTTCCCTTGGCGCTGGCGATCAGCGCCTTCATTCCGTGGGCGGTGATGCCCTTGCTGATGCTGGGCGGCCTTTATCTGTGCCTGGAGGGCGTCGAAAAGCTGGCGCACAAGTGGCTGCACAGCGCTGAGGAAGATGCGGTGCACCACGCCGAAGAGCTGGCGGCGGTGGCCGATCAAAGCGTCGATCTGGCGGCATTTGAGGCGGAAAAGATCAAGGGGGCGATCCGCACGGATTTCGTGCTGTCGGCCGAAATCATCGTCATCGCGTTGGGTACTGTGGCCGGGCAGCCCTTTGCGTCGCAGGTCACAGTGCTGGCTAGTATCGGTGTGATCATGACGGTCGGCGTCTATGGCATCGTCGCCGGTATCGTCAAAATGGATGATGTGGGCGCCTGGATGTTGCAGAAAGGTTCAGGAATGGCCAAGGTCGTCGGCAAGGGGTTGCTGCTGGCGGCGCCCAGACTGATGCGCCTGCTGACCGTACTCGGGACGGCCGCGATGTTCCTGGTCGGCGGCAGTATCCTGGTGCACGGTATCCCGCCACTGAGCCATGTGATCGAACACGGCGCCGCCATGGCCGGAGCGTTGAGCGGCGTGGCCGGGATGCTTCTCGATGCGCTTATCGGCGTTGTCGGGGGGGCGTTGGCGCTGCTTGGCATGCAGGCATTCGGCGCGGCGCGCAAACTGGTTTCCGGAGGGGCGAAAGCATGAGCAAGGCACTGCGTCTGTCGGAAAAATGGTTCCGTTTCGGCTTGTGGATAGTCGCCTTCGTTTTCGCCAGTTTCCTGATCGGGCTGGGTGGAACGGTGGTCGCCAATCTGCCGAAGGTCGAGCACCGCTACACGCTGGACGATTTCATTGACAAGCCGGCCGCGGAAAAACTGCGCGCCGAACTCCGCGGGCTGCAGGAGAAGCGCCAGGTGGCGCAGGATGCACACGATCAGGCGCTGTTGAAGATCAATGCTGCCCGTGCCAACTCAGGGGCGGCGCGCGATACCTTCAATAACTGGCTGGCGACCCGCCATGCCACGCAGCGTCCGGAGCAGGACCGCGAACTGATCGAACGGACACAGGCGCTGGATGAGCTGAAGATACTCGAGCGCAAGGCGCTGGCCGATGTTGAGCGCCAGCAGCAGAACCTGCTCGACGCCCGGCAGGCCGAGGGGAGCGCGCAACGGGGTCTGCATGAACTGGAAAAGACCGCCTCAGAAAAGCTGAATGTCGAACTGCGCCATCAGGAGCTTCGTGTATTCGGCTATCGCCTGCTGCTGACCCTGCCGTTGCTGGTCGTCGCCGGCTGGCTGTTCGCCAAAAAACGGCAGAGTACGTGGTGGCCCTTTGTCTGGGGCTTCATCTACTTCGCGCTGTTCGCTTTCTTCGTCGAGCTGGTGCCCTATCTGCCGAGCTATGGCGGTTATGTGCGCTACGTGGTCGGCATTGTCATTACCGTGCTGGTTGGTCGTTACGCCATCGTGGCGCTGAATCGCTATCTCGAAAAGCAGAAACAGGCCGAGGCGATGCCGGATGTCGAGCGGCGTAAGGAACTCAGCTACGACACGGCGCTGGCCCGGCTGGCCAAGAAGGTTTGCCCGGGGTGCGAGCGGCCTGTCGACCTGACCAACACCGCGATCGATTATTGCCCGCATTGCGGCATCTGCCTGTTCGACCATTGCGGCCAGTGCAAGGAACGCAAGAGCGCCTTTGCGCGCTTCTGCCATGCCTGCGGGGCGGCGGGCGGTCAGGGTGGCTAGATTTAAACGATGGCTGCAACGGACTCATTTTAATCAATCAATACTGGATCAAATGCAGGAAACCACCAAAGACTTTTTGAGGTCAGTTATTTGGGTGGTAGGGGGATATTTCCTTTCGACAAAGTGTCATCCAATAAATCTATTACAACTAATAATTCCAATTGAACCCGACTAGCCCAGCCCCCGCTTTATTCGCAATTCTTATGGCCCTATTTTCCTGCTTTGTGCTGATAAGAAAATTCGGACCACCTGAAGAGCAAGGCAGATATTTGGCAATAGATGGGTTGCGCGGTTATTTGGCCTTCTGCGTATTTCTGCATCATTCGATGCTTTGGTTCTTTTACCTCAGGACGAATCAGTGGGCTGTGCCGCCATCAAATCTATATACCCACTTTGGTCAGACCGGGGTGGCGTTCTTTTTTATGATTACTGGTTTCTTGTTTTTCTCGAAAATACTCGAGGGAAGAGGCAAGGAAATTGACTGGTTGCGTCTTTATGTCTCAAGATTCTTGCGCCTTATGCCGCTGTACGCGGTTGCAATGGGAGCTCTTTTTTTAATTGTATTCTTCTTGTCAGGTGCAACGCTTCATGAACCCATCAGCGTTTTGGCTTCGGAAGTATTACGCTGGATGACTTTCACTGTTCGCGGGGATCCCGATATTAATGGAGTTGAAAGAACATCATTAATTGTGGCGGGGGTCACATGGTCACTTCCGTACGAATGGTGTTTCTATATGCTCCTGCCTGTTTTTGCACTCGTTAATAGGGTTCGGGTGGGGCGTATTTACATTGCTTTTAGTACTCTTGTTTTTATTTTCCTATTTAAAAATCACACTTACATGTATCACTGGCTTTCCTTCGTTGGAGGAATCGCGGCTGCATATTTGGTGCGCATTGATTACTTACGCTACTTGTTACGCAAGAAAGTTTTTTCAATGGCGGCAATCCTGCTAATTTCGGCAACCGTCGCTTTTTTTCCATCGACATATGATTGGGCGCCGATTGCCATGCTTTCCGCAGTGTTTGTTATGATTGCTGCTGGCAATGGGGTTTTTGGATTGCTCACTAACGCCGTTTCGAGAGCACTTGGCGAGCTGGCGTATAGCATTTACCTTTTACACGGGATAGTTTTATTTCTGTTGTTTAGGTATGTGATTGGATTTGAAAAATCAAAATTACTTCAGCCAATTGATTACTGGTCTGCAATTATTGCAGTTTCGCCGATATTGATTTTTATTTCTTATCTTTCCTATAGAAAAATTGAACGCCCAGCCTTGTTAAGTACAGATGGATTAACATCTTGGTTGCGAAATAAAATAAATTCCTATTCGGAAGCTGGTGGAGTAAAAAGATAAGCTGCTATTTGCTACAGCAAAAATACTGATTCGAGTATGGCATTGTTTAGTGTCGGCTTAATGTAAACAGTTGCAAGCATGGCTGACTCAATGAAAAAATCTACCGTAGTTAAATTTGATCGGATATTTTTTTGGATTGTTAGGTCAGTAAATAACTCGTTTTTTTTGTCGTCAATCATTTTTACAGCCAAGGTATACTGGAATCACGCTTTAGGTCGAAAACACGCTGTCGACTACATGCGCCCAAAGCCGCCCATGCCGCCGCCCGGGCCTCTCATTCCACCATCGGGGCCGTTACGGCGGGAGTTGTTGCGTTCGCCGCCACCATCTCCTGCGTTGCGTAGTCCGGAATAGAGTGCCGGCACTGTGCCGGGCAGCATCTGGTCGGCGGTTTTCTTCTGGCTTTCGTTGAGCGCGCTGTAGAGCTTGCTCGCGGTTTCCTGGATTTCTTCCATGGCCGTCAGGCGATTGCGAACGGTTTCCACCTTCTGGTCGATTTGCTGCATGGCGTTCAGGCGGATGGCGCGATACGGCTGGAGCTTCATCTGGTCGGCCATCAGGGCGCCGACCCTTTCCTGATAGGCATCCCACAGCGTGGCCTGGGTCGGCGTCAGCCTCAGTGCCTCAGCAGTCTTCTGCAATTGCGCCTGCAGATTATCGACCACCATCGCGCTGCCGCTGCCACTGCCGCCTTCCATTTCGCCGCGGCGGGGTGAGCTGCTATCCAGCCCACCGCGGCCTTCCATCGGCGTGCAAGCGGTGAAAAGCAGGGCAGATAAAAGCAGGGAGCTTACTTTGGTATTCATGGTTGGTTTAAGGGGGTTATCGATATCGAATTGTCTGTATCCGCTGCGTAAATTGCAGTTAAGCCCTGGTAAATGTTTGTCTCTGCGACATTTGCCGGGCTGAGCGAATTTGCTAACCTGAATGCTTGCCTTCATCCGGATTCTCCGTGCCCATTCGCCAAACCCTTAAGACGCCCAACGTGCCGGTCAAGATCTGGACCGATGATGTCGATGACAACTCACGCCAGCAGCTCGTCAACATCGCCAGCCTGCCGTTCATCCACCACCATGTGGCCGCGATGCCAGATGTTCATCTCGGTATTGGCGCGACCATTGGTTCGGTGATCGCCACCCGGCAGGCGATCGTTCCCGCCGCAGTCGGCGTCGATATCGGCTGCGGCATGGTGGCCTGCCGGCTGTCGATCGGTGCCAATGCGCTTGGCGAAAAGGCGCTGAAGAAAATTTTCGAACAGATTAGTCGCGATGTGCCGGTCGGCAAGGCGCAGCATGAGGATGACCGGGCGCTGGCCCTGGTGGCGCGGCCTTTCGAGCCCCGCCTTAAAGTCATGACACAGAGGCATCCGCAGCTACTCAAGAGCTTCGGAAAATTCTCGAAATGGGTTAATCAATTGGGCACCCTTGGTGGCGGCAACCATTTCATCGAGGTTTGTCTCGACGAATCCGAGCAGCTCTGGGTTATGTTGCACTCGGGCAGTCGCGGCATCGGCAATGCGCTGGCCACTTATTTCATTGAACTGGCTCGCCGCGACATGGAGCGCCAGCAGATTCACTTACCGGATCGCGACCTCGGATACTTCAAGGAGGGCAGCGCCCATTTCGATGACTATGTCGAGGCAGTCCATTGGGCGCAGGAGTACGCATTTGCCAATCGCGAATGCATGATGGATCTGGTGCTGGCCGCCTTGCATCGCCATCTGCCCGAATTTTCAGTGACCAGTGAAGTGGTTAATTGCCATCACAATTACGTGGCCCGCGAGCATCACTATGGGGCCGATGTCTGGGTCACGCGCAAGGGGGCCATCCGTGCCCGGGCCGGTGATCTCGGCATCATTCCCGGCAGCATGGGAGCTCGCAGCTACATCGTGCGCGGCAAAGGCAATCCGGAGAGCTTCGATTCGAGCGCCCATGGTGCGGGTCGGCGAATGAGCCGCAATGCTGCCGCCCGAACTTTCAGCGAGGCCGATCTGCGCCGACAGACCGAGGGCGTCGTTTGCCGCAAGGACAAAAGTGTCATCGACGAGATTCCCGGGGCCTACAAGGACATCGATGCGGTGATGGATAACCAGCGGGACCTGACTGAAACCCTGCATACCCTGAAGCAGGTGGTGTGCGTCAAAGGCTAGTGGAAGCTCGGTTGCGTCGCATCATTGCCGGCGGACCATCTCGCGGCCCAGGGCGTTGAACTGCTCGGCCAGTTCGTGCTGCAGGAAGTTGATGCCCAGGGAACTCGGCAGCCAGCTATCGGGCTCGATTTCGATTTTGTAATCGAGGCGAGTGCCTGGCTCAGAAGACTGCAGGCGCATTTCGCTTTGCATCCGGCGGGCCGAGCCGGCCACCGAACGGGAGAGAATCTTCGAATTGTCGATGATCTCTATCCGCCGTTCGCTTTCATAGGGCATCGAGAATGGGCCAAATGTTACTTTGCCGCGCTGGGCGACCAAATAGACATTGTTCTGACGCGATGTGATGCTGCTACTGGCCAGGCCGGGCATGAAGTTCGGCATGCGTTCAAAATCAATCAGCACAGCGAAAGCGGAGCTCGGCGGTACCGCGATTTGGATGGTCAGGTTGGCGTAATAGGTGCCGTTCCGGTATTCGACATGGACATCGTCGTCATTGATGCCGAAGGCAGTCAGTGGCAGCCAGCTTAGTGCCAACAGCAGGAAACCAAGGGTTTTTGAGCCCATGCCGTGTCAGTGCAATGCCTTGGCCAGCCGGGGATGCGTTGCGACGTAGTAGTACAGCGCCGGCAGCACGAACAGCGTCAGCACGGTGGCCGTGATCAGGCCGCCAATGACGACCAGGGCCAGCGGACGTTGTGTTTCGGAGCCGATGCCATGCGACAGTGCCATCGGTAGAAGACCGAGCATGGCGAGCAGGGCAGTCATCAGCACGGTACGCAAGCGCGACAGGGCGCCCTGAAACACCGCCTGATAGTCGTCGAGCTTCTGTTGCTTCAACTGGTTGATGTAGCTGACCATTACCACCCCGTTGAGCACCGCCTGTCCGAACAGGGCGATGAAGCCGATGGCGGCCGAAACCGACAGCGGTATCCCGGAGATCAGTAGCGCGAAGATGCCGCCGATCAGTGCGAACGGGATATTGCAGATGATGATCAGCGCATCCTTGAACGACTCGAAGGCATCGAACAGGAGCAGGAAAATCATCAGGATGGACAGCGGAACGACCAGCATCAGGCGCTTCATCGCCCGTTCCTGGTTCTCGAATTCGCCGGACCAAGTGATCGAATAACCCTCGGGCAGCTTGATGTCCTTGGCGTGGGTTTGCATGTCGGCAACGACGCTGCCCATGTCGCGATCACGGATGAAGACACCGATGGCGACGACACGCTGACCGGATTCGCGGGCGATATTCATGGCGCCGCTCCCCATTTTGAAATCGACCAGGGCCGACAGCGGTATCTGGGCGCCGGAGGGGGTGGGCACCAGCACATCCTTCAGCTTGTCGAGCTGGCGTGAGGGCTCGTCGAGACGAACGACGACGCTGAAATGGCGGTCGCCTTCCCACAGTTCGGTGGCTGCCTTGCCGGCCAGCGCCGTTTCGACGACATCCTGCACATCCATGACGTTCAGGCCGTAGCGGGCGGCGGCGGCGCGGTCGATTTCCAGCCGGTATTGCGGCAGGTCGCCATCACGGTCGATAAAGGCGCGGACGACACCCGGCACATTGCCGATCTTGTCGAGCAATTGGTTGGCATGCAACTTCAGCGTAGTGGTGTCATCGCCGAACAGCTTGATGACGATCTGGCCGTCGATCTGCGAAATGGATTCGAGAATCTGGTCGCGCACCGGCTGGCTGAAGGTCGGCTCGATGCCCGGCATGTCGTTCAGCTTGTCCTCCATGTCGCGCACCAGCTGTTCCTTGGTCATCCCTTTGCGCCATTGATTGTCCGGCTTCAGGTCGACCAGCATTTCGGTCATGTTGATGTTCTTCGGATCGGTGCCGTCTTCCGGGCGGCCGCCCTTGGAAATCACCGCATTGACCTCGGGAAAATCGGCAATGATGCGGCGCAGCTTGCGCAGTTCGCCTTTGGCCTCGTCGATGGAGACCGAGGTGGGCAGGGTGATATTGATCCAGATCGAGCCTTCGTTCAGTTCGGGCAGGAACTCGGTACCCAGCTGCGGCACCAGGGCTGCCGTGATGGCCAGTGCCACCAGCGCGGCCGCCAACACGCGCTTGGCGTGGGCCAGTACCCATTTCAGTGCCGGCTCGTACTTGTCCATGAACCAGTGCATCAGCCTGGTTTCTTCGTGTGGCACGTTATTCTTGAAGGCAATCTTGGACAGGAAGGGGACCAGCGTCAGTGACAGGATCAGCGAAGTGATCAGGGCGGCGACGACCGAGTAGGCCATCGGGGCGAAGATCTTGCCTTCGTGCCGCTGCATCGTGAAGATTGGCAGGTGGGCCACGATGATTATGATCATCGAGAACACGGTTGGCCGGCCGATTTCGATCACGGCCTCCTGAATGGTTCGGGTGTGGGGCCGGTGATCGTCATCGCGTCTGGCTTCGCCAAGGCGCCGGAAAATATTTTCGATGACGATCACCGCACCGTCGACGATGATGCCGAAGTCCATCGCCCCCAGCGACAGCAGGTTGGCCGGGATACCAACGGCCGAAAGACCGATGAAGGTGCCGAGCAAGGCCAATGGGATGATCGAGGCGACAATGGCCGCCGCCCGGAAATCGGCCAGGAAGAGATAGAGCACCAGCGTGACCAGCAGGGCGCCTTCGAGCAGGTTCATGAAGACGGTTTTCAACGTCTTGCTGATCAGCCAGGAACGGTCGTAGAAGGGGATGATCTGCACGCCACGCGGCAAACCGCCGGCATTCAGTGCATCGACCTTGGTTTTCAGGGCGTCGAGCACCATTGAAGGATTTTCATCCTTGCGCAGCAGCACGATGCCGGAAACCACATCGTCCTGGTCGCCGTTGGCATCGCTGATGCCGACGATGCCCTGTTCCGGCACGCGCGACTCGACGACTTCGGCAATGTCCCGAACCAGGATAGGGGTACCGTTGTTTTCAGCGACGACGACCTGGCCAATATCGGCCGACGAATGCAGCAGGCCAAGCGAGCGGATCAGGAATTGCTGGCGACCCTGCGCCACCGAACCGCCGCCGGCGTTGGCGTTGGCCCGTTGCAGCGAATTGAACAACTGGCCGAGGGTGATCTTGTAGTCGCGTAGCTTGGGCAGGTTGGGGCACACCTCGTATTGGCGGATCGGCCCACCCAG
>JAGTRV010000231.1 GCA_018262245.1 Pseudomonadota bacterium | reverse complement strand
GTCCTGCAGCGATTCGGCAGACCATGCCGTGGCGGCAAAACCCGCCGCCAGCAAAACCGCGGTCGTTTTAACTACAAATTTCTTCATCTTGATTCTCCCATGAATTCCAGAAGTAAGAACTTCCATTCCCCCATCGTCGCCTGCGACAAATCGCCCCTGCGACAATATGCCGCACAATGTATTCCGCGCTGAACGTGAAAGAATTGATCTTTGTTAAATTCAAACTTTCATCATCAGCGAAAATGCATCCTCCCAACGGCTCAAGGCCCTGAATTGCTCTCGTGAATAAGAAAATACTGATTGACGTGATCGGCATCGAGTTGATCGTGCTTGTCGTGGTCATCGGCTACAAGCTGTCGCCGATGTTGTTGCCGAAAGCCGATGTGACTATCCGGCCCGACCCTGCCTGCAATTTGCAGCGTGAGGCTTGTGGCGTTACCTTGCCGACCGGCGGTAAGGTCATCTTGTCGATGGGGACGCGTCCAATACCCATGGTCAAGCCGTTTGAGGTGCAGGTGACGACCAGTGGTTTTTCGCCATCTCGCGTGGAAGTCGATTTTGCCGGCATCGACATGAATATGGGATTGAACCGCCCGCAATTGGCCGCCAAGGGCGAGGGCCGCTATGCCGGCGAGGTAACCTTGCCTGTCTGTATTACCGGTCAGATGGATTGGCAGGCGACGGTGCTGATCGAAAGTGGCAGTGAGCGCATTGCAGTGCCATATCGGTTCAGTTCAGGGAGTCACGAGTGATGGGCGAACGTATTCTGATGGTGATTGCTGCGTTGCTTGCCCTTGTCGTCCCTGGTGTTGCTGTTTTTTGGCAGCCGGAAATGCCGGAGCGTCCCATACCCGCGGCGGTGATCGCGGCTGGCGGAGATTTCACGCTACAGTCGGCCAGCGGGCCGGTGTCCCTGAAGGATTACCGTGGCAAACTGGTCCTGCTTTATTACGGTTACACCTTTTGCCCTGACATCTGTCCGACTTCGCTGGCCGCAACTTCGGAGGGACTAAAGCAGCTTAAGCCCGAGGAGCTGGCCCAGGTAGCGATGATCTTTGTCTCGGTTGACCCCAAACGCGACACGCCGGATCGCCTGAAGGAATATGTCGAGTTTTTTCACCCAGCCATCGTTGGCGTGACCGGAACACCTGAAAACATCGCCGAAATCGCCAAGCGCTACGGTGTGTTTTATGCCGAACAAAAAGTCGAGACCGCCGGCGGTGGCTATGTTGTCGACCACTCGGCCGATACGTTTATTGTCGCACCAGATGGACAACTGGTCGGCAAGATCGCTCATGCGACACCGCCCGATCAGGTCGTCGTCGCGATACGCAAGCATTTGAAACAACCATGATGGAGAGTGAAGCCATGAAACAACTGTCAATGTTCGCCGCTGGCCTGATGTTCTCGGCCGGTGTTTTTGCTGGTGCTGCCGACAACGTTTCCGTACAGGACCCCTATGTTCGCCTGGCGCCGCCCAATGCGCCGGCTACCGGTGCTTTCATGGTGATCAAGAATAATGGCGACAAGGACGTCAAGGTACTCAAGGCTGACAATCCAGTCTCCAAAGTGACCGAACTGCACACCCATCTCAATGAGGGGGGCGTCATGAAGATGCGTCCAGTCCCGGGCATCGACATCAAGGCCAAGGGGGAGGCGGTGCTCAAGCCGGGCGGCCTGCATATCATGCTGATCGATCTCAAGGCGCCGATGAAAGAGGGGGATGTCGTGCCGATCACGCTGACCTTTGATGATGGCAGTGCCAAGCAGGTCGATGCCAAGGTGGTCCGGCCGATGGCGGCCGGGATGCCGGTTATGGACCACAAGCACTGAAAACCTGAGCATTTCGCTCCCCAGATTATCCGGGGCGCTCAGTTGAAAACTGAGCGCCCCATTCTTTGGTACTTCAACGGGTTCAGGTGGTTGCCGCTGTTTCGAGACTGATCATCTCGGCAGGCATTGGCTTGGCCATGTAATAGCCTTGGGCAAAGTTACAGTTCAGGGCTGACAGCAAATCGTATTGCTCCTTCGTCTCAACGCCTTCAGCAATTACGGAAAGATGAAGGCTGTTGGCCAACGCCATGATGGCGGTGACAATAGCCCTGTCATTTTCATTCGCAGTCATGTCCGTGATGAAGGAGCGGTCGATCTTCAGCGTGTCGACAGGGAAGCGCTTCAGATAGGCCAGACTTGAGTAACCGGTACCGAAGTCGTCGATCGAGAGGCGGAAACCGCGGCTACTCAGATTTTGCAAGGTGCCCAGTGCTAACTCGCCATCCTGCATGATGACGGTTTCCGTGATTTCCAGTTCGATCCGATCGGGCGTCAGATCGTAGTCGCGAAGGATGCGGCAAATGCCCTCGGTGAGATTGGGGTCGTTGAACTGGATAGGGGATAGATTGAGCGCCAGAATCGGTGAGGTAAAGCCTTCGTCGATCCAGCTTCGTAGTTGAGAACAGGCCTGACGCAAAACGATGGTTCCAATTTCGCCGATCAGACCGCTTTCCTCGGCAACCGTGATGAACTGGGCCGGGCCAACCAGGCCCTTGGTAGGATGGCGCCAGCGGACCAGGGCTTCGTAGGAAGTGATGCGGTGAGTCTTCAGGTCAATGACCGGCTGGTAAAACACTTCGAACTCATTCCGGTCCACGGCGCGACGAAGGTCTGACTCGATCTGGAAGTAGTTGTCGGCAGCGGCATTCATCTCTGCCGTGAAGTAACAATACGTGTTCCGTCCATTGGCCTTGGCCTGATACATCGCAGTATCGGCGTTACGCATCAGGGCATTTACGGTAACCCCGTCATTCGGATAAAAACAGATACCGATGGATGGTGTGACGAACAACTCGTGCCCATCGATGCGTATCGGAGGGCGCAAGGCATCGAGGATTTTCGAGGCAAGCTTGCCCGCCAGTGCCTCGTTTGCCTTGAGCGGCAGAATGATCATGAACTCGTCACCGCCGAGCCGGGCGATCGTGTCGTTGGAGCGGAGCGTTTCAGTCAGTCGACTGGCAACATTTTTGAGCAGGGTGTCGCCAATGTGGTGGCCTAGGGAGTCATTGATGGTCTTGAAACGATCCAGGTCAATGAACAGGATGGCGACCTTGGTATCGTCCTGGGCTGCGTTGTCCATCGCCTCGCCGAGCCGTTGCTGGAGCAGCGTTCGATTGGCCAGGCCGGTCAGTGCGTCATGGTGGGCAAGGTAGCGTAACTTGCTTTCGATACGACGGCGCTCAAGCACCTCGCTTTCGAGTTCGCTGGTGCGTTCCTTGACGCGCAGCTCGAGTTCGTCCCTGGAGCGCAGCAGCGCATCTTCGGCCCGTTTTCGCTCGGTAATGTCGCTGGCAACAAAGAGAAAGCCTTGGGCTTTTTTATCTTCGGGGTGCAGTGCCGAGATGGAGAGTTCAACGATGAATTTCTCGCCGTCTTTGCGCTGGAAGGTCCATTGCCCCTGGTCCACCGAGCCAAGCCGGACCCTGGCCAGCAGTACATCAATATCGCTGGCCGGATCGAAGCCCGTTTCTGAGGATAGCGCCCGGCGACGTTCCTGAATTTCTTCACGAAGGAAGAAACACTCAACGGGCGTTCGCCCGAGCAATTCGGCGGAAGGGTAAGCAAGCATCTGCTCCGTTGCCGGATTGCATGAGATGACCCGACCTTCGCTGTCGGTCGACAAGATCATCAGTTTTGCGCTGTTGAGAATCGCCCGTTGCAGCATGACGGACTCACGCAGGGAGTCCTCGGCCACTTTGCGAGAGGTGATGTCTTCGTAGTTCCAGATGGAGCCATCGTTCGGATTTGCCGGATCGATGGCCCGGCCGGTAATCCGCATCCAGATCGGATCTCCGTTTTGTCGCCGGTGAACGACTTCCGAAACGAAGGTTTCGCCTCTGCCCAGCATCTCGTAGGCGGTCGTACCTATCTCGGCGTGCGCTTTATCGGAGAAGTAGGTGACCCTTGTCGGTTTGCCGGTTAACTCGCCCGGTCCGTAGCCATACAATTCCTCGAACCGGCGGTTGCATTGCTGGAATACCCGATTTCGTACGAAGGCGATGCCCGCGACGCAATTGTCGAAAATCAGGCGCTGGTCGAAATAGGCTTTTTTGAGTTCCTCTTCGGCCTGTTTGAAGGCTGTTCGGTCTTCGGCGATCCAGAATACGCCCATTGATGGATCCGTTGGATCGGCCACATAGCCGATCAGGTTGACCCAGATGTCGCTGCCATCCTGGCGGCGCATGTAGAGCTCGGTCTGGAATGGCTTGGCCTGGAAAAGAGCGGGGGCGGCACGCCGATTGAGTTCGGTGTGTTCTTCGGCCGATCGGTAGAGTCCGGCCGTATCCATGCCGATCCCGTTCTCTCCCTGGAACCCGAACAGCTTGCCGAAACGTTGGTTGTAGCGGACGATTTTTCGATCATGGGTGACAACGATGCCCACCGATGAATTGGCCATCAGCGCTTCCATTTCACGCGATGATTTTTCCAGTGCTTCCCGAGTGCTGACGGCCTCGGTGACATCGGTAGCAATCCAGACAATTCCTCGACTGGGGTCGTTGGGGTCGATTGCTTTTGCGAACACCTGGCACCAGATCAGATGGCCATC
>JAGTRV010000230.1 GCA_018262245.1 Pseudomonadota bacterium | reverse complement strand
ACATGCGAGGTATCGCGGTCGAAATCGATCAGCGGATTGACTTTTATCAGCTCAGGAATTTGGCGTTCACCCACGCCGGGGGTTTTGGTATCAGCCATGATGGCCTCCTACATGGTTCGTTGAAAAGCCACCCTGTTGAGGGGTGGTCAGGTACTTCAACACGGCATGTAGACCGCTCGCAGCTTTTACCCGAAGGCTGTTGCATGACTGCGCACTACCCGACCATTGACCAGGCCAAGCCGGCACGAGGCCGACATGGACGAAACCGATGGACGTAAAAAATCCGCTTGGACTGACGGGAGCGGATACCGCTACATGAGGTGTGTTGAGCACCGGGGACCGAGATTGCCACGGTCGGCCGGTTCGGTCAAGCGCGGTTTTCATGCCGCTGCCTGCCCGGGCTTTGCCAGGTCTGCCAGCGCCTTGCGCACATCGGCGACACGCCAACGGGTCTGCTGCGGGGATACCTTGATGGACAAGGCGCCATAGCGGCGCCAGGCGGTGTTTTCTGAGCATCCGAAAACGCCGGAAACTACCTTTACATCGATCAGGGCTGAATCAGGGAGGGAGTCAAACGCCGCCAGTGTGGGCGGGATGGGTTTCTGTGCCATGGCTTTTCCTTGGAAGGAACCCGCGGCGCCGGGATGGAGCCGCTGGGTGCATGGCGGCAATGTAGGAGCGCGCTAAATTGTTGTCTTGGTAGACAATGCACGCTCAATATTTCCCCTATCTGAGAGATTCTTACGAAGCCGCTTAAACGCCTTTGATTTGTACATGGCGCACACTGTCTCGTATTCGCGGCCTTTGCCGAAATGATCGGCTGCAGCCTCCAACATTCTCGTTATATCCCCGCGCTTGTATTTGCCGCGCTCTCGTTCGTAATCCTCAATGAAGCCTATGAGCTGCAGCATGAACTCGAGCCGTTCATTACCTTTGATCGCCCGCCCTTTTGATTCATGAGGCATATCCTTCATTTTGGATAGGACGTAGATCAGCCATGCCCTCTCTGCAACATCGAGGGTGCCCCCATACAACAATGTCGAACACACAGAATCTCGCATCCAATCCCGGTGCCGCCTGTCATTCACATTAACGGCATCATGTGCCGTGTGCTGCCGATACTCAGGCAATCCACCTGGTGGGTCTGGTATCTGGTCGGGCTTTGGGAAACCAGCAACGAAAAGATGCGCAATTTGCTGAGCTTCATCCGAAAACGTAGGAACCCCGGCCAAGTCCGGACGCAATCGGTGAAGTTCGACTGCATACGCCACCGACTCGACCATGGCCTTTATCTCGTCGTCCATGCCGTTGAGCTTGATCTTCATCATGCCACCGCACCAATTGGGATGATCTCGGCACCTTGCCGCATCTGATCGCATTGCCCCGCCCACCAGGTCATCAGCTTGCGCCGCTCCTCAAGGAAATCCCCCCGGTCGTAGGCCAGGCGCACCGCATCGCCGTGCTTATGGGCGAGCTGCACCTCGACAACCTCGGGCCGGAACAATCCGGAACCATGCGCCATGGTCGAGAATGAGCTTCGGAAGCCATGCGCCGACTGCTCGCTCTGGGTGTCGTAGCCCAGGCGGCGCAGCGCGGCGTTTATCGTGTTCTCGCTCATTGGCCGGTCACGGCTTTGCAGCCCAGGGAAGCAATACCGACCGTCCCCGGTCAATGGCTTGAGATCCTCCAGGATCGCCGCCGCCTGGTCGGCCAATGGAACGACATGGAGGCGCCGCGCCTTCATCTTGCCCAGGGGAATACGGATCAACTTGGTATCAAGATCAACCTCGGACCATTCCAGATTGCGAACCTCACCAGGGCGCAGCCCGAACAACGCGGAGAGCCGGAACGCGGAACAGGTAATCAGGCTTCCCTGGTAGGCCCAGATGTCGCGCAGCAACCTGCCGAACTCTGACGGATCGGTAATCGCAGCATAGTGCTTTTTCCGTTGCGGTGGGATGGCACCGCGCAGGTCGGCCGATATGTCGCGCTCGCAGCGGCCGGTACTGATGCCATAGCGGAACACCTGCCCGGCGGTCATTCGCAGGCGGTGTGCCGTGTCGAGATAACCCATTTCCTTGACGCGCCGAATGATCGCCAGGAGCTCGGGCGCTGTGACCTCGGCAATCGGTCGACCTCCGATCCAGGGAAAGGCATAGACCACGAAGATGCGCAGGTTCTTTTCCTGCGTGTGCTTGGTCCAGGTCGGTGAAAACTCAGCGTGCCATTCGCGGGCCACAGCTTCAAAGCTATTGGCCGCCCGATGCGCTGCTGTCAGCTTGCTGACCTTGCGCTGCTCACTGGGATCTATGTCTTGCTTGATCTGCTTGCGGGCCTTGTCGCGGGCCTTGCGAGCCTCTTCAAGCGAGACTTCAGGGTAAGCACCCAAGGCCAGGGTTTTGCGCTTCTCGGCAAAGCGATAATCGAGCCGCCAGTATTTGCCGCCCTTGGTATCGACCAGCAAATACATGCCGCCGCCATCGGTCAATTTATAGGGCTTTTCAGCCGGTTTAGCCTGCTTGATCGATACCGCCGTGAGCTTGTCGGTAGCCATTGCGCCTCCCTGATACCGTCAATTTGACGTGTACCGTCACCCCTTTTGCGACTACCGTCAAGTGTACCGACAGACTTTCGGTATTGGGATGGGGTTTGATGGTGCCGGATGCTACAAAGCAAAAACCCCGAAAGCCTTTAGCTATCGGGGTTTCTGGTGCTTCATGGTGCTTGGTGAAGCTATGTACTGGGGCGACTGATGGGGCTCGAACCCACGACAACCGGAATCACAATCCGGGACTCTACCAACTGAGCTACAGCCGCCGCTGAAGAAGGCGCGCATTGTACGAACTTCCGATGAACCTGTCTACTGGTCACTTGCAAAAAAACCCATATACCCCGGAGAATAGGCGGAAGCATCCGGCAGCGTACCGGCCGTGATATTATTGTCAGCTTTATTTTTTTCGGCTCCGTAGTCACAAGGAATTCTCATGGAAGCAACCACTGCACAAGCTAACGAACTTGAACGCCGCGTCGATCTCTCCATCGCCATCGCCGATGTCGAGAAGGAAATGGAACAGCGCCTGAAGCGCATGGGCAAGAATATGAAGGTGCCCGGCTTCCGCCCGGGCAAGGTACCGTTCAACATCGTCAAGCAGCAGTATGGCGACCAGGCTCGCCACGAAGTGCTGTCCGAAGAGCTGGATCGCGTTTTCGGCGAAACCGTCACCGAAAAGAAAATGCGCGTTGCCGGCTACCCGCGCATCGAGCCGAAGACCACCGAAAGCAACTCGCACCTCGAGTTTTCGGCCATCTTCGAGGTTTACCCGGAATTCACTCCGGGCGATCTGTCAGGTTCCGAAGTCGAACGCCCGGTCCTCGAAGTCAGCGCAGCTGAAGTCGACAAGACCCTCGACATTCTGCGCAAGCAGCGCGTTTCCTACGCTGACGCCGACCGCGCCGCCGCCAGGGAAGACCGCGTCGTCATCGACTTCACCGGCAAGAAGGAAGGCGTCCCGTTCCCGGGCGGCCAGGCCAATGATTACCCGTTCGTTCTCGGCCAGGGCATGATGCTGCCCGATTTCGAAAATGCCGTTGAAGGTGCCAAGGCTGGCGAAACCAAGACTTTTGACCTGACCTTCCCGGCTGACTACCACGCCAAGGATCTGGCTGGCCAGACGGTTCAATTCGACATCACCGTCAAGCAGGTTCAGGCGCCGGTTCTGCCGGAACTGGATGCAGAATTTGCAACCAGCATGGGCATCGCCGATGGCGACGTGACCAAGATGCGCGCCGAAATCGAAGCCAATCTGAAGCGCGAAGTGAAGCGCCGCATCGAAGGCAAGCTGAAGGACCAGGTCATGGAAGCCTTGCTCAAGGCCAACCCGATCACCGTGCCGGTTGCTCTGGTCGACATGGAAATCCAGCGCCTGATGCAAGCTGCTCGTCAAGACATGGAACAGCGTGGCATGAAGGTCAAGGACATGCCGATCCAGCCGGAGTGGTTTGCCGACCAGGCAAAGCGCCGCGTCACACTTGGCCTGATCCTTGCTGAAGTAGTCAAGACGGAAAAACTTCAGGCTAGCCCGGAACAAGTTCGTACGATGGTCGAAGAAACCGCCCAGAGCTACGAGCACCCGGAAGAAGTGATTCGCTGGTATTACGCCCAGCCGCAGCGTCTGCAGGAAGTCGAAGGCGTCGCCATCGAGAACAATGTGGTCGAATGGGTCCTGAGCAAGGCCAAGGTCACCGAAAAGGCTGCGGTTTTTGATGAACTGATGGGTCAGAAGCAGTAATCTGGACCTTGTCGCGAAAGCGACAATCGTCTTGAATGTAACCAACAAGCAACACACAAGGGCTGACATGAATATCGACAACGCAAGCAACTGGGATCCGCAGGCTCTGGGCCTGGTCCCGATGGTGGTTGAACAGAGCGGACGCGGCGAACGCGCGTACGACATCTATTCACGCCTGCTGAAAGAGCGGGTGATCTTTCTTGTCGGCCCTGTGAACGACGTAACCGCCAACCTGGTCGTCGCCCAGTTGCTGTTCCTTGAAGCGGAAAACCCGGACAAGGACATTTATTTCTACATCAACTCACCGGGCGGTTCGG
>JAGTRV010000229.1 GCA_018262245.1 Pseudomonadota bacterium | reverse complement strand
TTAGTTAAACACATGATTAATATTGGTGCGGCGTAAGCAAAGTCCTTACAGAACTACTACTTAGCGAGCTTCTGCAGGACTTTTCCACACAGTTATCCACAGGTTTTGGGGATAACCATATAAACCCTTTATGGATCGGGGGGTTGCTTGCGTTAGATGACCTTAAAGGTGACCCGGCCATGAGTTGCCGTTTATAACCTGCTCAGACCTGCCATTCGAAGTTGTAATGATGAGTGGTTTGCAATGCCAAACTCGCATTCCTAGGGAGAGATTCTTAAAATCTCTTCCATGACTCTTTTGAAGCGCTGCGCTCTCCTTTTTACTATTGGCCTAATCGGCTGTTTGCAGTGCTGCGCCGTCTTTGCTACGGATGTTGTACGCATTGGAACCCTTGCCTGGCAGGGCTCGGAAGAGGCCGAAATCCACTGGTCTTCGATGGTTAGCAACCTTGAGGAACGCCTCGGAGGGAAACGTATCGAGTTACGCCATTTCGACCTAGGTGCTATGGCCGCTGCACTTGAGGAAGGTGAACTCGACTTTGTTGTCACCAACCCCGGCCATTACGTGAGTCTTGAGGCGCAAAGTGGCATCACGCGAATCGCTACCCAGGTCTCCGACGAAACAAGCAACCCGGAACATGTGGTCGGTTCAGCCGTCGTCGTACTCGACCGGCGCCAGGACATCCAGCGATTGGAGGATCTACGCGGTAAAACCCTAGCCGCGGTATCACCCGATGCTTTCGGCGGCTACCAGCTAATCCGCGCCGAACTGCGTAGGCTCGGACTTGATCCTGAGAATGGCCGCGTTACACCCGTGTTCACCAACTTCCCCATGACCAAAGTGATTGATGCCGTGGTCGACGGCAAAACCGATGCCGGCATCCTGCGCGCCTGCCTGCTCGAACACATGGAACAAGAGGGAAGCGTAGCCGCCGGTCGCCTGCGTGTGCTCTCGCCACGCCCGGAAATCGGCAACTGCGCCGTCACCTCGCAACTCTACCCTGGCTGGGCCTTTGCCGCAGCTAGCCGGACGCCGCCAGCCCTATCGCGGGAAGTACTGCTCGCTCTGCTTTCCCTGCCGCCAGATACTAACCAGCAATGGTGGAGTGTCCCAGCTGATTACCACCCGGTGCACGAACTGCTGCGCGAGTTGCAGACCGGGCCCTATGCTTTTCTGCGCGAGACTAGCTTGGAAGCCCAGCTACGCCGATATTGGGCGTGGGTGCTCGGCCTTGTTCTGCTCATGCTCGCCGGAGCAGCCTATACCTTGCATGTCGAGCACCTGGTCCAGCGACGTACACGGGAACTGACCCAAGCCCTTGACGAGCGCCACCATCTGGAATCCCGTGTTCAGGCCGGGCAGCAACAGATGGATCACCTTTCCCGTCTGTCGATCCTCGGGGAACTGTCCGGCCGACTGGCACATGAGCTTAACCAGCCACTGGCCGCCATCGGCAACTATGCGCGCAGCCTGTTGCGCCGCCAGGATAGTGGCACGCTGTCGGAAGCCGCCTTGCGTCAGGCGGCCGAAGAAATAGCCAACGAATCCGAACGTGCCGCCGGCATTCTGGGCAGTATCCGCAGCTTCGCTCGAAAACGCAGCCGCCGACAGGAAATTTGCGACATTGCCGACTTGGTGCACGAAGCCGGCAGCTTCATTGGCGGAATGTTGTCAAAAGCCCGGCCTATCGAACTTCGGCACGATCTTTCCTTGGCCGAACGTCAGGTGCTGGTCGATCCGCTGCAAATCCAGCAGGTACTGCTCAATTTGTTCAAGAATGCCTGGGATGCGCAGCAATCGATGGATGACGAGCATCCGATCGAAGTTAGCCTGGAACGGGAAGATGACCGCTGCGCTGTCGAAGTGCGCGACCACGGCCCCGGCCTGACGCCGGAATTGCAGGCCCATTTCCTCGAAGCGTTCTTCACCACCAAACCCGACGGTTTGGGCCTCGGCCTGCCGATCTGCAAGACTATCGTCGAAGCTCACGGCGGCGAACTGCTTGCCCGCAACGCCAACCCCGGCCTCGTTTTCCGCTTCAGTCTGCCCCTCGCCCACAGCACCGATACCGTGAATACGCCATGACCTTGCCCGACCTGTTACCCGTCATCCATGTCGTCGACGACGAAGCCCCCTTCCGCCGCTCGCTGCTCTTTTTGCTCGAATCCGTCGGTTGGCAAGCCGTCGGGCACGATTCCGCCGAAGCCTTCCTGCTGGCGGCACCGGAGATGCAGGCCGGCGGCGGATGCCTGGTGCTCGACATTCGCATGCCACGCATTAGCGGCCTTGAATTGCAACGTCGCCTGCGTGCCGCTGATTCGCCCTTTCCAATTGTTTTCATGACCGGCCACGGCGAAGTTGAACTAGCGGTACAGGCGATGAAAAACGGTGCTGTCGACTTCCTGCAAAAGCCCTTCAAGGACCAGATCTTTCTCGATACCGTGGAGCGGGCGGTACAACTCAGTCTCGAACGCCACGCCGCCAACCGCCGTCACCAAGAAGCACGCGAAGTTCTCGACCGACTCTCGGTTCGCGAGCGCGAAGTCGCCCGCCTGCTCGCCCTCGGCCTGGCCAACAAGGAAGTGGAACGTCAACTGGGCATCAGAGACAATTCGGTGCATGTCCATCGCCTACACGTCTTGGAAATAACATCTACCGGTAGTGCCGCCGAACTGGCCCGCCTGATCCTGCGCGCTGACCCGAACGGCCTCGACTAATCGATTTCGGCTATTGCGTTAACCCAATGACCGGATAGGCGGTCCCGGCGTCTCTACCTACACTTGACCTCACATCTAGAAGAGGGAGAAAAGTATGTCGAAGAAAGCGTATTCGGTCGGCGGCGCCAGCCAGACACCTCCAGTCATCCGCCAGTACCAGAGCTTCCTGCAAAGGATTGGCGGCTTGCTGCTTATCGTTAGCGCCCTGCTCGGTATCACGAGCCAGGCTGTCGCCGACGACGCACAAGTCGAACGCGGCCGTTACCTGGCTCGCCTGGGCGACTGCGTGGCCTGCCACACAACGGACAAGGGCGCCGAGATGGCTGGCGGCCGTGCGCTGGAAACGCCGTTCGGCAAGTTGTATTCGACCAACATCACGCCTGACAGCGATACCGGCATCGGCAAATACAGCTTCGAACAGTTCGACCGCGCAATGCGCAAGGGCATTGCCGCCGACGGCCACAACCTTTACCCGGCCATGCCTTACCCGTCCTACGCCAAGCTGACGGGCGAAGACATGCAGGCGCTTTATGCTTACCTGATGAAGGGTCTGCCCGCCGTCAAGCAGACCAACAAGCCAGACGAAATGCACTGGCCATTCAGCATGCGCTGGGGCCTTGCCATCTGGAACTGGTTCTTCCTGGATGACACGCCGTTCAAGTCGGATACGGCCAAGGATGAGACCTGGAACCGCGGCGCCTATCTGGTTCAGGGGCTAGGTCACTGCGGTGCCTGCCATACGCCGCGCGGCCTGCTCTTTCAGGAGAAGGCGATGAGCGATGCCGGATCGAATGGCAGCTACTTCCTGGCCGGCGAAACCATCGAAGCCTGGCGCGCGCTCAGTCTGCGCAACCTGTGGACCGTCGAGGACACAGCCACCTTCCTGAAGACCGGACAGAATCGCTTTGCCACTGCCTCGGGCAGCATGACCGAAGTCATCACGCACAGCACCCAGCACTTCAAGGAAGCTGACCTGACCGCAGTCGCCAACTACCTCAAGTCCCTACCTCCCGGACCATACGACAAGCCGATGCCGGCCGGCGCGCCAAAACCGGTGGTTGCCGCCCATGTTCCGGAAAAGCTGTTCACCACACGCGGCGGCCTGGGCTACATCCAGTTCTGTGGTGACTGTCACCGGGCCGATGGCGGCGGTGTGGCCAAGATATTTCCACCCCTGGCCGGCAACCCGGCCGTGATGTCGAAGGATGCCTCTACCCTGTCCCACATCATACTGACCGGCGGCCAAACCGCGGCAACCGCAACCCACCCTCGCGTTTTCGTCATGCCGGCCTTTGCCCGCCTAAGCGACCAAGAACTGGCCGAGATTCTTAGCTTCGTCCGCAACAGCTGGGGTGATGGCGCACCCAGCGTGGATGTCGCGACGGTAACCAATATGCGCGCCAAACTCGATCCCAAGACGACCGATTCGAGCAAGTTCGACACGCCGCGCCTTGCGGACATGCTGAAGGCTGCCAATGCAGAGCAACTGGTCCGCGGCATGCGCCTCAACCTGGAAACGAAGGATATCTTGCCCGGACATGTCGGCGATCAGCTGAACTGCACCAGTTGCCACCTCAATGCCGGTACCGTGGCGGACGGCTCGCCTTATGTCGGCGTCTCGGCCTTCTTCCCGAGCTACGCACCACGTGCCGGCCGGACGATCACGCTGGAAGACCGTATCAACGGCTGCTTCAAGCGCTCGATGAACGGCAAGCCCCTGCCCAAGGACTCGCCCGACATGAAGGCCATGGTCGCCTACTTCGAGTGGATGAAGCGTGAAACCAAGCCGGAGGACAAGGTGCCCGGACGCGGCGTCGGCAAGATCGACCGCTCGCTCAAGCCGGACGGTGACAGCGGCAAGAAGGTCTATGCCGAGCAATGTGCGATCTGTCACG
>JAGTRV010000228.1 GCA_018262245.1 Pseudomonadota bacterium | reverse complement strand
CTCGACCTTGAGTTCCGACAATTCATCCTGGTTGCGGAAGAAGCGCTTCCACGAAAGGCCGGAAGTCGGGTATTTGTCCTGCTCCGAGAATTCCCACCATTGCTCGACATACGGATCATGCGCCCGCATCTCGGCGCCCATTTCGGCCAGCTTGCGGACCACCAGCTCCGAGCCGCTGTAGCGCGTGTCGCCAACGTCCTGCCGGTAGGAGGCGCCGGCAATCAGCACCTGCGAGGCGGCGATATAGCGGTCCATGTTGCGCAGCGCATCGCGGGTCAGTTCGGCCACATGCAGGGCGCGGGTGTCGTTGATATCGACGGCCACCGGTGTAATGCGGAAAACCTTGTCGCCATCCTCGAAGCCGAGGATGTGCTTGTAGGCCCAGTAGCCTAGACCACCGTCCTTGGGCAGGCAATAACCGCCGATGCCGGGACCGGGAAAGATCATGTTGCTGTGCGTCGGCCGCATCTTGATCGCGTCGACCACCTTGACCAGATCAACCCCGTTGCGCTCGGCAAAAATCGACCACTCATGCAGATAGGCGAGGATGGTGGCCCGGTAGCTGTTCTCGACGATCTTGGCAGTCTCGGATTCGATCGGTCTATCCATCACCGTCAACGGGAACTTGTCAGTGTTCAGCACTTCGTGCAGAAACTTCTCGACCCGCGCCCGGGCAGCATCATCGCAGCCGGCACAGACACGCCAGAAGTCACGGATACTGGCCACATACTCGCGGCCCGGCATCACACGTTCGTAGGAATGCGCCAGCAAGGGGGCCGAGGCAATGCCGCGGCCGGCGAAAGCCTTCTTCAGGATCGGCCAGGCGACGAATTCCGTCGTTCCCGGCGCCACCGTTGTTTCGATCAGGGTCAGGCATTCCGGACGAACATGCTGGCCAACGGTTTTCAGCGTCGCCTCCAGCGCTGCCATGTCACACTCGCCAGATTTCATGTTGCCGAGTTCCTGCTTCAGGAAATCGCACTGCACGTCGACGACCACGCAATCGGCCAGATCGAGTACCTGGCTGTTGTAGGTCGCAATCAGCGTCTTCTTTTCCAGCACACAGCGGCCGATCAGCACATCGACCTGCGGGTCTTCGGCCTTGACCGGGGAAATACCGCGGTTGAGCAGCGGAATTTTCCAGAAGGAGCGCGTCGACGGGCGTTGGCAGCCAATCACGAACTTGCTCGGCCGGCCATCCTTGTCTTCGCAATCAGCCACGATGGCCGCCATCACCGCGCCGACAAAGCCGACGCCCATGACCACCACGACCTCCTTGCCACTCGCTCGTGCCGCCTCGGCGAGGACTTTGACGCGCTGATATTCGGCCGCATAGTCGGCTTGATCAGGTAACGGAAAGGATTCGCCCGTCGGCGAAATCGATACTTTATTTTGCGATGCAGACACGATGAATGCTCCTGATGTCAGTAATGCTCAGACGATAACTCTCTGCAGATTATTCCACTTGGCAGATAAGGAAAACATCGAATTCATCACGGATAAGGCTTATCGCACGGAGTAGCGGGAGTCTTGGTCAATAAGCGCTCAGCACAAGGCACACTCAAAGTGTGAAATACCCCCACAATGGCTGCCGAAAAAATTCGCTAAAATCGATGCCGTTTCACTAAATAATAAATTTCAGGGAGAACACATGAATCGAATTGGCCTGGCCACCATCCTCGTCGCACTAGCGCTGAGCGTCTCTGCCGATGCAAGCGCGAAGGGGCGCATTCGTTCCTCACATACTCACCACTCCGCTGACACGCATGTCAGTGAAAGCGGTAGTGGTATCGTCCGTAACGCCGTGGCGCGTTCCGGGCGATCTAATGACAATTCGGCAACCGGCGACAATCCCTCGTTCGGTAACTCAGCAACGAGCGAAGAAGACGAAAACCTTCGTCGCATACGCCAGGAAAAAGAAGCTGCACGCGCCAAGCGAGATGCTGCAATCCTGGAGGCCAGAAAGCTGCAACAGGCAGCCGATGAAGAAAAGCGCAAAGAGCAGGCTGAACAAGCCGCCATCGCCGCTGCCGACGAGAAAAAGCGCCGCGAGGCCGAAGCCAAGGTGAAGAATCGCGAACTCGCCCTGCTTGAGCGCCAGAAACGTCAGGTCGCCTGGGAGGCTCGCTGCGATATCAAGCCGGTCATGAGCGACGAGGAAATCGCCATCTGCAAGGAAGTCAGAAGCAAACCAGCGCCCTGATCAACGAAATTATCTGCCCTGGAAGAGAGCATGGCCTCCAGGGCAGCAAGCTATTCCGATCATGACATAACCCGGAAACATCTCCGGCCCCATCGGGCGAAGCGGCTATAATCCAAGGCCCGCAACGCCATCCGCTTCGCAGTGTCCGCATCCCCTTTCCTGTTGTCTCTTGCCGCGCTGCCCAAAGCCGGTGCGCGTATCGACCTACCACCTCTGGCGGGCTCTTCCGATGCGCTGGCGCTGGCTGAAATCGCCGTCGGCAACCCCGGCAAGCTGCTCGCCGTCGTCACCGCCAATGCCGCCGATGCGCAGCGGCTGCTCGACGAGATTCCATGGTTCGCGCCGAATTTGCCTACACCGCTGCGCGTGCGCCTGCTGCCGGACTGGGAAACGCTGCCTTACGACACCTTCTCGCCGCACCAGGACCTGGTTTCCGAGCGCCTGGCGACCTTGTGGGCTGCGACCCAGGGCGAACTGGACATCCTGCTTGTACCGGCCTCCACCGCCGTCTATCGCCTGGCGCCGCCGGCCTTCCTGGCCGCTTACACCTTCTCTTTCAAGAAAGGCGAGAAGCTGGATGCCGAGAAGTTCCGCAGCCAGGTCACGCTGGCCGGCTATGCGCATGTGACGCAGGTGGTGTCGCCCGGCGAGTATTCGATTCGCGGCGGGCTGATCGACCTCTTCCCGATGGGCTCGCAGCTGCCGTACCGGCTCGACCTGTTCGACGACGAGATCGAGAGCATCAAGACCTTCGACGTCGATACCCAGCGCACGGTCTATCCGGTGCCAGAAGTGCGCCTGCTGCCGGCGCGCGAATTCCCGATGGACGACAAGGGCCGCACGCATTTCCGCCAGGCCTTCCGCGAGACCTTCGAGGGTGACCCGGCCAAGTCGGGCATCTACAAGGACGTTTCCCAGGGCATTGCCAGCGCCGGCATCGAATATTACCTGCCGCTATTCTTCGACGAAACGGCGACGGTTTTCGACTACCTGCCCAAGGATGCGGTTTTCGTCACGCACGGCGACGCACCGGCGGCCATCGCCGCTTTCTGGAACGACACCCGCTCGCGCTACAACATGCTGCAGGGCGACAAGGCCCGACCGCTGCTGCCGCCGGAGCAATTATTCCTGTCCGACGAGGCTTTCTTCACTGCAGCCAAGTCCTACGGCCGGCTGGTATTTTCGGCCAAAACCGAAAACCCGGCCTCCACGGCCCTGCCCGATATTTCGGTCGATCGCCGGGCCGAAGACCCGCTCGGCAAGCTGAAAAACCATCTCGCTGGCTTCAAGGGTCGCGTGCTGCTGCTGGCCGAATCAGCCGGCCGCCGAGAAACGCTGGCCACCATGCTGGCCGAACACGGCCTGAAACCCGCCACCTCCGCCGATTTTGCCGGTTTCGCAGCAGCCGATGCGCCGCTGGCGCTGGGCGTCGGACCGTTGCACGGCGGTTTCGCCCTGCCCAATCTGACCTTCATCACCGAAACCGAGCTCTACGCCGGTGCGCCGCGCCGCACCCGCCGCGAAGCCGCGCGCAAGGCCAGTTTCGACAACTGGCTGAAGGACCTGACCGAACTCAAGGTCGGTGACCCGGTGGTCCATGAAAGTCACGGCATCGCCCGTTACCGCGGCCTGGTCCGCATGGACCTCGGCAACGGCGAGCAGGAGTTCCTCGAACTGCACTACGCCAACGAGGCCAAGCTCTTCGTGCCGGTCGCTCAGTTGCATGTGATTTCGCGCTATTCCGGCGCCGAACCGGATGCCGCGCCGCTGCACACCCTCGGTTCCGGGCAGTGGGAAAAGGCCAAGCGCAAGGCCGCCGAGCAGGCGCGCGACACCGCCGCCGAACTGCTGACCCTGTACGCCGCCCGCGCCGCCCGCCAGGGCCACGCCTTCAGCTTCCAGGAAAACGACTACGAAGCCTTTGCCGACGGGTTCGGCTTCGAGGAAACCCACGATCAGGCGCAGGCCATCGCCGCGGTGATCGAGGACATGCGCTCCGGCAAGCCGATGGACCGCCTGGTCTGCGGCGACGTCGGGTTCGGCAAGACCGAAGTCGCGCTGCGCGCCGCCTTCTGCGCGGTGGCCGGTGGCAAGCAGGTCGCTGTGCTGTGCCCAACCACCCTGCTCTGCGAACAGCATTACCAGACCTTCGTCGACCGCTTTGCCGAATGGCCGGTAAAGATCGCCGAAATCTCCCGCTTCAAGACCGCCAAGGAATCGGCGCAGGCCTTGCAGGAACTGGCCGAGGGCAAGATCGACATCATCATCGGCACGCACAAGCTGATCGGCAAGGAAGTCCGTTTCGACCGCCTCGGCCTGGTCGTCATCGACGAGGAACACCGTTTCGGCGTGCGCCAGAAGGAAACGCTGAAAGCCATGCGCGCCGAGGTCGACGTGCTGACCCTGACCG
>JAGTRV010000377.1 GCA_018262245.1 Pseudomonadota bacterium | reverse complement strand
CTGCCGCGGCGCGCGCCTCGTTGCCCATGGGCTGCATCAACGAAATGCGGTCCCATCAGGCGATCCCAGCGATATGGAGGTAGCGATAGAGGCGGGAATAGAAGCAAGTCAGTTCGGTGTAGCTGGGTGTGGAAGCGGTGGACATGCTGATGCTCATTCTAGACCGGCCCTGATCGCCGCTCCAATCCCGCCGGATATTGGTGCTGATGCTTGATTGACATGCCGTTGATCCAGATCAAAGCGGCTGGCGCATCGGCTTGATTTAATAACAAAGTAGAGAAAGCCAAGTGGAGGCCAGAGTGTTTTTGTGACCGCCTGGACTGTCAGCGTATTTCGGCACCGTCGTTCAGGAACTGGCCGGATAAGTGTCCAAGTGTGCCCTTTTCTCTTGATTTGAAACGACGCATTGAAACCGACATGGAACGGTAGCCGGAGTTTTTGCGCGCGTCGTGGCGCATCAGCCGTGCCCCGGGACATTTTTCCAATATTATCCAACTAGGAGTACCCGCAAGATGAACAAGATTGCCGCATTACTGATCACCGCACTGTTTGCCGTTCTTTCCTCCACAGCCTACGCACAGCAGCCAGCCGCCGGTAAATCGCAGTCGTCCGATCCCATTGTGCAGCAGCGCGAAGCGGAGGCCGCGGCTAAGAAGGCCTATAGAGCAAAAGTTTCGGTCGCCAAGAAAGAACGCGCGGCCAAGATGAAGCCGATGGTTGACGCTTCAGTCAAGAAGGACACCGCCAAAGGCGTTGATCCGCTGGTCGCCAAACGTGATGCCGAAAGCAAGGCGAAGGCAGCAACCCGCGCAGATTACGACGCGAAGGTGAAAGCGGCGAAGGCGGAACGCGATGCCAAGATTGCCGAAATCCGCAAAAACGCTCCTGCCACGAAATAGTCCTGTTAGCAACTGATCGCACTGGCCGACAACGGCCAGCGCGATCAAAAAAGGCCAGACTCGAATGTACTGAGTATTCGAACCCGGGCTTTTTGCTTTGACCCGCGACTCGGCGCAGAAAAGCCACTACCGACCAGGTCGAATCCGCTGCCCGTTCAGCGCCCTGCTGCGATTGTGTTGAGCAGCGCCTCGATCCTGGGTTCGGGTTTCCAGTAATCTGGACCCTTGAGGAATTTGCCGTTGGCGTCATAGATCGGTTTGCCATCGGCACCGAGTTTGCTCTCGTTGCTGTCCATGATGACGTCGAGGACCTCCTCCAGCGGCAGGCCGTATTTCAGGGCCTCGGAGCGGCAGTAGACGATGATGTCGCCAAGCAGGTCGGCCATGGCGACCAGCAAGTCAATCCGGGGACTGCCCTGTCGCGCCATTTCGACGATCTGGTCGATCTCGTGCACTTCGTCCATCAGCGTCGCCTTGAACTTGGTTAGGCGGCCGACGACGTCCTCCGGCAGGACCGGGTGGTCATTGGCAGGGAGCTTGTACATCGCGTTCATGGCGGCGATGCGTAATGCGAAGGATTTGTTCATTGGTGATTTCGCCGAGGATAGGTGTATTCAAAAAAACGGGTTTGTCACGGACGCAGAGCCAGCCCGCGAACCATGGCTTGGCAATACGGCTGGACTTTTGTAACGGTAATGAACAATGACGGGGGCTTTCATGGAAAATGCTCAGGAAAAACAAACGCGCGAACAAGCCGAGTCGCAATATGATCGATTTGTCACACGGTTCCGGGAGGCACTCGAGGCCAGCCAGGCCAAGGGCCGCGAAGCCTTGGATGCCTCGATGGCCACTGCGCGTGAAAACATGGTGGCATTGGGTGAAATCAGCACCGAGCAGGGCAAGCTGTTCGGTGAATACCTGAAGCGAGACCTGGCACAGACGGCCAAGGACATGGAGCATCTGGGCGAAGAAGCCAAGGAACGTTTCCATCCTTCACGCGTCGGCGCCGGCGCGCTGGCTGCGACAGCAGCAGCATTCCGGCTGTTTGGCCAGAGCCTGCTGGCCCTGTCCGCGAAAGCCGATGAGGCGCTGGTCTACAACGCCGGCGAAATCACCAGCGCCGGCACTCTCACCTGCCTGAAATGCGGCGCGCAGATGCAGCTGAAGAAAACGTCGGTGATCACCGCGTGTACGGCGTGCCAGGGCACGATCTTCAAGAAAGGCTACTAAAGCCCCGGATGTGCGACAGGCGCCGGCAAGATTCGCTGACAGAGGGGCGCGGAACGACGGCTCCGGTCGCTGCGTTTAATCGTCCTCCGCATGCCCGGTCCGGGCATGTTCTTCGGCCAGTTGCGCCTGCACGGCAGCAGGAACGGTTTCGTAGTGTGAGAACTCGATCGAGAACGATCCCCGTCCGGCAGTGATGGATTTCAGGCGCGTGTGATAGTCGGCGAGTTCGGCGAGCGGCGCATGGCCCTTGATCGCCAGCATGCCGCCGCCGATCGTATCGGTGCCCGAAATCTGGCCCCGGCGTGACGAGATGTCGCCGGCAATGTCGCCCATGTTGGCGTCGGGGGCGGCAATCTCGACGTTGACGATGGGTTCGAGGATGATCGGGCGGGACTTGCGGATGGCGTCCATGAATGCGCGCTTGCCTGCAGCAATGAACGCCACTTCCTTCGAATCCACCGCATGGTGCTTGCCGTCATAGACGATGACGCGCACGTCCTGCAGCGGGTAGCCGGCCACCGGCCCCGCCTCGAGCACCTGACGCACCCCTTTCTCGACGGCCGGA
>JAGTRV010000090.1 GCA_018262245.1 Pseudomonadota bacterium | reverse complement strand
GTACGAAAACCAGAGATGCCGGTCGTGGCACCGCCGTTCTCTCCGTAACCAAGAGTTTCTAAGTCAAGGCAGATGCCAGCGCTTAAAACAGTGCGATGGGGAGCGGGCCGTTCCGCTCCCTTTTACCGCCAGTGGATCGAACGATGGCGGGTACATCACCCAATCGAGGAATATCAATTGAATACCATCGCCGATCTACTCCGGGCAGAAGACATTCTTCTCAATCTCGACGTTGCGACCAAAACCCAGCTCATTGAAGAAATCGGCAGGCATATGCAGGCGAGACATGGCATGCCGCAAGATTGGGTCATCCTCAGTCTCTCCCGGCGGGAAGAGGTCGGATCAACCGGCCTGGGCGAGGGAGTGGCCATTCCGCATGCCCGAATCAAGGATCTCGATCAGATTCGGATAGCCTATTTCCGCCTGGCGGCGCCTATTCCTTTTGCCGCCCCGGATGGCAAGCCGGTGTCCGACATCCTTGTCCTGCTCGTGCCGAAACAGGCAATGGAAGAACACCTCAGCATTCTGGCTGATGCCGCGCGGATGTTTTCCGATGCCCGCTTTCGCGAGCGCCTGCACCTGTGTGAAGACTCATTGGCAGTACTTCAACTGTTTGCAACCTGGCCGCACCTGTCCTGACTCGACAAGCTCAATTTATATGTTCTTTTTATAGCGAAACACCGATATTTTTCAGAATCTTGAAATCGATTTTCCTAGTATTCGGCGTGTACCAGACCTGTTGAACCGAAAGAATATGGATGCCGTGAATTTTCTGCTGGCCGTTGCCGTCATCCTCATTCCCCTTGGACTGGCCTGGCTGTATATCAATCGAAAGTGAAGGACACCATGAGCTCAGATTTATGCATCGGCATCGCCTCGACCAATGACTCGCTGGAAATCGCCGCCCTGGAACCCGGCAAGGCTGCCGTGGTAACGAAATTTCCGGCAACGGGAATGGGGATTGAAGGCATCAGGGCCTTTCTGTCCTGTTACGCAAATCCGGTGCGGATGGCCGTGGCAGGTGTCGCGGCCTTGAGTCTGGCGCTGAGTCTGGGTAATGTTCGCGGTCGGGAAACCCTCATCGTTTCTAGCGCTATCGCCGATCAGGCGGTAGCCCTGGCCCGTTATGCCGAACATGCTGCATAACCTGTCATGGCACTACACACATGTCCGGTATGTGGTGATCGACATGAGGTTCACCCGGTACTCAACCGTCTGGCCTATGGTCGGCAATTGACCTGTTCCCCGCACTGCAAGTCGGTCTTCCCGGGGTTGATTCGGGCGCGCGTGCTCGCTGAAATGGCTAAAAGCGTGCAGGATAGGGTTGTCGAAACGCAGGGGGATATTGAATGCTGATCAATTGTGTTGCCTATGAAAACGGCTCGCGCCTGGCCGACTTGGCAGTTGAGGAAATCAGCGACTATCTGGCCAAACCGGATTGCTTCGTCTGGGTAGCCCTACGCGATGCAACACTGCAAGAGCTCGACAAGATGAAGGAAGAGTTCTCGCTGCACGAACTGGCCGTGGAGGATGCTCGCCATGGTCACCAGCGACCGAAGATCGAGGAGTATGGTGATTCGGTATTCGCCGTCATGCACCTACTCGAAGATGACAAGGGCGAGTTCAATATCGGGGAGGTCAATGTCTTCGTCGGCCGGAACTACGTTCTGTCGGTCAGAAACCATAGCCAGCAGGGTTTTCTCGGGGTGCGCGAACGCTGCGAGCGGGAGCCGCACCTGCTCAGTCATGGGGCGGGCTTTGTCCTCTATGCCTTGATGGATGCGGTAGTCGACCGCTATTTTCCGATCACGGACCGGTTGGAGTCGGAACTCGAAGAAATCGAGGAACAGATTTTTGCCAAGGGCGCCGCCCGCAGCAATATCGAAAGGCTATACGAACTGAAGCGCAAGATTACTTTGCTCAAGCACGCGGTGGCGCCAATGATGGAGGCGACCGGCAAGCTGTCGGGCGGCCGGGGGCCGGCAGTCTGTGCCAACAGCCGGGACTACTTCCGCGATGTCTATGACCACCTGGCCCGGATCAATGCCTCGCTGGACAACATCCGCGACACCATCGGTACCGCCATTCAGGTCAATCTTTCCATGGTGACCATCGAAGAAAGCGAAGTTAACAAGAAGCTGGCGGCCTGGGCCGGGATTTTTGCCGTCGCCACGGCTTTTGCCGGCATCTGGGGGATGAATTTCAAGGCAATGCCTGAGCTGCAATGGGAGTTCGGTTACCCGATGGCGCTTCTGGTCATCAGCGTGGCCTGTTCTGCGCTCTATGCCAACTTCAAACGCGTCGGATGGTTGTGAGAATGATTTGATGTCTGAACAAAGACCTGACCCCGATCAACTGCTCAACCGCCTGAATGCGGAAGAAGCCAAGGCCAAGCGTGGCAAGCTGAAGATATTTTTCGGCGCCTCGGCCGGCGTCGGCAAGACCTACGCCATGCTCGGGGCCGCCCGGCAGCAGCTTCTGCAAGGCGTGGATGTGGTCATCGGTATCGTCGAGACCCATGGCCGGATGGAAACGGAGGTCATGACCGACGGCCTCGAGCACCTGCCCTTGCGGGATATTCCCTACCGGGACCGCATTCTCAGGGAATTCGATCTGGACACCGCGCTGATTCGCAAGCCGGCCCTGATCCTGATGGACGAACTGGCCCATTCGAACGTCGCCGGTTCGCGCCATGCCAAGCGCTGGCAGGATATCGACGAGTTGCTAGCGGCCGGCATTGATGTCTATTCGACAGTCAATGTCCAACACCTGGAAAGCCTGAACGATGTGGTCAGCGGCATTACCGGCATCCGCGTTTGGGAAACGGTGCCGGACAAGGTGTTCGATGCCGCCGACGAGATTGTCCTGGTCGACCTGCCACCCGATGAACTTCTGCAACGCTTGCAGGCCGGCAAGGTCTATCTGCCCAATCAGGCAGAACGGGCGATTCGCAACTTTTTCCGTAAGGGCAACCTGATTGCCTTACGCGAACTAGCGTTGCGCCGCACGGCCGACCGGGTCGATGACCAGATGCTGCAATACCGGCGCGATCAGCTCGTGTCGCCGGTCTGGCAAACCCGGGATTCCCTGCTCGCCTGCATCGGAACTGGCGCGGGAGGGGAAAAGATCGTCCGCACCACGGCCCGTGTTGCCAACCGGCTGGAAGCCCCTTGGCACGCCATTTACATCGAAACCCCGGCGTTGCAGCGGCTGTCCGAGAACAGTCGCCATCGGATCCTGCGTAATCTCAAGCTGGCCGAGGAACTGGGTGCCCAGACGGCTACGCTATCGGGCAACGATGCCGAAGGGGTCGCAGTCAAATATGCTCGCGATCACAACCTGTCGAAGATTTTTGTCGGTCGGGATCACCCGCGCCCCTGGCGTCCCTGGTACCGATCCTTCGCCGACCGCCTTGGTCAGCGAGCGCCCGATCTCGATGTGCTTCAGGTAGCGCGTGCCGATACCGAGCGAGAGCCCAGAAAAAATATCCAGGAAAGTCTCGGTGACAGCATTTTCGACCAGTGGCCGGCTTACGCGAAAGCAGCCGCTGGTTGTGCTCTGGCTGGGATTGCTGCTGCCGCGCTGTTCCCGATTGTCGATCTGCCGAATATCGTCATGGTCTTTCTGCTGGCGGTGGTGCTGGTCAGCGTGCGCTATGGTCGCGGTCCAGGTGTATTGGCTTCCTTCCTGTCAGTCGCCATTTTCGATTTTGTCTTTGTTCCGCCCCGTTTTTCCTTCGCTGTCACCGATGTTCAATACCTGATGACCTTCGCTGTCATGCTCGCGGTTGGCCTGATCACCGGCCAGTTAACCGCCGGCTCCAAATACCAGGCCAAGGTGGCGACGCGCCGGGAACAGCGCGTCCGCTCGCTCTATGAAATGTCGCGCGACCTTTCAGCGGCGCTGATGCCCGAACAGATCACTGAAATCGGCGAACGCTTCATCGTTGCTGAACTGGGGGCCAAGGCCGCTTTCCTGCTAACCGACGACAACGACCGCTTGCAGCCGGCTCTTCCCTCGGCCAATGGCCTGCCGGCCGTCGACATGGGTATTGCCCAGTGGGCTTTTGATCACGCCGAAGCAGCAGGCCAAGGGACCAATACGCTGGCGGCCAGCCCAATTCTGTATTTGCCATTGAAGGCGCCAATGCGCCAGCGCGGGGTGTTAGCGCTGGAAATGCGCGATACGGACCGCCTGCTCATCCCGGAGCAGCGGCGCTTGCTCGACACCTTTGCCTCTCTAATTGCCATCGCACTGGAACGGGTGCATTACGTTGAGGTCGCCCAGAACACGACCGTGCAAATGGAATCGGAGCGTCTGCGCAACTCCGTGCTCTCGGCCATTTCCCATGATCTGCGGACCCCGATGAGTGTCTTGGTTGGGCTGGCCGATTCGATGTTCCTGACCCAGCCGCCACCGACCGGACCGCAGGCCGAAATTGCCCACTCCCTGAAGGAAGAGGCGCTGCGCGTCAGTAGCCAGGTCAACAACCTGCTCGACATGGCCAAGCTACAGTCAGGCCGGGTGGAGTTGAACCGGCAATGGCAGCCGTTGGAGGAAGTGGTTGTCAGCGCCCTGAAAACACTGGAGCGGGCCTTTGCTGAGCATCAGATCAGTGTCTCGCTCGATGAAAACCTGCCACTGGTCAACATTGACTCCGTGCTGATGGAGCGGGTTATCTACAACTTGCTGGAAAACACAGTCAAATACACGCCGCCGGGCAGCTTGGTCGAAATCGGTGCCAACGTCACAGAAAGGATGATTGAGGTCTGGGTTGAAGATAACGGCCCCGGATTGCCCGAAGGGAAAGAGGAAGTTATTTTCAAGAAATTTGAACGGGGGCAGCCGGAAAGTGCCACCCGGGGCGTCGGTTTGGGACTGGCCATTTGCCGGGCTATTGTCGAAGCGCATGGTGGAGAAATTTACGCGGTGAATCGGCCGCAAGGTGGTGCGCGTTTCATGTTCACCCTGCCAAGGGGCAATCCGCCATCGCTTGATGCTGAGGAAATGCCAGCAGACGAGGAGGCTCATTAAATGACTACCACTACACCAATCGTGATCGTCGTTGAGGACGAAGCCAAGATACGTCGCTTCATCAAACTGGCTCTGGAAGCGGAGCAACTGGAGGTATTCGAGGCCGATTCAGTGGCTCGCGGCCTGATCGAGGTTGGCACCCGCCACCCCGATCTGGTGGTGCTCGATCTCGGCCTGCCGGATGGCGACGGCATCGACCTGATCCGCGACGTGCGGACCTGGTCGGACATCCCCATCATCGTTCTTTCAGCACGCACGGCCGAAGGCGACAAGGTGGCCGCACTTGATGCCGGCGCCGATGATTACTTGATCAAGCCGTTCGGTGCAGCTGAACTGCTGGCTCGCGTCCGGGCCCATCTGAGGCGGCGTTTCCGGGCCGGAACGACAGGTATGACGGTCTTTGAGTTCGGCAATGTTCGCGTCGACCTCGGCAAACGTATCGTTGAAAAGGATGGACAGCAGATACACCTGACACCGATCGAGTTCCGCCTGCTCGCCTACCTGATCGCCAATCCGGATTCCGTCCTGACCCATCGTCAGCTATTGAAGGCGGTCTGGGGGCCATCCCATATTGAGGACAGCCACTACGTTCGGGTTTACATGGGACATGTCCGAAAAAAAATCGAGGATGATCCTACGCGCCCCAAGTTCATACTGACGGAATCTGGTGTTGGTTACCGGTTTGTGAGCTAGCGATATTGACCCGACAATCGACGATTCAGCTTGGAAGCGAAAGTCTGCATTCTGATCACTTAGCTGCCGTTTGGATTTCTTGGTTTTGACCTGCCTGAATGACCGCCTCTGGGCCGAAGGCGGCCTCCCGACTTTCAGAAAATGTGCAGAGCAGCACCTACCGTACCTCTAGAACAGTAGATTCCCGATACCCGAGAATGCCGACGAATGGCCTGAGGCCCCAATGGCCGAATTTGCATGCACTCTGTCTGGCTGAACAGTAGCCGCCGTTCAACGGCCAGCCTACGATGCCGTTTTGCCAATAGAAGGAAACAGCATGCAGGCGTTTCAGGATTACTACCCGGAAAATCTGGCGCATTGCTACGGCTGCGGCCGCAATAATGCGCAGGGACATCAGATCAAGACCTACTGGGAGGGCGACGAAACGGTCACGCATTTCCAGCCACGCCCCGAGCACACGGCGATTCCCGGCTTTGTCTATGGTGGCCTGCTCGCTTCGCTGATCGACTGCCATGGAACGGGGACGGCCGCTGCGGCAATGTACAAGGCCGAAAACCGCAGCATGGACAGCCTGCCGGCCTTTCGCTTCGTCACCGGCTCGCTGCAGGTCAGTTACCTGAAGCCGACGCCGCTTGGGCCAGTGCTCGAAATACGCGGCAAGGTAAAGGAAATCAAGGGGCGCAAGGTCGTGGTCGAAGCCACGGTATACGCGGATGGCGTTGCCACAGCACGCGGCGAGGTGATCGCCCTGCAAATGCCGGATACCTTCGTGGCGAGCTGATCCCGGCTGCTTTTAACTTGGCGCTGACTGAATACGCCCGCCCCCTCCTCCCGGCTCCCACGGCGGGCTTTGCATAGCCCGCCGGCTGCGCTGGCGTGAAACCTTGCTTCACGAAACCCCAACCTCGCCCCGTTAAGCCGGAAGGGTGTGGAGGGGTTGAGCTGCTGGTCAGCCGCGCTTTCCTTGAATTATTCAGCGCCACGCGGTCGAAGCTATCAACTGCCGTCCCGGGCAGCGTATCCTTGGCGCCCACGCCAGACTTTGCCACCCCATGACCACCACGCTTTCTCCCCGTGCCGAACGTTTCTTCCTGCTGACGCTGGCCGGCATCCAGTTCAGCCACGTGCTGGACTTCATGATCATGATGCCGCTCGGGCCGGTCCTGATGGCGGCCTTTGGCATCGGAACGCACGAATTCGGGCTGCTGGTGGCCTCCTACAGTTTCAGTGCGGCGGTTTCCGGGATACTGGCGGCGACCTTTGTCGACCTGTTCGAGCGCAAGCGGATGCTGCTGGCCAGCTTCACCCTGTTTGCGCTGGCGACCCTGGCTTGCGGCCTGGCGCCGAGTTATTCGATGCTGATGCTGGCGCGCGGTCTGGCCGGAATTTTCGGCGGCATCATGGGGGCACTGGTGCATACGATGATCGGCGATGCCATTCCCTTTTCCCGGCGAGCCAAGGCAAGCGGCATAGTTTCCAGCGCCTTTTCGGTGTCGACGATTGCCGGTGTGCCTTTGTCGCTGTGGCTGGCCAACCATCTCGGCTGGCGGGCACCATTCGTGTTCATCGCTACGCTGAGCGTGGGCTTTCTGGCCATCGGCCTGCGCTTCCTGCCGGAGTTGCGGCACCACCTGAGCGACGAGAAGCGCGCCCATCTGTTCTCGGCCACCTTCAGCGTGCTGGGTGACAGCAACCATCTGCGCGCCCTGCTGTTTTCGGCGCTGATCATTTTTTCGGGCTTTACGGTCATTCCCTACATCACCGTCTATGCGGTCAACAACGTCGGCATCGCCCAGCAGGACATTCCCATTGTTTATCTGGTCGGCGGTTCTGCCACCTTCATCAGCGCCCGGCTGATCGGGCATTGGGCCGACAAGCACGGCAAGATCGAGGTTTACCGCCGGGTAGCGCTGCTCGCCATGCTGCCCTTGCTGGCCGTCACGCATGTCGGGGTACTGCCGCTATGGATCTGGCTGATCTGTACCACCAGCTTTTTCGTGCTGACCTCGGGGCGGATGATCCCGGCCATGGCGATCATCTCTTCAGCTGCCCAGCCCAAGCTGCGCGGCACTTTCATGTCGCTGAACGGCACCGTGCAATCGCTGGCCATGGGGCTGGCCACCACGCTGGCCGGTTTTGTCACCTCGCTCGACGCCAGCGGTCGCATCGTCGACTACCCGCTGGTCGGCTATGTGGCAGTCGCGGCCAATCTGCTGGCGGTATGGTTTGCCTCCCACATCATCATGCACGGGCGGCATGCCTAGGCACGGCGGTCCGAAATCCGGAAGCCGCCTTGTTTACCCGGAAAATACTGTATAAACTACTGTATATCGTATCACCGGAGACGCCGCCATGTGCGGAAGCTACGAACTCAGGGCCAAGGCCAGAGCGCTGAACAGGCAATTCCCGCCGCTTCACCTCGGCCTGCCTGACATGCCCCACAGCGTCGAAATGCTGCCCGCCGAGCCGGTGCTGATGATCACCGCCGGCGCCATCGGCTATCTGGGCAACAAGGCCCGCTGGGGACTGGTCGGGAGTTTTCTCGACCGGGAACCGCGCAGCCCACCGCTCACCATGCCGAGCGAAGGCCTGGTCACCAAACCGTTTTACAGCAAGATCCTGAAGCGAAGCCGTTGCCTGATACCGGCAACAGCCTTCCATGAATGGCAGTCGCTGGCTGGCCGCTGGCAGAAAATGCGGATCAGTCACGCCAAGGGAAAAACGCTGATGTTCGCCGGTATTTTTGACCATCACCCGCTGGCCGGAACGACCTGCGCCATCCTGACCACCGTTGCCGATGAAATGCTCGGCGGTGTTCAAGCGCGCATGCCGCTCATTCTGGAGCGCGAGGAATGCCAGTTCTGGCTGGAAGACCATGCCGAGTTTCCGGACGAAGCCTTCGAGATGCTTCTGCACAACCCTGCGCCACCGCCGCTGATGATTGAGGCAGTCGTCGACGAAGCGCCTTCTCCGCAGTTGTCGCTCGCCTTCGCTTAAACTGCTTACTGACTGCCGATCCGGCAGAGCTAATCGCAACGAAAGTAAGGACATGTTCGACAACCTGGCAGGATTTTTCATTCAGTGGGGCATCACCGCCCTATCCCTGTGGGGCGCCAGCCTGGTCTTCAAGGGCATCCGCTTTTCCGGTAAATCGTCGCTGATTGTCTCTGCCCTGCTCCTCGGCTTTGCCAATGCCGTTCTCCGCCCGCTGGTGGTCTTTCTGACCCTGCCGCTGACACTGATCACACTCGGCTTTTTCCTGCTGGTCATCAACGCGCTAATGCTGTTGCTGGTCGCCAAAGTGGTCAATGGCTTCACCATCTCCGGCTTCTGGACAGCCTTCTTTGCCAGCATGTTCATTTCCATCCTGGGCATGGCGCTCGGCACGCTGGCACCGAACGCCGAATTGACGATTTACCGCCTGCCCGAACATGGCTCGGCACAGACAATCTCCATTTAAGTGACCTCAGCATGACTCAAACCAGTTACTGGATTCTGCGCTCCGAACATCGCCTGCTGACGATCACCGGCAATGGGGCGGAGGCGATTTTCCCGTCTGCCCTGCCAGCCGATTTCAAGCATCCGGCCAACGCACTTCCCGTCGGACAACTCAACGGACGCCCATGCTATGCCGCCGATGTCGAGCATCTGCCGGCCATCCCCGGCAGCGAGCCAACGCCGTTGCGCACCATCTTCCAGCTGGCCGGAGCCGAAACCTTCGCGCTGGCCGGTCGCGCCACGCAATTGCTGGACTGGCAGAACAACCACCGTTTCTGCGGCAAATGCGGGACGCCAACAGCCATGAAAACCGGCGAGCAGGCCATGCAATGCCCGGCCTGCGGGCTACTGGCCTATCCACGCATCTCCCCGGCGGTGATGGTGCTGGTGCGCGATGGCGACAAACTGCTGCTCGGCCGCAGCCCGCACTTCAAGCCGGGCGTCTTCAGCGCCCTGGCCGGTTTTGTCGAACCTGGCGAAACGCTGGAGGAATGCGCCGCCCGCGAGGTTCGTGAGGAAGTCGGCATCGAGATCGCCAACCTCCGCTATTTCCACAGCCAGCCCTGGCCTTTCCCCAACTCGCTGATGGTCGCCTTCTTCGCCGACTACGCCGGCGGCACGATCACGCCGGACCCGAACGAGATCGAGGCCGCCGACTGGTTCCCGCTCGATGCCCTGCCCCTCCTGCCGGAGCCGATCAGCATCTCGCGACGATTGATCGATGCAGCCCGAAAACAGACCGATAACGCTAATAACTAAGCAGGAAACAGCAAATGACCCGACGCAAAACCAAGCTTCACCGCCACCCCACGACTCGCCCGGCCGCGCGGGCCAACCTGCTTTTTGTGCATGGTGGCTACGTTGATTCAAGTTGTTGGCAACATAACTTCATCCCGTTTTTCCAGCGACACGGCTACAACTGCTACGCCGTAGACCTGGCCGGACACGGGGCGAGCGACGGCGGTGAGCGCATTGACGATTTCGGCATCGACGATTACGCCGCCGACGTGGCGCACGCCATCGAGCAGATTGACGGGCCGGCCATCCTCATCGGTCACTCGATGGGTACGATGGTGCTGGATCGCTATCTCGAAAAAGGCGAAGCGATTGCTGCCGCCCTTCTTTCGCCCGTACCACCGACCGGCACGCTACCCAGCGCAATCAGCTTGACGACCCGCTTTCCCGGTTTCCTGCAAGCCATCGAAAAAGTGCTCAACGGCCAGAGATCCGATGACATCGAGGAAGTCTTGACCCGCGCCTATTTCGCCAAGGACATGACCGTCCAGGAGGCCAGGCGCTTTATGGAAATTGTCGTGCCTGAATCGCAGAAAGCGATCGCAGAAATGGCAACCGTCTTGATGCAGCGGCCAAAATCGCGGCAGAAACTTCCTGTGCTGGTCATGGGCGGAGAAGAAGACGCGGTATTTTCAAGTTCGATGCTCTATTTCTCAGCCGTGCCATGGCGTGCCGAAGTGCGGCGCTTGCCCAATCTGGGCCATGTCCTGATGCTTGACTCACAGTGGGAATCAGCGGCCAACGCCCTGCTTGAATGGATGGAAAAGCTGCTTCCGGCAAGCGCTTAAGCGATCAACCCAAGCCGTCACACTGGTTTTATACCGGGTATAAAGGCACATAGCATCGCTTCACTTGAACGCTGAGCGTCGGCTTTGTTTGAGTCTGACTGACCGCATCGGGGTGCATGCGTTGAGTTAATCCGCCTGAAGCGCTCTCGCAATTCACGCCTTACCCCCGGCGCAAGGCCGATGGCGGCATGCCCCTCAGCCTGAGAAACGCTCGGCGCATGGTTTCCGGGTTGGTGAAACCGCAGTGGCGGGCGGTGGTTTGCACTGCGCCGCCGCTCTCCAACTCGCTGGCGGCGGCTTCGACGCGCAGACGTTCGACGGCGCGGGCCGGCGAGGTTCCCGTTTCGGCCGTGAAGCGGCGGGCAAAATGACGCGGACCCATGCAGGCGCGGGCACGATGGATGAACTGCGCTCTGCCCCCGTGGTGCCAGCGAGACTTGAAAACGCTGACCGGTGGTCTGCCTATATCGACCCGAGCATGGGGAGCATAAGAAACCTAGCTGGAAATGCACCCTCGCCTTGATAAACAGGCCGGACTGCTCGCTGGATTGGAAAGTATCAAGGCGCAAGACTTTCAACAGGCACCATGCGCCCTTCAGACGCCCCCTGAAGTCAGCGTCGCGACGGCAGGACATAGCACTCAGGCAGCCAATAGTGAATCAGGCCAACTTCGACAGAGCGGCGACGGTGCAGCGCTCAATATTGGCAGCAGCTTCACCAACCCCAAAGACTTCTTGCTTGCCGTCAAGCAACGCCCCTAACGCCAGTACGGATCAACGAATCGCATCTGCATTCGAAATACCTGGTCCGAACTAGAGCATAAACATGCAACTTGGAAAAAGTTGCACCAAGTTGGGGCGTGGCGAAAAGTGCAAACTAATCAATCGTTATATACAGCGACACAAAGCGCTTTACTGTCATGTGCTTAGAATGTATTTGCCAGGTCTGGCACTTCTCTTGCTGAATTCAAGGTAACCAGAATTGAAATTGCAGAGGAACAAGCCAATATGAGAAAACGCAAGAAGTCGTATGCCAAGGCCGACTTGAGTTATCTATCTCGCTTTATGGGTGCTCTCGTCCCAGACCAGAAGCGCCTAGGGGAAATCCAGGCTGTCTATGACAACCTGACTTTACTTGGCCAGTTGCTCGGAGCTGGTACGGATATCAGCAGCATGCGCCAGGATTTTCAGCACTTGGCGACTGTTCTTCTGGAGCAACTAGCCAAGGAGCACTACAAAAAAGCTGCACTCAACCTCAGTTCATGTGCGCGGGTGGCCATTGATGTGCTCACGCGCAATCTGTTTGAGCGAACTGCTGACATCGGATTCTTGGCGACTGACACTCAAATTTGCTCTTTCGCCGAGGCGGTTGAGGCAAATCCAGAGGTCAAGAACGACCCCGGTTGGCGGTTAGAGCTTCAGAAGCACTTTGCAGAGTACGTCAGTAAATAT
>JAGTRV010000089.1 GCA_018262245.1 Pseudomonadota bacterium | reverse complement strand
TGCTGCTCAAGCCGGACGTCCTGCAAAAAATGTGGGTGCTGCGCAAGCTCTGCAACCCGATGGACGACCTCGAAGCCATGGAATTCCTGCTCGACAAGGTCAAATCGACCAAGGGCAACCAGGAGTTCTTTGACGCCATGCGTCGGGGTTAAGCCGCACAAAAACTATTGCAAGCGCGTGATTTTTCGAAGATAATCACGGGCTTCCCAGATCGGCCAAATCCGCCGGTCGCTAGATTAAAGGACAAATGATGAAAGCCGATATCCACCCGAATTACAAAGAAATCCAGGTTAATTGCTCTTGCGGCAACACCTTCACGACCAAGTCGACCATGAGCAAGGATGCTTTCCACGTTGAAGTCTGTTCCGCCTGCCACCCGTTCTACACCGGCAAGCAGAAGATTGTCGACACGGCCGGTCGCGTCGAGAAGTTCAACCAGAAGTTCGGTGCCATGCGCGGCAAGTCTGCTGCCTGATCTGCCCGAAATGCGTTATAAAAGGCAGCCGACTGGCTGCCTTTTTCATTTCCGGCCAATATGTCTGAATTAAGCACCCTGCTCCGTCGCGGTATCCGCTTGCCTCCGGCCGGCTGGATGCTTGCCGCCATGCTCGCGTTCTACGTGCTGGCCGGCCTGTTCGGCCGCGATCCGTGGAAGGGCGAAGACGCCATTCACATCGGTGCAGCATGGCACATGCTGCACTTCAGCGACTGGCTGTCTCCCGACCTGGCCGGCCGGCCATTCCACGAACCGCCGTTGTACTACTGGAGTGCCGCGCTGACCGGCAAGGCATTCGGCTGGCTGCTCCCTCTCCACGAGGCCATGCGCCTCGCCAGCGGCATCTGGGTCACCTTGGCCTTGATGGGCCTGTACTACGCCAGCCGCGAACTGTACGGCGAGGACTCTGCAGCCGCGAGCCCGATGTTGCTGGCGGGTTGTGCCGGTCTGCTCTTTCATGCCCACGATGCGCAGCCGATGCTGATCGCGCTTGCCGCCTATAGCGGCGCTCTGGGTGGCTTGGCCGCGATTGGGCGCAAGCCACGGCTGACCGGCATCTACTACGGACTGGCCGTTGCCGGTTGCCTGCTCGGCACCGGCATTGCCCCAACCCTGCCGTTACTTGCCATCGCCCCGGTCGCCTGGTGGTTATCCCCTGACCGCCCCAAGGCCTTGCACACACTGCTCATCGGCTTTGGCATCGCGACGGTGCTGATTCTGCCGTGGCCACTGTTACTGCTGACCCTTGAACCAGCACGTTTTCATGGCTGGCTAGCCACTGAACTGGCGCCACTGAAGACCCCGTTCTCCTTTGGCGGCGGCAGCCGCTTCCTGGCCATGTTGCCCTGGTTTGCCTTCCCCGCCATGCCGCTGGCGGCCTGGACCTTATGGACCAGACGCAAGGAACTGCAGACCCCGTCGTTCTTGTTGCCGCTCTCCTTCCTGCTGATCACCCTGCTGATGCTGGCCTGGGCGTTCCGCCCCCGGGAAATCCCATCCCTGTTGCTCTTGCCGTCACTAGCCCTGCTCGCCACGCCTGGCACGCTGGCCTTGCGTCGCGGCGCAGCCAATGCCTTCGACTGGTTTGCAATGTCGACCTTCAGCCTGTTCGTCGCCGTCGTCTGGCTGGCCTGGTCGGCAATGGCCCTCGGCTGGCCATCAAAACTTGCCGAGCGGGCACTGATCCTGCGCCCCGGCTTTGTCGGCCACCTCAGCCTGGTAGCACTGGTCATCGGCCTTGCAGCCACGGCGTGGTGGATCTGGCTGATCATCACCGCCCCACGCTCACCATATCGCAGCCTGACGCACTGGACACTCGGCTTCACAACCTTGTGGCTACTGGCAACAACGCTGATCCTGCCATGGTTCGACTACGGCAAGACTTACCGGCCGGTCGCCCAGGCGATCGCCCAAGCCCTGCCAGCCGATCACGGCTGCCTGGCTGAACGCGGGTTGAGCGAAACCCAGCTGGCGTCGATGTCCTATTTCGTCGAAATCGAGCCGGTTGCCGAAGACTCCAAGGCGGGCCAAGCTTGCAACTGGCTGCTGGTGGTCGGCGACACGCGCCGTGAGTTGGCCGCACCAGGCAAGCAGTGGTCCAAGGTCTGGGAAGGCAGCCGCCCCGGCGACCGCAAGGAAAAATTCCGTCTTTTCCGGCGCTAAGGGCGGGCGTTGTATCCCCGTCGGGGCTACAACGCTTTCAAACACACGCCTTAAGCAGCAGGCTTGACCAAAAAGTGTTCCCGGTAATACTTCAGTTCGTCGATGGACTCGTAGATGTCAGCCATTGCCGTGTGCTTGCTCTTCTTCTTGAAGCCTTTATAGACCTCCGGCTGCCAACGCTTGCACAACTCTTTCAGCGTGCTGACATCGAGATTCCGGTAGTGAAAGAAGGCTTCCAGCGTCGGCATGTAACGGGCCATGAAACGACGATCCTGGCCGATAGAATTGCCACACATCGGCGAGTGCCCGGCCAGCGAATACTTCTTCAGAAATTCCAGCGCCTCGGCTTCGACTGCTGCTTCGTTCATCGTCGATGCCTTGACTTTGTCGATCAGACCGGAACGACCGTGGGTTTTCTGGTTCCAATCATCCATGCCAGCCAGGATTTCGTCCGACTGATGCACGACCCAGGAGGGAGACTCGGCAACCATTTCCAGTTCGGAATTGGTGACGACCATCGCCATTTCGATAATGCGGTCGCCATCCGGGTTCAAGCCCGTCATTTCCATGTCCAGCCAGACGAGGTTGTTTGCGTTGCCTGCCATATAATTGCCCGATTCCTTTAAAACCCCGATTTTCGCACAGCTTTCACTGACCTTCGTGACCGAAACCTTCAAGCTTTTCTTTCTCGCCTTCTTTGCGCTAACGCTCGCCACTCGCCTGTGGCTGAAGCTGCGGCACATCCGCTTCGTTACCGCCCACCGCGAAAAACTGCCAGCGGATTTCGCCGAACGGGTGACGCTGGCGGCCCACCAAAAGGCGGCCGATTACACCGTGGACCGCAGCAAGGTGGCGGTTATCAGTACACTTATTGAGGCCACACTGCTGCTGGCACTGACCCTCGGCGGCGGGCTGACCAGCCTGCACGAATTCTGGATTCTCCGAACCGATGGCCTGGGCTATGGCCTGGCGATGATTTTCAGCCTGATGTTCATTTCCGGACTGATCGACCTGCCGCTGTCGCTCTACAGCCAGTTCGTCATCGAGGCCCGCCATGGTTTCAACCGCATGACGCTCGGCCTGTTCATTGCCGATCTGATCAAACAGACGCTGCTCGGCATCGCGATCGGCACCCCGGTGATCCTCGCCGTGCTCTGGCTGATGGGCGCGATGGGGCAATACTGGTGGCTTTATGTCTGGCTGTTCTGGAGCAGCTTCAATCTGCTGATCATGTTCGTTTATCCGACCTGGATCGCCCCGCTGTTCAACAAGTTTTCGCCCCTTGAGGATGGCGAAATGAAAGCCCGCATCGAAGCCCTGCTGGTCCGCTGCGGCTTCCGCTCCTCCGGCCTGTTCGTCATGGATGGCTCGAAGCGCTCCAGTCATGGCAACGCCTACTTCACCGGCTTCGGCAACAACAAACGGATTGTTTTCTTCGACACCCTGCTATCCCGTCTCGAACCACCAGAGATCGAAGCCGTACTGGCCCACGAACTCGGCCACTTCCGCAAGAAACATGTAGTCAAGCGCATGGTCATCATGTTCGCCGGATCGCTCGGCTTTCTCTGGCTGCTCGGCCAACTGATCGATGCGCCGTGGTTTTATGCCGGCCTTGGCGTGACAGCACAAAATACCGCCCTGGCACTGATCCTCTTTTTCCTCGTCATGCCGGTACTCACCTTTCCATTTACCCCGCTGATGAGTCATTTTTCCCGCCAGCACGAATTCGAGGCGGATGCCTATGCGGCCGAACACGCCGAGGGCGGCGATCTCGTCTGCGCCCTGACCAAGCTCTATCAGGACAATGCTTCAACGCTGACGCCCGACCCGCTACACTCGCTGTTCTATGACTCCCACCCGCCAGCTGCCCAGCGTATCGCGCATCTGCAACTTCAGGAAAAAACCGCATGAAACCGATCATCGCGCTTCTTGCAAGTTCTCTGATCACGCTACCGGCCTTTGCCGAGCCGTGGGGCAATGCCGACCCCAAACCCGGCAAGGAGCATCACGACAAGGCATGCGTCGCCTGCCATGTTCGGCTTTACGGCGGCGATGGCAGCAAGATGTACACCCGCGAAGCTCGCCTGCTATCGACCCAGCTCGACGTCCTGCAACGGGTCGCCACCTGCAACTCGCAGGTCAGGGCGGGCTGGTTTCCTGAAGAGGAAGCCGAAGTCGCTGCCTACCTGAACCAGCAGTATTACCACTTCAAAGAATGATGGAAGGCCGCGTCATTGCCGCCCACGGCCGCCAGTACGTCGTCGAACTGGCCGATGGCAGCCTGCTGCCCTGTTTCCCGCGCGGCAAGAAAAGCGACATTGCCTGTGGTGACCGCGTGGATATCAAGCGCACTTCGGATGACCAGGGGGTGATCGAGGCGATCCAGCCGCGAACCAGCCTGCTCTATCGTTCCAATGAAATCCGTCAGAAGCTGATTGCCGCCAATGTGGACCAGATCATCATCGTGGTCGCCACCGAACCAGCGTTCTCGGACGAACTGATCACCCGCGCGCTCGTCGCTGCCGAAAGCGAAGAAATCGAGCCGCTGATCGTCCTCAACAAATGCGATCTGCTCGACAAACTGCCGGCCGCCCGCGAACGACTTTCCCCCTTGGTCGCCCTCGGTTACCGCGTCCTCGAGCTTTCCGCCCTCGACCACGCCGAAGATCTGCGTCCCTATCTGGCTGACCGCACCAGCGTGCTCGTCGGCCAATCCGGCATGGGCAAGTCCACGCTGGTCAATGCGCTGATTCCGGAAGCCAGGGCGGCGACCCGCGAAATCTCGCAGGCACTCGACTCCGGCAAGCACACGACGACCCATGCCGAGCTCTACCATCTGGATGACCACAGCCACCTGGTCGACTCACCCGGCTTGCAGGAGTTTGGGCTCGGCCATCTCGACCGCCAGGAAATCGAAATCGCCTTTCGTGAATTCCGGGACTATCTTGGCAAGTGCCGTTTCCGAGATTGTCGGCATGATCGGGAACCGGATTGTGCGTTGCTCGCCGCGATTGATGCCGGAAAGATCGACAAGACCCGCTTTACCACCTACCGCCGTATTGTTGGCACGCAAGGCAGCAACTGAAACCCGGGTATTCCTGCGGTTGGCAACCAATCCGGGTTTACAAAGATAGCTATATCCCTCTCAAAAGGTGATAATTCTGGCAAAGTCGCAAATGTTGCGCGACCGGAGAAAATGAATGGGCGCCAGCCAGCCGACCATACTGATTGTCGATGACACCCCTGAGAACCTCAGCGTTCTGGGGGAGCTATTGCAGCCCACGTATCGCGTGCGAGCCGCGAATTCCGGACGACGTGCCTTGCAGATTGCCCTTGGCACCCCAACGCCCGACCTGATTCTCCTCGACGTAATGATGCCGGAAATGGACGGCTACGACGTTCTCACCGAATTGCAGGCATCGGCAGCCACCCGCAGTATTCCTGTGATCTTTGTCACTGCGATGGATGGCACGGAAGACGAAGAACGCGGCCTCGATCATGGTGCGGTGGACTACATCACCAAGCCGATCCGCCCCAGCATTGTATTGGCCCGGGTGCGCACCCAACTTGAACTCAAGGCCGCCCGCGACATCCTCAGTGACCAGAACAGCTTTCTCGAAGCCGAAGTCGCCCGCCGCATGCGCGAAAATCAGCTGATCCAGGAAGTCAGCATCCATGCGCTGGCCCGCCTCGCTGAAACACGCGACCCTGAAACCGGCAAGCACCTCCGGCGGACACAGGAATACGTGCTGACGCTGGCCAGGACGTTGCGCAACCACCCCCGTTTCACCAACTATCTGGATGAGCGGACGATCAACGCGCTCGCCCAGTCAGCGCCATTGCACGACATCGGCAAAGTCGGAATCCCCGATCACATCCTGCTCAAACCCGGCAAGCTGACGCCGGAAGAATGGGAAATCATGAAGACACATGCCGAGCTCGGCAGCAACGCTATTGCCCAGGCGGAAGCAGACGCCGAAAAGCCTGTCGAATTTCTCGCCATTGCCAAGCAGATAGCACGCTCGCACCACGAAAGATGGGATGGTAGCGGCTACCCGGACCGCCTCGCCGGTGACGACATTCCGATTGCAGCCCGCCTGATGGCACTGGCCGATGTTTTCGATGCGCTGACGTGCAAGCGGGTCTACAAACCCGCCTTTTCCTTCGATGACGCTTACCGCATCATCGTCGACGGCAGCGGTAACCATTTTGACCCAGACGTGGCCAACGCCTTCATCCAGGAATACGAGACCTTCATCAGCATCGCCAAGACCTACGCTGAATAGGCCATGGATTCCGCCCTGCCGGCCAGACAGCACAAGAAAAATCAGCCAGACCTCGATATTGGTCGTATTCAAGCGCAAGACACCGCGATGTTGAAATTCGATGTCGCGTGAAGCCGTAATTCCGCAGAAAAACGCACAGCCATAAGCCACACCAAGCAGTTAATACTCACTCATGCACACCATGCCCTCCTCCACCCTCGGCGACATCATGACCAGCGATGTGCGCAGCCTGCCGCCGCAAGCGACCCTGGAGGATGCCGCCAAACTGATGGCTGCAGAGCACATTTCCAGCCTGCTGGTGATCGCCGATGGCGAGGCATTGGGAATCGTCACCGAAAGCAATATTCTCCGCGCCCTGCACGCCCGACGGCCCCGGGAAACCCGACTCGACGTGATCATGTCGCAGCCGCTGATCACCGCCCCCAGCGATCTGGACCTGATCAGCGCCCGACGCCTGGTCGAAGAGCGCAACATCCGGCATCTGGTGGTGAAAAATCCAAACGGCACCGTCGCCGGCATTGTCAGCGACACCGATTTCCGCATCCGTCTTGGCACCGCTGCCTTTCAGCACCTGCGAACGCTGGAAGGCATCATGGATCGTCAGATCCCGAAGCTCCCCCCCGATGCTCTGCTCGACCAGGCCATTGCCTGCATGGTCAACAACGCGGCAGACTATCGGAGACGATGAGCTCTCCCTTGCGCAGCGTCAATGTCGAGATGTCGGTCACCGGCGCATTGGAGGCAATGAACCGCTTCCGCCTCCGGCACATGGTCGTCCTCGACAATAACGGGAAAATTCTCGGGGTTGTCAGCCAGCGCCGGCTTTTCGAACAACTGGCCCTGGAACGACTGGAAAACGCCCTGCACCAAATGCAGCAGGAACGCAATCGGCTTCGCCTGGAGGCACACCTCCAGCTGGCCCTCGACGTAGCCGGTGCCGGCAGCTGGGAATACCAGCACGATGCCGACTGTCACATTGTCAGCGATGGCGTCCAGGCCTTGCTCGGGTGCACTCAGGACGATACCCCGAGAACACTGAACGAATGGATGGAACGTATCCACCCGGATGACAGGCATCTCCTGGCCACAGCAGCCAGCGCTGACAACGGCAAGACCCCGTCACAAGTCGTCGAATACCGGATACGCCATCAGGACGGGCATTGGATCTGGGTTGAGAATCGTAGCTGTGTCACCGAGCGGAATGCCGATGGCAGCCCGATGGTCACGGCAGGCATCCTCAATGATATTACCGAACGAGAACTGGCCCGCCAGCAGATTACCCGACAGAATCGGGCACTTCGCATGATGACCGCTGTTGCTCAGATTCTCGTCCGCTACACCGATGAACAGCAGATGCTTGCCGAAATCTGCACCGTCGCCGTCGAAGTCGGAGGCTACATGATGGCCTGGGTCGGCGAAGCGCGAACTGACGAGAAAAAGAGCATCGTGCCTACCGCCGAGTCTGGCCTCATCGGGGACTACCTGAAGCAACTGGACATCAGCTGGGCCGACGCGCCCAACGGTCAGGGACCGACTGGTCGAGCCATCCGCACCGGCGTACCGAGCATCATTCGCGACACCGAAACCGATCCTTCATTCACCCCTTGGCGAGAAGCGGCCAAAACGCTCGGTTTTCGCTCGTCAATTGCCCTCCCGCTCCGCGTTGACGGCAGGATCGTCAGCGTCCTCAGCCTCTATTCGAGCAGCATCGACCCCTTTGATGACGACGAAATCGCCCTGCTCTGCAATCTGGCCGGCGAACTCGGCCTTGGCATCGGCATGCAGAGATCCAGGCAGACGCTTGCCCACAGCGAAGAAATGCTCCTCCAGGCCCAGCGGCTGGCCAGGCTCGGCCATTTCACTTTCGATGCGGCGACTGACGTCCTGCGAGGCTCACCAACCCACAACGAATTATTCGGCATTGAAGCCGGCCTTGAAATCGACACTGATACCTGGCTGTCACTGATTCATCCCGAGGACCGCCAGCGCATGGCCGACTATTCGCGGGATCACGTTTTTCGTGGCCGGCAGCCTTTCGATACCGAATACCGCGTCATCCGCCGTAACGATGGCGAAGTCCGCTGGCTGCACGGTGCCGGCCAGATCGAAATTACTGCCAACGGCCGGGTGGCCCGCCTCTTCGGAACCAGTCAGGACATCACTGAACGCAAGCATTTCGAACGACGCCTGAGTCGGAACGAAAAGGCGCTGAAGGAAGCCCAGGCCATCGCCCATCTGGGCAGCTGGACGCTGGATATACTCTCCGACAAGCTGACCTGGAGCGACGAGGTTTACCGGATATTCGGCGTAACCAAGGATCAGCCGCTGAAACTGGGCGACTTTCTCGCTCGCATTCACCCGGATGACCGTGACCGAGTCCAGGCCGACTGGCATGCCGCACTTCAGGGCAGTCCCTACAACAGCGAACACCGGATCACCGTCGATCAGCAAGTGCGCTGGGTGCGTGAGCGGGCCCATATCCGCATCGACGATGAAGGGAGGGCAGCCTTCGCGGTCGGCACGGTTCAGGACGTCACCGAGCGCCACGAAGCGGAAGAACAGTTGCGCAAGCTGTCACTGGCCATCGAGCAGACGCCGCACAGTATCGTCATCACCAACACCGCGGCCAAGATCGAATACGTCAACGAAGCCTTTGTCCGCAACACCGGCTATTCGCGCAGCGAAGCCATCGGCTCCAATCCGAGCGTGCTGCACTCCGGAATGACTCCCGGAGAATCCTACAACGAGCTGTGGCAAACCTTGGGGCGAGGGGAAGTCTGGCATGGTGAATTCATGAACCGGCGCAAGGACGGTTCAATCTACGAAGAATTTGCGATCATCTCGCCAGTGCGGCAGCCGGATGGGAAAGTCACCCACTATCTTGCGATCAAGGAAGACATCACCGAGAAAAAGCGCATCCAGTCCGAACTGAACAGCTACCGTCAGCATCTGGAGCAACTCGTCGCCGAGCGAACCGAGGAACTGAACCATGCCAAGGATGAGGCTGAATCGGCAAGCCGGGCAAAAACAGCATTCCTGGCCAACATGAGCCACGAAATCCGGACACCGATGAATGCGATCATTGGCCTCACCCACCTGGCTCAGCGCAGCACCAGCGATCCGGAACAAAACAAGCGCCTCGGCAAAGTCGCGGACGCCGCGCATCATCTGATGTCCATCATCAACGACGTCCTCGATATTTCAAAAATCGAAGCCAACAAACTGAAACTCGAAAACACCGATTTTTCGCTGGCCCAACTCTGCACTGCAGCCTGCGAACTGGTCACCCAGCGCGCCGATGCCAAGCGCCTGCCGGTGACCTGCATCATTGACCCGGCACTGCCGCCAGTACTATGCGGCGACCCGCTGCGTATTCAGCAGATATTGCTCAATTTCCTGTCGAACGCCATCAAATTCACCGAGCGCGGCAAGATTGACATCCGTGTTCAGGCACTTCAAAAATCCGGTGATGGCATCCTGATCCGCTGCGCAGTCAGCGACACTGGCATCGGCATCGCATCAGATGCACAGCGAAAGCTCTTCGTACCCTTCGAGCAGGGTGATGCCTCGACTACCCGGCGCTATGGCGGCACCGGACTGGGACTGGCGATCAGCCGGCGCCTGGCCGAAGCCATGCATGGCGAAATCGGCGTCGACAGCAAACTAGGGCAAGGCAGCACCTTCTGGTTCACCGCTCGGCTATCTGTCGGCGCAGGCGAGCAAGATGCCGGTTACGACCAGCCTGCTTCAACCACACATCAGCTTGGCGCGCACATCCTGCTGGCCGAAGACAATGCGATCAACGCCGAAGTCGCCAGCGACTTGCTGCGCGGTGCCGGTCTCAAGGTCGATCTAGCCAAAGACGGGGCCGAAGCCTTGAGCCTCGCTCGCCGGCAACACTACGACCTGATTCTGATGGACATGCAGATGCCGGTCATGGATGGCCTCGAAGCCACCCGACAGATTCGTACGCTACCCGGCTGGGGAAAGATTCCCATCCTGGCGATGACCGCCAATGCCTTTGACGAAGACAAGGACACCTGTCTCGCTGCCGGCATGAACGACCACGTCGCCAAACCTGTCGCGCCGGACGTTCTTTTCGCTGCGCTTGCCCGCTGGCTGCCCACTCAGACAAGCATCCAGATTCCCTCGACCACCCCTCAGAACACCTCCAGTCTGCTCGCGCACATCGGAGGTCTGGATAGCAATTTTGGCCTGCGGGCAGTACGCGGCCGCCTGGATAGCTACCTCCGCCTGCTTGGCAAGTTTTCCGAAAACCATCTCGATGACTTCTCGAGAATTCGCGAGAATCTGGCCAGTGGCAACCTGGACGAGGCGCGCCGCCTGGCCCACTCATTGAAAGGGGTCTCCGCCACGCTGGGTGCAGTGGACATCCAGCAGACAGCCATGGCCCTTGAATTGGCCATCAAGGAGAGACATCCGACAGAGGCTATCGAACCATTGATCGAGCAGTCGGAAAAAGCCTATCTCTCGCTGCATCAGCAACTGGCCGCCCTCAAGATCAACGAACAGGCAAGCGCCAATGTGGGTGACGCTTCGGCCACAGCCGCCTTGGTCGAGCATGTCCGGCGCGAATTGCAGCAGGGTGAAATCAGTGTCCAGGAACTGGTTCGCCAGCAAGCCAAGACCTTGCAACAGGTGCTGGGCTCGGCTTACCCGGAATTCGAAGGACTGGTTTCATCGTTCGACTTCGAAGATGCATTGATCTTCCTCGACCAGTATCGAATCAAGTAAACCGTAGGTTAGCTAGCCAGCCAGTGCCGCACACCCAAGCCGGCGGCGCGACCACTGGCCAGACAGGCAGTGAGCAGATAGCCACCGGTCGGTGCCTCCCAGTCGAGCATTTCGCCTGCGCAGAAAATGCCAGGCCGAGCATGCAGCATCAGATGCTCATCCATGCCTTCAAAAGCAACACCGCCGGCCGTGCTGATCGCCTCGTCAATCGGCCGGGTTGCCGTGACCGGCAACGGCAAGGCCTTGATCGCAGCGGCCAGACTGGAGGCCCCGTGCAAGGCCTCAGCCGGGAAATACTCCCTGAGCAGGGCTGCCTTGACACCGTCAATGCCGGCCCGCCGCCGCAGATGATTGGCTAGCGTATCGCGGCCGCGCGGCCGGGATAGTTCAAGCGTCAGCTTCTCCAGGCTACGACCGGGCGCCAGGTCCAGCGTCAGCGCTGCCTGGCCATCGCGCGCCAGCGCATCGCGCAACGGTGCCGACAGTGCGTAGATCAGCCCCCCTTCGATGCCCGTAGCCGTTATGTTGAATTCACCCTGCTGCCGCTGGGTACCCACCGTGACAATCACCGCCTTGACCGGATCACCGGCGAAGCGCTCGCTGAAATAAGGGCTCCAGTCCACATCAAATCCGCAGTTGCTCGGCTTCAGTGCCCTCACCGGCACACCGCACTCAATCAGCACGGGCACCCAACTGCCGTCCGAACCAAGCTTGGCCCAACTGCCGCCACCGAGCGCGAGCACCACGGCATCAGCCTCGATGTCGACTTCGCCATCTGGCGTCGAAAAACGCAGCTTGCCATCAGCCCACCCGAGCCAGCGATGGCGAACATGGAATTGCACGCCCTGGCTACGCAGGCGATGCAGCCAGGCCCGAAGCAATGGCGCCGCTTTCATTTCAACCGGAAAGACCCGGCCGGAAGTACCGACAAAAGTTTCGATACCCAGCCCGCGACTCCATTCACGCAGTTGTGTCGGGCCGAACGCCTCGAGCAGTGGCGCAATCTGCGTCGCACGCTCGCCGTAACGGCGGATAAAGTCTGCCATCGACTCGGAATGGGTGATGTTCATCCCCCCTTTCCCGGCCATCAGGAACTTGCGGCCGACCGAGGGCATGGCGTCGAACACGGTCACGTCCAGTTCACCTGCCGCCGCCAAGACTTCGGCCGCCATCAGGCCGGCCGGGCCTCCACCAATGATGGCGACGCGCTTGGTCATGCTTCGTCTGCTTCAGAGTCCGGCTCGTCGAGCATCTCTTCGGGAATTTCTTCCTCATCGAGCGGAACGACGGTCACCGCAACATCGGGTTCAGTGCCGCCACCGCCCAGGATGATGCCGCGTAGCGGTGAGATATCGGAGAAGTCGCGACCGAAAGCCAGGGTGATGTGTTCGGTATCCGGCAACAGGTCATTGGTCGGATCGAAATCGACCCAGTCGCTCCCCCCCTGCTGGCTGCCCGGCGCATAGACCGACACCCAGGCATGTGAAGCATCGGCGCCAATCAGGCGTGGCTTGCCCGGTGGCGGTCGGGTCAGCAGGTAGCCGCTGACGTAACGGGCGGCCAGGCCCATGGCGCGCAGACAGGCGATCATCAGGTGGGCAAAGTCCTGGCAGACGCCACGCTTGTTTTCGAGCACCTCGAGCACCGGTGTCGACACCGTGGTCGCCTCGGGGTCGAAGGTGAATTCGCGGAAAATCTTGGCCATCAGGGCCTTGGCACCGACCAGTATCGGGCGGTCCGGCGGGAAGCAGTCGGCGGCGTAGGCAGCCAGCTCGTGTTTGATCCGGACATGCGGGCTTTCGAACAGGAAACGCGTCGCGTCAAGATCTTCCGGCAACGGGTCGGTAGCGTCGTAGGCCAGGCGGTCGCGCACCTCTTCCCAGGGCAGGGAGTCTTCCAGAACCTTGGGCAGGTGGGGCGTCACGGCAACGGTCATCATTGACCGGATGAACAACATTTCATGCGGGGCATGAAAGGCCACCCAGGTCACCGGGTTGCCGAAGGCATCGCGTCCGTCGCGTCGCCAGGTCGGCACCGGTTCGATGTCGATGCGCTGCTCCTCCACCTGCTGCCATTCGAGAACACGCGGCGAAAGATGCAATTGCTGCTGCGACAGCGAAACGAGGCTGCCGTAGTCGTAGCGGGTTTCGTGCAGGACGCGATAACGGACAGGGGTCATGGTCAGACCGCCATTGTCTGCCGGCTGACATCGCCGACATGGGTGAAGTAGCGCATGCCCAAGGCTGCGGAGAGCTGGGATGCGGCCCTATCGAGGCCTTGCAACAAGTCGGCAAGCTCTTCGCAGGGCGCACAATCCTCTGAACTATCGAACTCAAGGTTTTCCAGGCGTTCAAGATCGAACTGGTGTAGCCGGTCCAGCGCAGCAGCCAGCCCCTCACCAAAATTTACACCAAGCTCGCGGGCCATGCGATCGAGATAACGCATCAGCACGCTGGCCTGAAAAATCACCCCGTGCGGGTTGCTGTCGTCGAACACCAGAAGGTCGATGACCGGCAGCAGTTCGGGCTGGCGCGAGTAACGTGAGCGGTAGGTAATGATTGAGTCGGACAATTCGAGCAGCCATTCCAGAGAACCGCCACAGCGCGAGGACGGCATGCGCAGGAAATGGGCAACGGTCATCGCCAGGAAGGAAAGCCGCTCCAGGCGCCGGCCGACAATCAGGAAACGCCAGCCGTCGTCACGCGTCATGTTGTCCATCGCAAAACCGGTCAGCGACGACGACACGCCGAGTACCCGGTCGAGGAAGGCGATGGCTTCGGTCAGTGTCGGATGTACTTTCAGCGCTGCCTGCTGGTCGCGCTGCAGACGGTTCAGCGAATGCCAGTGGTCGAGCGACAGACGCTCGCGGACATGCGTCGCCGACCACATCAGGCTGCGGATATTGCTGGCCAACCCGCCTGGTTGAGCCGGGTCGTAGATGGCTTCCAGCAACTCGTGTTCGCTGCCTTCCTTGATTTCCGTATCCTCGCCGATTTCAGGCAGGACGCCCAGCCGCCGGGCCAGTTCCATGGCCCAGACTACCACCGGCGTTTTCTGACCGCCGCCGACCACAACCCGGGAAAGGGCAACGCGCAGCATGCGGGCGCTGTCGTCGAAGCGTTCGGAATAGCGGCCGAGCCAGAACAGGTTTTCGACCACGCGCGAGCTCAGGTTGGCCCCCGCCCGAACCAGATCGCGCACGCTGACCGACGGCTTGAGCATCGAGAACTGGCTGACTGGGCCATTGGTCAGCACCCAGGCGTCTTTCGAGGCCCCGCCGCGCTGCATCGAGATGATGCGCGTGCCGGCGCCAGTCGTCACTCGGGCCAGACCACCCGGCATGACCGAATAGCCATCCGGTGTCGTCACGGCATAGGCGCGCAGGCCAACCGGACGCGCCAGCAGACGACGTTCATGCGCCCGGCTCCAGGTAGGGGCCTGCGACAGGTTGATCACCTCCTGGGCGACATAGGCATGTGGGCGGGCCTCGATCCGGCGCAGCATGTCGGCGCGGGCTTCACCCTTCAGTTCGTTGCCGAAAATCGGGTCCATCATCTGGGTCGGATAGGCCGGCTTGATGACCAGATCGTCGAAGTTTTCCTTGACGTAATCGAGCGCCGGTTTTTCGCCACACCACCAGGTCGCGACCGAGGGCATGGCCAGTTTTTCGCCCAGCAGGTGCCGGCAAATGGCTGGCAGAAAGCCCATCAGCGCGCCGGAAGCCAGCAGGCCGCTGCCCAGTGCATTGGCGATGACAACGCGGCCAGCGCGCGCCACATTGACCAGCCCCGGAATGCCGAGCGCCGATTCACCGCGCAGTTCGAGCGGATCGCAATAGGCATCATCCTGACGGCGCAGGATGACGTGAACGCGTTTCAGGCCGCGCAGGGTCTTCAGATAGACCGTATCGCCGCGCACCGTCAGATCCTGCCCCTCAACCAGCGGGAAACCGAGATAGCGGGCCAGGTAGGCGTGTTCGAAATAGGTTTCGTTGTACGGCCCGGGCGTCAGCAGCACCATGTGCGGCTGTTCGTCGCCCTCGACCGGGGCCAGTGCGGTCAGCCCATCGAGCTGATCGCGAAAGAAGTCGGCGACGTGCTGAACGCGCAGGTCACGGAACATTTCCGGGAAAACGCGTGAAATGACCAGTCGATTTTCCAGCGCATAACCCGCCCCCGAGGGCGCCTGCGTGCGGTCGGCAATGACCCACCAGCGGCCATTCGGTGAGCGCGCCAGGTCAACCGCATAATGGTGCAGCCAGACCCCGCCCGGCGGCTTGATCCCCCGGCAGGGCCACAGGTAGCCGTGCTGACCATAGACCAGCGCCGGCGGCAGCAGCCCCTCGGCGAGCAGGGTCTGTTCGCCATAGAGATCGGCCAGAATGGCATTGAGCAAGGTGGCACGCTGGGCGACGGCGGCTGATACCTCGGCCCACTCGTCGGGCGGGATGATCAGCGGTAGCGGATCGAGCGACCACGGTCGGTCGGCACCGTTGGGATCGGCATAAACGTTGTAGGTCACGCCATTTTCCTGAATTCGCTGCTCGGCAAACTCGATGCGCCGGCGCATTTCTTCCGGCGCCACCGAATCGAGGTGATTCAGGAATTTTTCCCAATGCGGACGCACGTCCCCCTTCGCCGTCAGCATTTCGTCGTAGCGGCGAGGGCTATTGGGGTAAATCGCGAGGAGGGTGCGTGCCATTTATTTTCTTTTACCAGCAAAAACAGGCCGTCTCCGGCCTGTTTGCGATCAACCCGAATTTTTGATCAAAACCGACGCAAGTCTAGCGTAAACGGGTGCTCGGCGCTGTTTTCGGGCACCTTGACCTGTATCTTGCCGGGCGTGTGGCCGAAGCGGAAGAAGCGCGCGAGACGTCGACTTTCCGCCTCGAAGGCATTGACCGGGAAGGTGTCGAAACTGCGCCCGCCCGGATGCGCCACGTGGTACTGGCAACCGCCCAGCGAACGCTGCATCCAGGTATCGACAATATCGAACACCAGCGGGGCATGAACGCCGATGGTCGGATGCAGGCACGAAGCAGGCTGCCAGGCGCGGTAACGCACGCCGGCGACGAATTCGCCGTTGGTCCCGGTGTTCTGCAGCGGCACGGGAACGCCGTTGCAGGTCAGCACGTAGCGGTCGGGGGCCATGCCCTTGATCTTGACCTGAACACGTTCGACCGAGGAATCGACGTAGCGGACGGTCGTGCCCGCCCCGCCCTCTTCACCCATGACGTGCCAAGGCTCCAGCGCATGACGCAGCTCGAATTCCATGCCCTTGACGGCAAAATCGCCATATTTCGGGAAGCGGAACTCAAAGTGCGGGGCGAACCACTCAGCCTTGAACGGGTAACCGGCCTCGGCCATTTCCTGCATGACGTCCTTGAAATCCTGCTCGGCGTAGAACGGCAACATGAAGCGGTCGTGCAACTCGGTACCCCAACGCGCCAGGCGGGCCGGTTCGTAGGGTTGCTCCCAGAAGCGGGCGATCATGGCGCGCAGCAGCAGTTGCTGAGCCAGCGACATGCGGGCGTGCGGCGGCATTTCGAAGGCGCGCAACTCAAGCAGGCCAAGGCGGCCGGTCGGGCCATCCGGCGAATAAAGCTTGTCGATGCAGAACTCCGAGCGGTGCGTGTTGCCGGTCACGTCGGTGAGCAGGTTGCGCAGGATGCGGTCGATCAACCATGGCGGGACATGGCCGCCTGGCTGCGGTATCTGCTTGAAGGCGATTTCCAGCTCGTAGAGGCTGTCGTTACGCGCCTCATCGACGCGCGGCGCCTGGCTGGTCGGACCGATGAACAGGCCAGAGAAGAGGTAGGACAGGCTCGGGTGATTGTGCCAGTAGGCGATCAGGCTCTTCAGCAGATCCGGACGACGCAGGAAGGGCGAATCGTTCGGCGTCGCGCCGCCGAGCACGAAGTGGTTGCCGCCACCGGTGCCGGTATGACGACCATCGACCATGAATTTCTCGGTCGTCAGGCGCGAGTAGTAGGCCGACTCGTAGAGGTGGGTGGTCTGGTCGACCAGTTGATCCCAGCTCTTGGCCGGATGGATGTTGACTTCGATGACACCGGGATCGGGCGTGACGCGGAAGTGCGTCAAGCGCGGATCGGACGGCGGCTCGTAGCCTTCCATGATCACCGGCATCTTCATCTCTTCGGCCGTCGCTTCAACCGCGGCGACGATTTCGAGGTAATCGTCGAGCTTCTCGGTCGGCGGCATGAAGACGTAGAGGCGGCCGTCGCGCGGCTCGGCGCACATGGCCAGGCGGGTGATCCAGCCAGCCGATTCCTTGAAGCCGGGCACCGTATCGGTCGGTTTTTCCCAGGCCCGACCTTCGCCCTGCCCGCTTGCAGAACTACCGGCACGACGGCTCTGCATCTGCGGTTCACGGGCGCCGACTTCTCCGGTCACTCGGGAGCGCAAGGCAGCATAGCTGGCCAGCGCATCGGTCGCTGTCTCGGCATCCGGCACATTGACGTAGGGGTAATCACTCTGCGCCGTCCACGGCTGCGAATCGACCGGCAGGCGGTAGCCCATGGCCGAATCGCCGGGGAACAGATAGCAACGCTCGGCACGCAGGAACCACGGACCAGTCTGCCATTCATTCCAGACATTTTTCATGATCGGCAACACGTGGCCGACTGTGTAGGTCATGCCCTGCGTAAAGACCTTCATCAAACGGGCGCGCTCGAGCGGATCGTCGACCCGCGAATCGAAGGGATCGACATTGCCGGGCAATCGACGTTCGCGCCACATGTAGTAATAAGCGTCCTCGAAAGCCGGGAAGACGTAATCACCAGTCATGCCCAGGCGCTCAGCAACGCGTTTCAGGAAGCGTTCGGCATGTTCGCTGGTGGCGCCGTAGTTGACGCTTTCGTTGGCGTACAGTTCAGGCGCATTCCAGATCGGCTCGCCATCCTTGCGCCAGAAGCAGTTCAGCGACCAGCGCGGCAGTTGCTCACCGGGATACCACTTGCCCTGGCCGAAATGCATCAGGCCGTTCGGGGCATATTTTTCACGCAGACGATGAAAGATGTCGGCGGCAAAAATGCGCTTGGTCGGGCCGAGAGCGGCCGTGTTCCATTCGGCGCCATCCGGGTCGTCGACCGCGACGAAGGTTGGCTCGCCGCCCTGGGTCAGGCGCACGTCGAGTTTGCCCAGCGTGTCGTCGATCTGATGGCCGAGGCCTTCGATCTCGATCCACTGTTCGTCCGTATAAGGCTTGGTGACCCGCGGCGCTTCCCAGATGCGGGTGACCTGCATGTGGTGTGAGAACTCGGTCTCGCACTCGTCGAGACCGCCGGTGACCGGCGCGGCAGAACCGGGCTCTGGCGTGCAGGCGAGCGGAATGTGGCCTTCGCCGGCAAACAGGCCGGACGTCGGATCGAGACCGATCCAGCCGGCGCCGGGCAGATAGACTTCAGCCCAGGCATGCAGGTCGGTGAAGTCGGCTTCCGGGCCGGAGGGGCCATCGAGCGATTTGACGTCGGCGGTCAGTTGGATCAGGTAGCCGGAGACAAAGCGTGCAGCCAGGCCAAGGTGGCGCAGTACCTGCACCAACAACCAGGCTGAATCTCGGCACGAGCCGGAACGCTTGGTCAGTGTTTCTTCCGGCGTCTGGACACCCGGCTCCATGCGGATCGTATAGCTGATCGCCTTCTGCAGATTGGCATTCAGGGCGACCAGGAAATCGACGCTGCGCACCGGTTCGCGCGAAATGCCGGCCATGTATTTCTTGAGCTCCGGCGTTTCCGGCAGTTTGTGCAGGTAAGGCGTCAGCTCGTGACGTTCCCATGCCTCGTAGGCAAAGGGAATCTTCTCGGCGTGCGGCTCGAGGAAAAAGTCGAATGGATTGATCACCGACATCTCGGCGACCATATCAACTTCAATGCTGAACTCGCGGGTTTTCTCCGGGAAGACCAGGCGGGCCAGATAATTGCCCTGCGGGTCCTGCTGCCAGTTGATGAAATGTTTTTCCGGGCCGATCTTCAGTGAATAGGACAGGATGCGCGTCCGCGAATGCGGACACGGACGCAGACGAATGACCTGCGGACCGAGATTGATCAGGCGATCGTAGCTGTAACGCGTAACGTGATTCAGTGCGACATGGATGGACACAAGCTTGCTCCAGGCAAAATGACTGCAGGCTTAAAAGCAAGACGCGAACCAGCTTGCAAGCCCTTGTTTTTCAATGGACCGGATTCTCGCACGCACCTGATGAAAGCCCGATGACACAAGGCGCGCGCCA
>JAGTRV010000227.1 GCA_018262245.1 Pseudomonadota bacterium | reverse complement strand
ATGGCCTGGATGCCTATGATGTGGTGCTGATGGATCTTCAGATGCCCGAGATGGATGGTTTCGAAGCGACGCGCCGGATACATGAACTGCTACCCGAGCTGCCCATTATTGCCCAGACTGCCCACGCCTTCAGTGAAGAGCGGCAGAAATGCTTTGCGGTCGGAATGGTTGACCACATTGCCAAGCCGATAGAGCCCGCGGCGCTGAGTAGAATTATTTTGCAGCACGTTTTGTCCAAACCATAAATTAAAAACGCCGACCGGTATAAAACCGGATCGGCGTTTTGCCTTTTTGCGGCGCTGGCCGCGAAAATATTTACTTAGGCCGGTAGCGGGTCCGCATTACCCAGTGCCACGGTGTTCATGCCGCCATCGACGTACATGATTTCACCGGTGATGCCGCTGGCCAGATCGGACAGCATGAAGGCAGCCGCGTTGCCGACTTCATCGATGGTCACGTTGCGGCGCAGCGGGGCGTTGTGCGAGTTGTAGGCGAGCAGCTTGCCAAAATTGCCGATACCGGAAGCCGCCAAGGTCTTGATCGGGCCGGCCGAAATGGCGTTGGCGCGGATGCCTTCAGGGCCGAGGCAGAAAGCCAGGTAACGGGTAGCTGCTTCCAGGCTGGCCTTGGCCAGACCCATGGTGTTGTAGTTCGGCATGGTGCGCTCGGCGCCAAGATAGGAGAGCGCAAGGGCTGAGCTCTTGCGACCCTGCATCATCGGGCGAGCGGCCTTGACCAGTGCCGGGTAGCTATACGACGAGATTTCGTGGGCGATGCGGAAGGCGTCACGGGTGATGCCGTTCAGGAAATCGCCTTCGATGGCTTCGGTCGGAGCGTAGGCGATGGAGTGAACCAAGCCATCCAGACCGTCCCAGTGCTTGGCCAGTTCGACGAAAAGGTTGTCGATCTGCTCATCGCTGCTGACGTCGACCGGAATGGTGATGTCGCTGCCGAACTCGGCGGCAAACTTCTTGATTCGATCTTCGAAGCGCTCATTCTGGTAGGTGAAGGCGAGTTGGGCGCCTTCACGGTGGCATGCCTTGGCGATGCCATAGGCGATGGAATGCTTGGACAGCAGTCCGGTAATTAGAATCTTCTTGTCGGCGAGAAAGCCCATGTGTTGTTCTCCCTAAGGGGTTTAGCCGCAAGATTATAAACCGGGAAACCGCGATTCGCTGTATGCGAACGCGGTTTCCGGTTTCTGCTTACATATTGGGGTAAGTTGGGCCTTCGCCACCTTGCGGAACAACCCAGTTGATGTTCTGGGTCGGATCCTTGATATCGCAGGTCTTGCAATGTACGCAATTCTGCGCGTTGATCTGCAGGCGCGGGTTACCACCGCTTTCATCGCGCAGGATTTCATAGACGCCAGCCGGGCAGAAACGCTGTTCCGGGGCGTCGTATTTGGCGAGATTGATGCTGATAGGAATGCTGGCGTCTTTCAACTGCAGATGGCAGGGCTGGTCTTCCTCGTGATTGGTGCTGGAGAGGAAAACGGAGGACAGGCGGTCAAAGGTGATTACGCCATCCGGTTTGGGATAGGCGATGGGTTCGCATTCGGCTGCTGGTTTCAGTTTGGCGTGGTCGGGGGTCGTGTGGTGTAGTGTCCACGGTGCCTTGCCGCGCAGCAGGACCTGGTCGATGCCGAACATGATGGAGCCGAGCATCAGGCCCTTGGCCATCCATGGCTTGAAATTGCGCGTCTGATGCAGCTCTTCGAACAGCCAGCTCTTCTTGAAGGTTTCCGGGTAGGCAGTCAGTTCGTCGTGCTGGCGTTCGGCCGTCAGCGCTTCGAAGCAGGCCTCAGCCGCCAGGGCGCCGGATTTGATGGCGCAATGCGAGCCCTTGATCCGGGCGGCATTCAGCAAGCCGGCATCGTCACCGATCAGCACACCGCCGGGGAAGGTCAGCTTGGGCAAGGACTGCAGGCCACCGGCGGTCAGGGCGCGGGCACCATAGGCGATGCGCTTGCCACCTTCTAGGAACTTGCGGATTTCCGGATGCGTCTTGAAGCGCTGGAATTCCTCGTAGGGCGACAGGTGCGGGTTGCTGTAACCAAGTCCGACGACAAAGCCGACGGCGATCTGGTTGTTTTCCAGATGGTAGAGAAAGCCGCCACCGTAGGTGTCCGACTGCATCGGCCAGCCGCCGCTGTGGATGACGAGGCCGAGCTGGTGTTTGTCCGGCTCGATTTCCCACAGTTCCTTGAGGCCGATGCCATAGGTTTGCGGGTCGGCGTCGGCATTGAGGTTGAATTTCTCCATCAGCTGTTTGCCGAGATGGCCGCGACAACCTTCAGCGAAAAAAGTGTATTTGCCGAGCAGTTCCATGCCCATCTGGAAATTCGGGCCTTCGGAACCGTCGTGCAGGCGACCCATGTCGCCCGTGGCTACACCCTTGATGGCACCGTTTTCGTCGAACAGCACTTCAGCGCCGGCAAAGCCGGGGTAGATTTCAACGCCCAAGGCTTCCGCCTGTTCGCCGAGCCAGCGGCAGACATTGCCCAGCGAGATGACGTAATTGCCTTCGTTATGGAAGCAGTTGGGCAGCAGGCTGTTCGGTACCTTGGTGGCGCCGGTTTCGGAGAGGATAAAGAAGCGGTCTTCGGAAACGGGGGCGTTGAGCGGGGCGCCGTCTTTCTGCCAGTCGGGTAGAAGCTCAGTCAGGGCGCGCGGGTCCATGACGGCACCCGAAAGAATATGGGCGCCAATTTCGGCGCCTTTTTCGATCAGGCAGACGCCCAGATCAGTCCCTTTTTCTGCTGCCAGTTGCTTCAGCCGAATGGCCGAAGCCAAGCCAGCTGGGCCGCCACCAACGATGACGACGTCAAATTCCATGGATTCGCGTTCCATGATGTCTCCTAAGTTTTATTGTTAGCTTATTTTCAATACGGTACAGTATGGAAATGCTTTGATCAACACCACTCTAGTATTCAGGATTATGGAACACAAGAAAAAGCTTATCCACGTGACGAAAATGCCGATCCGCTGGGGCGATATGGACGCCTACGGACACGTTAATAACACCATCTATTTCCGCTACATGGAACAGGCGCGGGTCGAATGGATCGAGGAAATGAAAGTGCCGGTTCGACCGGGCGGCGACGGGCCGGTGATCATCAATGCCAGCTGCACGTTCATGATTCCGATGACTTATCCGGGAATGGTTGAAGTACGGACCTATGTTGGAGCGATCGGCCGCTCCAGCTTCCAGACCTACGTTGAAATGCGCATTGAGGGTGATGACAAGCTCTACGCCGAAGGCGCGGCCAAGGTGGTGTGGATGAATACCCAGACCGGAAAATCGGTTCCGGTGCCTGATCACGTGCGGGCCGTACTCGAAGCAGAGTAAACTCGCAGCCCATCGCATCATCGAATTCGAAGAGCATGGGCAAACGAAAAATCTGGGAAAAGTTGCTGTCGAGCGAACGCCTGGGGGCCGGCAAGGCGCCCGGTACGGCTGAGCGTACGGCATTCCAGCAGGATTACGACCGCATCGTCTTCACTTCCGCCTTCCGGCGCATGAAGGACAAGACGCAGGTTTTCCCGCTGTCCAAGAGCGATTATGTCCGGACTCGCCTGACGCACAGCCTTGAGGTCAGTTGTGTCGGGCGTTCGCTCGGCGCCGTGGTTGGGCGCGAGATCATTGCCCGGCACGGTTTGCAGCATGTCGAGTCCGGTGATTTTGGCGCCATCGTCGCCGCCGCTTGTCTGGCCCACGACATCGGCAATCCACCCTTCGGTCATGCCGGCGAGGACGCCATCCGCGAATGGTTCCGCCATTCCGGCCTGCTTGAACGTCACGACTTCACGCCAGCGCAGAAGGCAGATTTCGAGCGCTACGAGGGTAATGCACAAGGTTTTCGCATCGTCAGTCGGCTGCAAAGCCCGGCCAATCCGGGCGGCCTGCAGCTCAGTAGTGCGGTCCTGGCGACCTTTACCAAATATCCACGGCCATCCCATCTTGACGCTGAGCTGGATGGCAAAAGCGGCAAGAAGTTTGGCTTCTTCCAGCAGGATGTCGGGGCCTTTCAGCAAGTGGCCCGCGCGACCGGTCTGGTCGAACGTATCCCGGGTACCGCCTGGCGGCGCCATCCGCTGGCTTTTCTGGTCGAAGTGGCTGACGACACCTGTTACCTGATTGTCGATCTGGAAGACGCTTCGCGGCTCGGTTTCGTGCATTACAAGGACGCCGAATGTCTGCTGGCCGACCTGGCCGGGAGTACGGTCAATGGCGGGCGGCTGGATCGGCTGCACGATCCAAAAGAGCGCCTGGAGTACCTGCGTGCTAAGGCCATCGGCTGCCTTCTTGAAAGTGCTGCGGCGGTTTTTCTGGAAAACGAGGACGCCATCCTGGGTGGAACGTTCGATGACGAGCTGCTCGAGAACTCGCCGATCTCCCATCCCCTGCAGGCCATTCTCAAACTGGCCAAGGAAACGATCTACACGGCCCGCCCGGCGCTGGAAATCGAAACAGCAGGCTTCGAGGTGCTTGGCGCCTTGCTTGGCTTATTTACCAATGCGGTCGAGGCGAAAGCTGGTCATGCCCGTTTCACCACCCGCGAACGCATGTTGCTCAAGTTGTTGCCGGCGCAGTTCCTTGGCCATGATGGTGAGCCGGATACCGATCCATACATTCGCCTGTTGCAGGTGGCCGATTTTGTCGCCGGAATGACTGATTCCTACGCGGTGGACATGTACCGCAAGCTGAAGGGTTTCGACTTGCCGACCTGATTTTCCGCTTGCCAAAAATCGATTACTGTACAAAAATACAGTCAATGGTTTTTAGCGGAG
>JAGTRV010000088.1 GCA_018262245.1 Pseudomonadota bacterium | reverse complement strand
AGGAACGAGGCGTAAATGAAGCGGAAGCCACCGCCACCAGTGCCGATTTCTTCCTGCATGCGCACCACCTGGCCGATGAACATCTTGGTACGGGCCGGGTCGCCGCTGGCGTCGAGCTTTTCGATGGCCTTGGCCAGATGCCGGATGCCGCGCACACCAATAATCGGCAGTGGCGCGTCGAGCATGATCCGCGTCGTCTTCTTGATGGCGGCGGGCAGCACCTTCTGCCAGTCCGGTGTCTGCGGCTGGCCGACCGGGTAGTAGAGCAGGCCTTTCGGGGCCAGTGCGCCCTTGGCGAAACGGGCCCGTTGCAAATCGGGGGCAGGGCAACTGACGGTGGTTTCGGCTACCGGGTCGGACAGCAGGTAGTCGCCGGAGGTCTGATCGCGGCCGAAGGCCAACACGTTATGGGCGTTGAAATGGAAGCGCAGGTCTTCCGGCAGGTAAGGGAGCCAGAATACCGAGGTTTGCAGGCCGACGATCTTGCCATCAGCCAGCAGCTCATTGAGACGAGCGACACCGGCAGCTGGGTTGCGGAAGGTCTCGAAACGCATTTTCAGGCCGAGCGGTTTCTGCAAGCCCTTGATGATGGCCTTGGGTGGCATCCGGTAAGCCACCAGCGGCAGCCCGTTGATCTTGATGATCGGCAGGTAGGCGAAGGAGAGGGCAGATGACAGGCCGAAGGTCATCGGCTCGGAAAGCGGCAGGCCGTGATGGCGCAGCATCGACGACATGACGCCGCTTTCACAATGGGAGGCCTGGCTGTGCTGGAAGTCCATCAGTCGGCCTTTTTCAGTTGTTCGATACTGAGGCCCATGGCGTCGGCGTAGCGGGCGAGCAGGGCAGGCGAAAGGCTGGCGAAAACCGCCGGGCGAAAATGCCGGCGAATGCGCCATTGCCAGACGCCGCTGGCCTGCGAGAGCAGCGGGACGTCCATTCGCACCCGGTACATGTGGTATTCGAGTGGCGAGGTTTGGCCGGCAAGCACGCGCTGACGGGCCTCTTCGGTCAGCCGCAGCAGGTCATCGATGGCCTGGCGGGTGACGATTTCCTCGACTTCCCAGCCAGCCGACTGGACGATGTGCAGCTTGCCATCGTCGCCACGGGCGTAAAGCGCTTTGCGGTGCCCGCCCAGTGTGCTGTTGCCTTCCTGGGGTACTTCGCTATCCAGCATGGTCGACCGCTGTCAGGTGCATCAACGAACCGGTGAAGCGGCCACTTTCCGGAACAAAGCAGAGCAGGCGATCGCCTGCTTTTAACCGGTTGCTGCGAAACAGCTCATCGAGCATGATGAAGATCGACGCCGAGCCTGTATTGCCCTTGCTTTGCAGGTTGGTGAACCATTTGGCCTGCGGCAGCGCAAAGCCAGCCTGCGTCATGTAGTCGGCCAATGGCTGGCGGAAATATTCGGAAGACATGTGCGGCAGGAACCAGTCGACGGCTTCCGCCGTCAAGCCGCGGCTGGCTTGTGCTTTGGCCAGTGGCTTGCCGAAGGTCTGCTCGACAATGGCTTCGTTGAGCAGGCGAACGTCCTGCTTGACGGAGAAAATTGAGCGTTCGCCCCACTGGCTGGCCGCGTATTCCTGCCAACCCTTCAAGGATCCATCGTCCGCCTCGTCGCCGCCGGCATACATGCAAACCGGCATGCTGTCGGCCTGCGACTGGATGTCGATCCAGTCGATGCGCAACGACAGCCCTTCGCTGCGTGGTGCCGGTTGCAGAAGAAAGGCGCCAGCGCCATCTGACAGCATCCAGCGCAGGAAGTCCTTCTCGAAGGCGATTTCCGGATTGTCTTCCAGTTCGGCCACGCGATGTGCCGATTCCGGTTCGTAATGGCGCGCCAGGAGGCCGCCGGAGGCCCGTTCCGAACCGCTGGCCACCGCTTTGTCAGCCAGGCCGGTCAATACGGTCATGTAAGCATATTTCAGTGCGCCGATCCCGGCGGCGCAAATGCCGGCGGTCGACACTACTTCGCAAGGCGGAATAGCCAGTTCGCCATGCACCATGACGGCATGGCTGGGCATCAGCTGGTCGGGGCAGGACGTGCCGCAAGCCAGGACATCGATTCCGCCAGCCTCGAGGCCGCGAATGGCTTCGGCCGTCAGTTGGGCATTGGAATGCGTAAATTCGCCACTTACCGGGTCGATGGCGTAGTGCCGGCTACGGATACCGTTGTTGCGCAGCACGATGCGCCGGGCACGCGAGGGCTTGCCACCGATCACGCCGAGCACTTGTTCGATATCGTCGTTGGCTACCGGAGCGTTGGGCAGAAAGGAAGACGTGCCTGTGATGTAAGCACTACCGCGACTGGTCATATTTTTCTAGATTGAATTCTTGGGACCCGCTCGGCAGTTCCAGCTGAGTGCGCAACCCCTCCAGGCGCGATTTCAGCAGCGGGGAAAACAACCATTGTAACAATAGGCTTGTCGGAACGACCGTCAATACCATCGTAATTAGATAAATGGCGAATACGAGCAGGATAGGGCGGCGCTGCCATTGCCCACGTTTGCCGAAGGCGCGGATCAGCCGGGACCAGACGCCAAAGGCCCGCCGACCGGCGCGTTCGCTGATGGCCAGCCGCGGGTTGACGGTGACGGCGCGTAGTCCGGTCAGCATCGGGTGGCCAGTCTTTTCTTGGTCATTGTTCAATGCATCGGCCAGCGCCCGGCCGAAACGACTGGCGGCAATGATTTCGTCGGGGGCGACGCCGGCCGGTGGCATGCCGAGAAAGCAATCACGTTTTCCCGTCAGTACCCAGCGGGGCGTGGTGATGAAGGTGGCCAGCGGGTGCCCGCGGTCGGTGAAGGCGAGATGGTCGCGCAATTGGCCGCCAGCCGCGGCAATCAATCGCTGCATTGTTTCCTGTGCCGAAAGCCACATGTTGCGACAAGCGACGAGCGTGATGACCGGTTTGCCGTGGATCAGGCGCTGGCCTTCGGGGCTTTTCAGAAAAGCTGTCATGGGCAGGCCTGGAGACAGAAACCAGACCTGATAACTGAGTATGACCAGATCGAAGTCGGCATCCAAAGGAATGCTCAATGGTTTTAGCGGGGGCGCATCAAGCTGGATGCACTCGGGCATGGCGTCGACAAAATCGATAATCGGCCACGGAAAAGGGAATGAAGTCTCTGGCTGCAGCGTTTCCAGATGTACCTGATGTCCGGCATTGCGCAGCGGGCCAATCAACTGCGCGGTGATGTCCGATAGTTGGCCGGTTTGCGAAAAATTGACGACGAGAATTCGCTTCAAGGAGGTTTCTGGTGATTGATTAACAAGCGATTCTACCAAATGCCTGTGTGCTGCCGCTGCTACGGCACTAGTCACTTTGAATGAGGGCTTGTGTCGACGGGCTTGGGAAAATGTCAGCTTATCGGCTATCATTCTGCTTTCCCGCAGCCTGTCTTTCCATGACCAAATATGTTTTCGTTACGGGTGGTGTCGTGTCCTCTCTGGGCAAAGGCATCGCCGCCGCGTCGCTCGGGGCCATTCTGGAATCCCGCGGCATCAAAGTCACCCACCTCAAGCTTGACCCCTACATCAACGTCGACCCCGGCACGATGAGTCCTTTCCAGCATGGAGAGGTTTTCGTCACCGATGACGGCGCCGAGACTGATCTGGATTTGGGGCATTACGAGCGCTTTACCAGCGCCAAGATGGCCAAGCGCAACAACTTCACGACCGGCCAGATTTACGATTCGGTGCTCAAGAAAGAGCGTCGTGGCGAATATCTCGGCAAGACCGTGCAAGTCATCCCGCACATTACCGACGAGATCAAGGATCGCATCAAGGCCGGCGCCGAAGGTGCCGACGTGGCCATCGTCGAAGTCGGTGGCACGGTTGGCGACATCGAGTCGCTGCCGTTCCTCGAAGCCATCCGCCAGATGGGTATTCAGGAAGGCCGCAACAACGTCTGCTTCATGCACCTGACGCTGTTGCCCTACATCCCGACTGCCGGTGAGTTGAAGACCAAGCCGACTCAGCATTCCGTCAAGGAGCTGCGCGAAATCGGTATCCAGCCGGACATCCTGCTGTGTCGCGCCGATCGTTCGATTCCCGTCGAAGAGCGCCGCAAGATCGCACTGTTCTGCAACGTGATGCCGGAAGCCGTCATCGAGTGTCTCGATGCCGATTCGATCTACAAGATTCCGGGCATGCTGCACGAACAGATGCTCGATGAAATCGTCTGCCACAAGCTGAATATCCTGGCCAAGGCAGCCGACCTGACGGTCTGGGAAAATCTGATCGTGGCGCTGGAGCACCCGCTGCACCAGGTCAAGATCGCTTTTGTCGGCAAGTACGTTGATCTGACCGAGTCCTACAAGTCCTTGATCGAAGCCATCAAGCATGCCGGTATCCATACCCGCAGCCAGGTCAACATCGTTTATCTCGATTCCGAAGATATCGAGAAGAACGGCACCGGCGTCCTTGAAGACCTCGATGCCATCCTCGTTCCCGGCGGTTTCGGTCGTCGCGGTACGGAAGGCAAGATTGCCGCGATCCGCTATGCCCGCGAGAACAAGGTGCCCTATCTCGGTATCTGTCTCGGCATGCAACTGGCCGTCGTTGAATTCGCTCGTGATGTGGCTGGTATGCCCGGTGCACATTCCACCGAATTCGTGCAGGACACGCCATACCCGGTGATCGGCCTGATTACCGAGTGGCTGGACGCTTCCGGCAAGATCGAGAAGCGCAGCGAGGATTCCGATATTGGCGGCACGATGCGCCTTGGCGCTCAGGTCTGCAAGCTGGGTGAGGGTACGCTGGCTCGTAGCATCTATGGCGCGCCGGAAATCACCGAACGCCATCGTCACCGCTACGAAGTGAACAACACGCTACTCGCCAAGCTGGAAGAAAAGGGCCTGATCGTCGCCGGTCGTGCCCCTGGTACCGATCTGTGCGAAATGGTCGAGTTGCCGGCCGATGTGCATCCGTGGTTCGTCGGTTGTCAGTTCCACCCGGAATTCACCTCCAATCCGCGTCAAGGTCATCCGCTCTTCTCTTCTTATGTGAAGGCGGCGCTGGCCAATCAAAAGGCCAAAGGCAAATGAAGCTCTGCGGTTTCGAGGCTGGTCTTGACCAGCCTTTTTTCCTGATTGCCGGGCCATGTACGGCTGAATCCGAGCAGCTGTGCCTCGATGTGGCTGGCCACATGAAAGAGGTTTGCGCTCGCCTTGGCATCAACTACATTTTCAAGGCGTCCTACGACAAGGCCAATCGCAGCTCCGGCAAGTCGGTACGCGGCCTCGGTCTCGACGAAGGGCTGCGTATCTTTGCGGAAGTGCAACGCCAGATCGGTGTTCCGGTCCTGACCGATGTCCATACTATCGAAGACATTCCTGCCGTTGCTGGTGTCGTCGATGTGCTGCAAACCCCGGCATTCCTGTGTCGCCAGACCGATTTCATTCACGCGGTTGCTACCTGCGGCAAGCCGGTGAATATCAAGAAGGGGCAGTTTCTGGCGCCGGGTGACATGAAGAACGTGGTCGACAAGGCGCGTGAAGTGAACAACGGTGCCGACAACATCATGGTTTGTGAGCGCGGCGCCTCTTTCGGCTACAACAATCTGGTTTCCGACATGCGTAGCTTGGCGATCATGCGCGAGACAGGTTGTCCGGTCGTATTCGATGCCACGCACAGCGTGCAGTTGCCGGGGGGGCAAGGGACGACTTCAGGTGGTCAGCGCGAGTTTGTGCCGGTGCTGGCGCGAGCCGCAGTGGCGGTCGGTATTTCGGGTCTGTTCATGGAAACCCACCCTTGTCCTGAAAAGGCGTGGTCGGATGGCCCGAACAGTTGGCCGCTCGATCGCATGGAAAGCCTTTTGGCAACACTGGTTGCGCTGGACAGGGCCGTAAAAACTGCTGGTTTTGAAGAGTTGAAATAAGCCGCCGCTTAATTCTGATAATAATATTTTAATTTAAGTTGTCTATTTAACCTTCTGATAATAAGGAAGAAACATGAGTTCTATCGTTGATGTTATTGCCCGTGAAATTCTGGACTCCCGTGGCAATCCCACTGTCGAAGCTGACGTTCTGCTCGAATCCGGCGTCATGGGCCGTGCTGCCGTCCCGTCCGGCGCCTCGACCGGTACCCGCGAAGCCATCGAACTGCGTGATGGTGATGCCAGCCGTTATCTCGGCAAGGGCGTCATGCAGGCTGTCGAGAACGTCAACACCGAGATATCCGAAGCCATCATCGGCCTTGACGCACAAGAGCAGGCTTTCATCGATCAGACCATGATTGACCTCGACGGTACGGACAACAAGTCCCGCCTCGGTGCCAACGCCATTCTGGCCGTGTCAATGGCTGTCGCCAAGGCTGCTGCCGAAGAATCCGGTCTGCCGCTCTATCGCTACTTCGGTGGCATGAGCCCGATGCAGATGCCGGTGCCGATGATGAACATCATCAACGGTGGTGAGCACGCCAACAACAGCCTGGATATTCAGGAATTCATGGTGATGCCGGTTGGTGCTGCAAATATTCGTGAAGCCATCCGTTGCGGTGCAGAAATTTTTCATGCGCTGAAGAAGCTGCTGAACAAGAAGGGTCATTCGACCGCCGTCGGCGATGAAGGTGGCTTTGCCCCGAATCTGGGTAGCCATGCCGAAGCCCTGCAGATCATCATGGAAGCCATCGAAATTGCCGGTTATGTGCCGGGCCAGGATGTGCTGCTGGCGCTCGACTGCGCTGCTTCCGAGTTCTACAAGGATGGCAAGTACAAGTTGGCTGGTGAGGGCCTGGAGCTGACTTCGGCCCAGTTCGTCGATTACCTGGCCAACCTGGCTGACCAGTTCCCGATCGTTTCGATCGAAGACGGCATGTCCGAAGCCGACTGGGATGGCTGGAAGCTGCTGACCGATCGCCTCGGCGACAAGGTACAGATCGTTGGCGATGACATCTTCGTCACCAACACCAAGATCTTCAAGGAAGGTATCAAGAAGGGGATCGGCAATTCGATCCTGATCAAGATCAACCAGATCGGCACCCTGTCCGAAACCTTTGCTGCCGTTGAAATGGCCAAGCGTGCCGGCTACACCGCCGTTATCTCGCATCGCTCCGGTGAAACCGAAGACAGCACCATCGCCGACATCGCCGTTGGCCTGAACGCCGGTCAGATCAAGACCGGTTCGCTGTCGCGTTCCGACCGCATTGCCAAGTACAACCAGCTGATCCGTATCGAGGAAGATCTGGGCGATACCGCTTCCTACCCGGGCCGCGAAACCTTCTACAACCTGCGTTAATCACGCATGCGTTGGCTGACGGTCGGCCTCCTCGCAGCCATCGGCCTGCTCCAGTACCCCCTGTGGGTGGGTAAGGGCGGCTGGCTGAAGGTATGGGAGTACGACCGTCAGTTGCAGCAACAGAAAGAAGTGACGCGCAAGCTGGAAATCAGGAACGCGGGCCTCGATGCCGAAGTCCGCGACTTGAAACAAGGCTATGATGCGATTGAAGAACGTGCCCGTTTCGAGCTGGGTATGGTCAAGCAGGACGAAACTTTCGTCCAGATCCCGGAAAAAGTTCCCGGAAAATAAATCTCGAAACTCTGCCAAACGTAGTAGTCACCCGGATTTACCTCCGCTAGAATCGTTCTCAGCAGTCCCCCCGAGGAGAACTAGATGCTGCTCAAGGTTGGCGAAAAAGCCCCTGTGTTTTCACTGCCGGATGCCGACATGGAGACTGTCGATCTGGCCAGGTACCAAGGCAAGCATATCGTGATCTTCTTCTACCCGAAGGATGGCACGCCGTGTTGCACCAAGGAAGTGACCGATTTCTCGGATCACGAAGACGAATTTCTCCGCCATAACTGTGTCTTGCTCGGCATCAGCCGTGACGATTGTCTGAAGCATGCGGAATTCCGCGACAAGGAAGGTATCGGCATCGAGTTGCTGTCCGATACTGAAGGTGTCGTCTGTAAGCAGTACGGCGTCTGGCAGGCCAAGGATGTCGATGGTCACCGGAAATTCGGCGTTTGCCGATCCACCTTCGTGATCGATCGCACGGGCACCATCCGCCATGCGCTCTATGGCGTCAATTACAAGGGGCATGCCCTTGAAGTACTCCGTTTGGTCAAGGAGCTGAATTCATAAACCGGGCGGCAATAACTTCTATCAAGCATACAAGGGGCCGGGCGGCCCCTTTTTGTTATGCCCCATTCTTCATCAGGGGTTGGGTTGGTGGTGGTCTTGTTTCTGATCGCCCTGGCTTTATTTCGTTCGCCGTCGATACACGCCGGGAGAACTGCCGGTCCATTTTTTAAAGGCACGATGAAAAGTGGTCGGGTCGTCAAAGCCGATCTGATTGCCAATGACGGCGACCGGCAACCTGGTTTTTGTAAGTCGCTGAATGGCCACGTCGCGCCTTAGTTCATCCTTGATTGCCTGAAAGCTGGTTCCTTCTTCGCCGAGGCGGCGGGAGAGGGTGCGTAGCGAGAAATGCAGGGCCTTGGCGACTTCCTCGATATTGGTAGTCTGGTCCAGTCGTTTTTCAAGATGCTCGCGAACGCGGTGACTGACGATGCGTTCGGCAAAGGAAACGAAGATCCAGTCGGCCGGGGCGTGGGCCAGAAATTCGCTCAGTGAATGCTTGTCCTGGCGAATCGGGGTTTGCAACTGCGATCCCTCAAAGTAGAGCGCAGTCAGTGCCTGATCGAAATAGGCTGGGCCAGGGTATAAAAAAACATATTCGGAGACGTGCGCCGGACGCGAATAGGTGAAGTCGATCCGGGCTAGCGGAATCTTGCGCCCGGCCAGCCAGGAGGCGATCCCGTGCACCAGTTTGAGCATCATCTCCTGCGCAAAATAATTCTGGCTGACTTCACTGGTTTTGGGAATCAGTGCAATCCGTACCAGGTTTTCCTTGTTCGCCAGTTCGAACTCCAGGTCATCAAGGATTAGCCGGAAGAACTGGGTAAAGCGATACAGCGCGGCGATCAGGTTGGCCGATTCGAGCATGCTGAGGCACAGGAATTTCAGGGTGCCGCCCCGCAGCGGACGAGAGAACATGCCCGGCGTTTCGTCATCGATTTCCCGGGCCAGCAGACGGTAAAGGCCGGCAAACTGGTCTGTCGTGACGCGGGCGCTGCCTTCATCCAGCAAATCCATCGAAATGCCGATTTGCTGCATGTATCTGGCGCGCTGTTCGAGGCTCAGGCTTAGTCCGCCGAGCAGGTTCTTGATGAAATCGATGGGGACTGTCGTTGCCGATTTGTTCATTGTAGTGGGTGCCGGGAACGATTCGCCTTTGCATAACCGGATGCAAATATTTTGGCCGATTATGCAATGTTTTCGGCGTGACCGGCAAGCGCGGCAAGTTTCTGATTAGTACAATCCATTTTACCAATTGCCAAGGCAAGCAGAAAACCAGAAGGTTTCGGGCGTTTGGCGGCCTCTGTTGGAGGCTTGGAGACTGAATGGGAAAGGTGTTCCGGCTGGCCTGAAAGTCACGTTCATGCAACGACTTCAGGGCGATCGGGAGCATCCGGTAACAAGCACAGGAGGAGGCCGGCGTGAAAACGAATTTATCCAATCCGATACTTGAATTATCCGGGCTAGGATTGGCTTTTGGCGGGGTCAAGGCCCTGAATGGCGTCAGCTTTGAAGTGGCGCCGGGTTCCATTACTTCGGTCATCGGTCCCAATGGCGCCGGGAAGACCTCGCTGTTCAACACGATCTCGGGTTTCTACCGCCCGAGTGCCGGCAGTATCCGTTTCGACGGCAACGATATTTCGAAGTTGCGCCCTCCTGAGCGGGCCAGGTTGGGGCTGGCGCGCAGCTTCCAGAACATCGCCCTGTTTCGTGGCATGACCGTTCTCGACAACATCAAGCTTGGCAGACATTGTCATCTTGAGACCGGCGTACTCGATGCGCTGCTCTATTTCGGCAAGGCCCGTCGGGAAGAAAGCGAACTGCGCCGCGAGATCGAGGAAAAGGTGATCGACTTCCTCGAAATCGACCATATCCGCCATCAACCGGTGGCTGCCTTGTCCTACGGGCTGCAGAAGCGGGTCGAGATGGCCCGCGCCCTAGCCATGAAACCACGGGTGCTGATGCTCGACGAGCCGGTGGCCGGCATGAATCGCGAGGAAACCGAGGACATGGCGCGTTTCATCCTCGATGTGCGCGAGGAGTGGGGCGTGACGGTGCTGATGGTCGAGCACGACATGGGGATGGTGATGGACATTTCCGATCATGTGGTGGTGCTCAATTTCGGCCAGGTGATTGCCGATGGCCTGCCCAAGGAAGTGCAGGAAAACCCGGAGGTGATCCGTGCCTATCTCGGCTCGGGTGATGTCAGTGAGTTGCGCGCCCGTTTGCATCAACCCGTTGTGGCAAAGGCTGCCTGACATGGATTGGCTCTATCTACTCGAAATTTCCCTGGCCGGCATCGGCAGCGGCGGTCTGTACGCCCTGACGGCGCTGGCTTTTGTGATGATCTACAAGGCAACCAAGGTGGTGAATCTGGCCATTGGCGAAATGCTGATGCTCGGCGCCTACCTGATGTTCGGCATGGCCTCCAACCTTGGCTGGCCGATCTGGGTGGCCATCGTTGCCGCCATCATCGGCAGCGGCATTGGCGGCGCCATCGTCGAGCGGCTGGCCATCCGGCCGATGCTGGGCGAATCGCCGATCTCGGTCTTCATGGTCACGGTCGGCCTGTCGTCGGTGATGATCGGCCTGGTGGAATTGATCTGGACGGCCGACCAGCAGCGCCTGCCGGAATTCATGCCCTCCGATCCAATCATGCTGGGTGAAGCCTTCATTTCGCCCAAGCTGTTTTACGGTTTCCTGGTGGCGGCGGCGCTGATCATCATCGCGCTGGTGGTCTTCCGCTTCTGGCGCGGCGGTGTGGCGCTGCGGGCCACGGCTTCCGACCAGGCGGCAGCCTACTCGGTCGGCATCAATGTGCCACGCGTCTTCTCGCTGGCCTGGATTGCCGCTGCCATGATCGCCGCCATCGCCGGCATCGTCGTCGGCTCGATTGGCGGCCTCTCATCGAGCATGGGCGTTTTCGGCCTGTCGGTGCTGGTCGTCGTCATTGTCGGCGGGCTGGATTCCGTACTGGGCGCGCTGGTCGCCGGCCTCGGTATCGGCCTGCTGGAATCCCTGGCTGGCGGCTATCTCGGTGGCGAATTCAAACTGCTTGCTACCTTTTCCACCCTGATCCTGGTGCTGATGATCCGTCCATACGGTCTGTTCGGCACCCATGAAATTGAGAGGCTCTGATGCGTATCGGTACCGCCAAGCAAAGCTACGCCCACGACGAGTCACTGTTCGACACCAGAACGCAATGGGTCTGGCTGGGCCTCCTCGGCGTCAGCCTGCTGCTCTTCCCCTTCGTCGTCGATGATTACTGGCTCTATCTGGCCTGTCTGGTCGCGATCAACATCGCCAGCGCCACCGGGCTGAACATCCTGACCGGCTATACCGGCCTGGTCAGCCTTGGTCAGGCTGCTTTCATGGGGCTAGGCGCCTACACGGTGGCCATTCTGGAACAGCGTTTCGGCACGCCGGCCGTGCTCAATCTGGTGGCCGGCGGCGCTGTTGCCATGCTGGTCGGCGTTGTCGTCGGCATTCCATCCTTGCGGGTCAAGGGACTGTATCTGGCGATCTCGACCATTGCCGCATCGTTCATCCTGCACTTCGTCTTTGCCAACTGGAGCAGCCTGACCGGTGGCACAGGCGGGATGACAGTGCCGCCGGCCAATTTCTTCGGCATTCCACTGGATACTTCGTTCCGCCTCTACTGGCTGATCGTGCCGGTGGCGCTGACCATGCTGGTCTGTGCCGCCAACCTGTTCCGCACGCGGATCGGCCGGGCCTTCATTGCCATCCGTGATCGCGACATCTCGGCCGAGGTGCTGGGCATTCCACTGTTGCGCTACAAGCTGACTTCGTTTGCCCTGTCGTCGTTCTACGCCGGTGTGGCCGGTGGGCTGTGGGCCTACTTCTTCCGGGTCGTTACGCCGGAAAGCTTCCCGCTGATGATGTCCATCTTCTTCCTCGCCGCCGTCATCGTCGGCGGCATGGGCACCATCCTCGGCGGCATCCTCGGTGCCATCTTCATGACCATGGTGCCCGAAGTCCTCAAGCTGATCGTTGGCTGGCTGCCGCTGGGCAGTGAGGGCGCCGTGATTCTTTCGCCGGTGCGGACCATCGTGTTTGGTCTGCTCATCGTCGGATTCCTGATCTTCGAGCCCCTTGGGCTCCAGGAACTGTGGCGCCGTGTGCGCCGCTTCTTTCACCTGTGGCCTTTCCGGGCCCAGGGATAACAACGGAGGAGACACCGTGGAACAAAAGAAAATCATCAAATGGCTGGGTTCGCTGGCTGCTGCTGCCAGCCTGATCGCTGCACCGCTGGCGCAGGCCGAGGAGGAAATCGTCATCGGCGGTTCGATCCCGATGACTGGCGTCTTTGCCTTCGCCGGCATCGGCATCCACGCCGGCATCACCGACTAC
>JAGTRV010000226.1 GCA_018262245.1 Pseudomonadota bacterium | reverse complement strand
CGCGGTTTCGCCCGCCACACTGCCAGGACCGTCGGCAACGCCTGGGTCGACCTGACCCGCATCACGCTGCACGTGCTGCTGCCGATTTCGATCATCTATGCAGTTTTCCTGACTGGCCAGGGCGTCATCCAGAATTTCGATGCCTACAAGGACGTGACGACGCTGGAAGTGACCAGCTTCGATAATCCGAAGCTCGACGACGCCGGTCAGCCGCTCAAGGACGACAAGGGCGCCGTCGTCACCGAGCCGGCGCAGACGCAAACGCAGACGCTGGCCATGGGTCCGATTGCCTCGCAGGAAGCGATCAAGATGCTGGGTACCAACGGTGGCGGTTTCCTGAACGCCAACTCGGCGCATCCCTATGAAAACCCGACGCCGCTGAGCAACTTTATCCAGATGCTGTCGATCTTCCTGATCCCCGCCGCGCTGTGCTTCACCTTCGGTCGTATCGTCGGCGATACGCGCCAGGGCTGGGCGGTGCTCGCCGCTATGACCCTGATGTTCATCGCCCTGGCTTATACGGCGATGCATTTCGAACAGCAGGCCAATCCCCTGCTGACGCAACTGGGCGTCGATCCGGCTTCCGGCAACATGGAAGGCAAGGAAACCCGCTTCGGCATTGCCGAATCCGGCCTGTTCGCCACGATCACGACGCTGGCTTCCTGTGGCGCGGTTAACGCCATGCACGACTCCTTTACGCCGCTTGGCGGCCTGGTACCGCTGGTCAACATGCAGCTTGGCGAAGTCGTCTTCGGCGGCGTCGGTACCGGCCTCTACGGCATGCTGGTCTTCGCCATCATGGCCGTCTTCATCGCCGGTCTGATGATCGGCCGGACGCCGGAATACCTGGGCAAGAAGATCGAAGCCTTCGAGATGAAGATGGTTTCCATCGCCATCCTGGTCACGCCGCTGCTGGTGCTGGTCGGCACCGCCATCGCGGTCATGCTCGCCGACGGCAAGGCCGGTATCGCCAACCCGGGCGCCCACGGCTTCTCGGAAATTCTCTATGCCTTCACCTCGGCGGCCAACAACAACGGCAGCGCCTTCGCCGGCCTGTCCGCCAATACGCCGTTCTACAACGTGATGCTGGGCATTGCCATGTGGTTCGGCCGCTTCGGCGTGATCGTGCCGGTGCTTGCCATTGCCGGTTCGCTGGCCGCCAAGAAGCGCATCGCCGTCGGCGCCGGCACCCTGCCGACCCATGGCCCGCTGTTCGTCACGCTGCTGATCGGCACCGTGCTGCTGGTCGGCCTCCTGAACTACGTCCCGGCGCTGGCCCTCGGCCCCGTCATCGAGCACCTCGTGCTCTGGGCCGCTCACTAAGCGCTTGGGGAGAAAACCATGACACGCAAGACTTTTACCCTGTTCGATCCGACGCTGGCCCTGCCGGCCATCGCCGATGCCTTCCGGAAACTGAATCCGGCCGTGCAATGGCGCAATCCGGTGATGTTCGTCGTCTATGTCGGCAGCATCCTGACCACCATCCTGTGGGTGCAAGCCCTTGGCGGTCAGGGCGAAGCGCCGGCCGGGTTCATCCTGGCCATCACCATCTGGCTGTGGTTTACCGTGCTCTTTGCCAATTTCGCCGAAGCCTTGGCCGAAGGGCGCAGCAAGGCGCAAGCCGCTTCGCTGCGCGGCCTGAAGAAGGAAACCTGGGCCAAGAAGCTGGCTGAACCCCGTTTCGGTGCTCAATGGCAGATGACCCCGGCCGCCGACCTGCGCAAGGGCGATGTGATCGTTATCCAGGCTCAGGAAACCATCCCGGCCGATGGCGAAGTCATCGAAGGCGTTGCTTCGGTGGACGAATCGGCCATTACCGGCGAATCGGCCCCGGTCATCCGCGAATCCGGCGGCGACTTCTCGGCCGTCACCGGCGGCACCCGCGTGCTGTCCGACTGGATCGTCGTCCGGGTTAGCGTCAATCCGGGTGAAACCTTCGTCGACCGCATGATTGCCATGGTCGAGAATGCCAAGCGCCAGAAGACGCCCAACGAAATCGCCCTGACCATCCTGCTGGTCGCATTGACCATCGTTTTCCTTGGCGTCATCGTCACCCTGCTGCCGTTCTCGATGTTCAGCGTTGAAGTGGCCGGCGCTGGCACGCCGATCAGCATCACCGTGCTAATCGCACTGCTCGTCTGCCTGATCCCGACGACCATCGCCGGGCTGCTGTCGGCCATCGGCGTCGCCGGCATGAGCCGCATGATGCAGGCCAACGTCATTGCCACCTCCGGTCGCGCCGTCGAAGCGGCGGGCGACGTCGATGTGCTGCTGATGGACAAGACCGGCACGATTACCCTGGGCAATCGCCAGGCGTCGGTTTTCCTGCCGGCCGATGGCGTCAGCGAAGCCGAACTGGCCGATGCCGCCCAACTGGCCTCACTGGCCGATGAAACGCCGGAAGGCCGCAGCATCGTGGTGCTGGCCAAGCAGCGCTTCCAGTTGCGCGAGCGCGACATCCATGCCCTGGATGCCCACTTTGTGCACTTCTCTGCCCATACCCGCATGAGCGGGGTGGATATGGCCGGTCGCCAGGTGCGCAAGGGTGCCGCCGATGCCATCAGGAAACACGTTGAAGCGCTGGGCGGCAAATTCCCGGCATCGGTGTCGGGCAAGGTGGATGAAGTCGCCCGCCGCGGCAGCACGCCGCTGGTCGTTGCCGATGGTACCCGCGTCATGGGCGTCATCGAGCTCAAGGACATCGTCAAGGGCGGCATCAAGGAGCGTTTCGCCGAACTGCGCAAGATGGGCATCAAGACCGTCATGGTGACTGGCGACAACCGCGTGACGGCCGCTGCCATCGCCGCCGAGGCCGGGGTCGACGACTTCCTGCCGGAGGCGACGCCGGAAGCCAAGCTGGCGCTGATTCGCGAGTACCAGTCCGAGGGCCGGCTGGTGGCAATGACCGGCGACGGTACCAACGACGCCCCGGCACTGGCCCAGGCTGACGTCGCGGTGGCCATGAACACCGGCACGCAGGCCGCCAAGGAAGCCGGCAACATGGTCGACCTGGATTCCAACCCGACCAAGCTGATCGAGGTCGTCGAGACCGGCAAGCAGATGCTGATGACGCGCGGTTCGCTGACGACGTTTTCGATCGCCAACGACATCGCCAAGTATTTTGCGATCATCCCGGCGGCCTTCGTGACCACCTACCCGCAGCTCGGTGCCCTCAACATCATGGGCCTGGCCAGCCCGGCCTCGGCCATCCTGTCGGCGGTGATCTTCAATGCGCTGATCATCGTCTTCCTGATCCCGCTGGCCCTCAAGGGCGTCAAGTACCGCCCGCTCGGCGCGGCGACGCTATTGCGCCAGAACCTGGCGATCTACGGCCTGGGCGGCGTCATCGTTCCCTTTATCGGCATCAAGCTGATCGACCTGGCCATTGCCGCTGTCGGCCTGGCCTGAGGAGAAAACTCATGAAAACCCTGTTACGTCCCGCTGTCAGTCTGTTCGTCCTGCTCACCGCCGTCACCGGCGTAGTTTATCCGCTGGCCGTCACCGGCGTCGCCAAGGTTGCCTTTCCGGAAGCGGCTGACGGTAGCTTGATCGTCAAGGATGGCAAGGCTGTTGGCTCCAGTCTGATCGGGCAGAATTTCAGCAACCCAAAGTATTTCTGGGGCCGACCCTCAGCCACCAGCCCGATGCCATACAACGCATCGTCTTCCAGCGGCTCCAACCAAGGGCCGCTCAATCCGGCCCTGGTTGATACCGTCAAAGGGAGGATTGAGGCTTTGAAGGCGGCCGACCCCGACAACAAACTGCCGATCCCAGCCGATCTGGTCAATGCCTCGGCGAGCGGTCTCGATCCGCACATCAGCCCGGAAGCAGCGGCCTATCAGGTGACTCGCGTCGCCGGCCAGCGCCATCTGCTGCCGGCCGACGTCAAGGCACTGGTCAGTCAGCACACCGAAGGTCGCCAATGGGGTGTGTTCGGCGAACCCCGGGTCAATGTGCTGCAACTCAACATCGCGCTTGATTCCGTTAGCAAATAAACCATAGAAAGACTCTTATGAAAAAAATCTCCGTGTCCATCCTGGCTGTTGGTGCCGCCGCCCTGGTTGCCGCCTTTTCCGCTCCGGCTTTTGCAGAAGAAGCCGCTGCATCCGCTGCTGAAGTTCCCGCCCTGACCGGCAACCTTGGCCTGTTCTCCAGCTACCGTTTCCGTGGTATCGATCAGACTTTCGGCAAGCCGGCCCTGCAAGGTGGTTTTGACTACGCCCACTCCAGCGGTGTCTATGTCGGCAACTGGAACTCCAACGTCAATTCCGGTGCCGGCTACCCGGAAGGCAATCTCGAAATGGACTTCTACGGTGGTTACAAGCAAGCCATCGGCGATTTCGGCATTGACGTCGGCGGTCTGTATTACTACTACCCGGGCTCCACCTACCTGAACAAGACTGTCAAGAACGGCGAGTTCTACGTCGGCGCCAGTTGGAAGTTCGTCACCCTGAAGTACTCCTACGCGGTGACCGATTACTTCGGTGCCAAGACCAGCACCGGTGGTGACACCAAGGGTTCCAGCTACATCGACCTCAGCGCCAACTACGATCTGGGCGAGGGCTGGGGCATCAACGGCCATGTTGGCCATCTCGACTTTGCCAAGATCAGCAACGGTTCCTACACCGACTGGAAGATCGGCGTGACCAAGGATCTGAGCGGCTGGGTTGTCGGTCTTGCCTATATCGGTACCGATGCCAAGGGCGACTGTGCTGCTGCTGAGTTCTATTGCTTCTCCAGCGACTTGAGCCCCGCCGGAGTTCAGACGGGTACGAAAACCAGAGATGCCGGTCGTGG
>JAGTRV010000017.1 GCA_018262245.1 Pseudomonadota bacterium | reverse complement strand
GCGCGCCCCCGGCATGACCATGATGAAGCTGCCGCTGTTCGCCTGGGGCTGGCTGATCACCGCCTTCCTGCTCATCGCCACGCTGCCGGTGCTGGCCGGCGCGGTGACCATGCTGCTGACCGACCGTCATTTCGGCACCCATTTCTTCGATGCGGCCGGCGGCGGCGACCCCATCCTCTTCCAGCACCTGTTCTGGTTCTTCGGCCATCCCGAGGTGTACATCCTGCTGCTGCCGGTGTGGGGGCTGATGCCGCACGTGCTGTCCACCTTCTCGCGCAAGCCGACCTACGGCTACACGGCGCAGGTCTACAGCTTCATCGCCATCGGCATCCTGTCGGTGGTGGTCTGGGCCCACCATTTCTTCACCGCCGGCATGCCGGTGCCGGCCCTGATCTACTTCATGTTCAGCACCATGGCCATCTCGCTGCCGCTGGCCGTGCTCTTCTTCTGCTGGATCGCCACCATGTGGAAAGGGGCGATGACGTTCGAGACGCCGATGCTGTTCGCCGTCGGCTTCATCGTCCTGTTCGGCATTGCCGGCCTGACCGGGCTGATCCTCGCCGACGTCGCGGCCGACGCCCAGTACCACCACAGCTACTTCGTCGTCGCCCACTTCCACTACGCGCTGTTCGCCGGCGGCATCATGGGCGTGATGACCGGCGTCTATTACTGGCTGCCGAAATGGACCGGCCACATGTACAACGAAACGCTGGGCAAGCTGCATTTCTGGCTGACCGTTGTTTCCTTCAACCTGACCTTCATTCCGCAATTCTTCCTCGGTCTGGCCGGCATGCCGCGACGCATCCCGGACTACGCCCTGCAGTTCGCCGAATTCAATGCGATCTCGACCATCGGGGCCTTCATCCTCGGCCTCAGCCAGCTGCTCTTCGCCTGGAACATCTGGTCCTGCACCCGGGGCGGCCCGAAGGTCGAGAACCGTGTCTGGGAGGGGGCCGACGGGCTGGAATGGGAACTGTCTTCGCCGCCGCCTCACCATAGCTGGGAAACCCAGCCCCAGATCAAATGAGAGATGCCAACATGCAAGCCGGATTTTCCGAAGCCGATCTCGAACGTCGCCGCAGCGCCTCCCGGCGGCTGGCCTGGCTGCTCGGCGCCATCGTGCTCGCCATCTACCTCGTCGGGCTGTTCATCAAGCGCTGAGATCATGGAACAGGTTCAGCCCACCCCGCGCAGTCACAGCCGCCTGATCGGCCGCTTGCTGCTGATGGTGGCCGGTGCTTTCGCCTTCGCCTTCGCGCTGGTGCCGATCTACAACGTGCTGTGCGAGGCAACCGGCTTCAACGGCAAGACCGCTGGCCCGGCCACCATCCGCGACGGGTTCGGCGTCGGCGGCCTGCAGACAGCGACCGCACCGGCCAGCAAGGTCGATACCACGCGCACCGTCCGCGTCGAATTCACCGGCACCGTGATGCCCGGCCTGCCGTGGGACATGCGACCGCTGACCGTCAGCCTCGACATTCACCCGGGCGAACTGCAGCAGGTCAGCTACCTGGTACGCAACACCTCGAACCGGACGATCACCGGCCAGGCCGTGCCGAGCGTAACGCCCGGCCAGGCGGCGCAGCATTTCGAGAAGATCGAATGCTTCTGTTTTTCGCAACAGACGTTGGGCCCCGGCGAAGCGCGCGAAATGCCGCTCGCCTTTATCGTCAAGCCCGAGGTCAGCCGCGATATCAGCCACATCACCCTGTCCTACGCCTTTTTCAGCATCGACGGACAACGCCAGACTCTGACCCGCTCCGGGGAGGCCCGATGAAAACCAGTCCAGCCCATGCCGCATCCGGCGAACATTATTTCGTTCCCCAGCCCAGCTACTACCCGGTCATCCTGTCGGCCGGCATGTTCCTGCTCGCCCTCGGCTTCGTCCAGTTGCTCAACCACATGGCTCCGGGCAAGTGGGTCATGTTCGGTGGCACCGGCGTCATCCTCGCCGTGCTGTTCGGCTGGTTCGGCAAGGTCATCGCCGAATCGCAAAGCGGCGCCTATCGCGACTGGGAGGACCGCTCCTTCCGCTTCGGCATGATCTGGTTCATCGCCACCGAGGTCATGTTCTTCGCGGCCTTCTTCGGCGCCCTGTTCTACGTCCGCATGATTTCCGTGCCGCGCCTCGGCGACATGATGGCCATGCACGGTTTCAGCCTGTGGCCGGAATTCGCCGGCACCTGGCCGACCAGCGGCCCGAAAGGCGTCGCCTTCACGCCGATGGGCGCCTGGGGCATCCCGGCCCTGAATACCGCCCTGCTGCTCAGTTCCGGCGCCACGGTGACCTGGGCACACTGGGGACTGCTGCGCGGCAAACGCACGCAACTGGCACTCGGCCTGGCGGCCACGGTCCTGCTCGGCAGCACCTTCCTCGGCTTCCAGGCCTGGGAATATCACCATGCCTACAGCGAACTCGGCCTGACCATGGGCGCCGGCGCCTACGGGGCAACCTTCTTCATGCTGACCGGTTTCCACGGCTTCCACGTCACGCTCGGCACCATCATGCTGGCGGTCATCCTGCTGCGCAGCCTGAGCGGCCATTTCAGCGCTGAGCGCCACTTCGCCTTCGAGGCAGTGGCCTGGTACTGGCACTTCGTTGATGTGGTGTGGCTGATCCTCTTCGTCTTCGTCTATTGGCTGTAGCCGGGAATGAAGCCGAAGCGGAATCCGATCAGCAGCAAAATGAACAGGGCGATCGACAAGCCGATGCGCCAGGTCAGCACGCGTACCGTGCGTTCGCCGGCACCCCGGTCGCGGTAGAGAAAAACGAGCCCCGAGAACAGGCTGCCGACAATGGCCACCAACAGCAAAAACACCAGCACCTTGAGCATGGCCGACACCCCCGACGGGCTTGCGATGCCCCAGTATGCGCGCCGGTCAAGCCCATCGGCAAGAGCCAGCCGGCGACAGGTGGCGATCCTCGGCGGCCTGCTGCTGGCACTGCTGTTGCCGGCCTTCGTCTCGCTCGGCCTGTGGCAGTGGCGCAAGGCCGAAGCCAAGACCGCACTGCAGATGGAGCTCGACACCCGCAGCCACGATGCACCGGTCGCCCTGCCAACCACCCCGGCCGATGTGGAATCGCTGCGCCATCGCCGCGTCATCGTGCGTGGCCGCTACGATGCAGCGAAGCAAGTCCTGATCGACAACCGGCTGTATCAGGAACGGGCCGGCTACCACGTCATCACGCCGCTGCAACTCGAAGGCTCGGACATGCATGTGCTGGTCAATCGCGGCTGGCTGGCCGCCCCGGCCGATCACCACGTCCAGCCGGTGGCCGCGGTACCATCAGGCATTGTTGAACTGACCGGCATTGCCGTGCTGCCCCCGCAGCGCTTCTTCAACCTGGCAGCGCAACCGACCAGCGGCTGGGAAGCGGTCTGGCAGAACCTTGACCTGACCCGTTTCCGTTCGGCCGTTTCCTACCCGTTGCAACCCGTCATCATCCAGCTCGACCCCGAGGCACCGGGCGGTTTCGTCCGCGACTGGCCGCGCCCCGACGAACGGGCCGACCGCCATCGCAGTTATGCCCTGCAATGGTTTGGCTTTGCCATCGCCAGCCTCGGCATCTGGGCCTATTTCCTGGTCCGCAAGCCATGACCACCGCCACCCTGCCACCGCCCCGCCGCAACGGCCTGCTCATGCTGGCCCTGGTCGCCGGGCTGCTCGCCCTGCCCTTCGCCATTGCCGCCGGCCTCTATGTCGGCGGCTGGAAACCCGCCCGGACGATCGCCCACGGCCATCTGCTCGACCCGCCGCTGGAACTGCCGGCCAGCGGACTGCGGAGCGCCGACGGCCAGCCCCTGCCGACGGCCACGCTGCAGGGCAAATGGCTGTTCATCCTGCGCCTCGACGGCCCCTGCCGGGCCGACTGTGCTGCCCGCATCGACGAAATGCGCCGCCTGCAGGTCTCGCTGAACAAGGACATGGGCCGCCTGCGCCGGGTGGTGCTCACGCCCCGCACCGATGCCCCCGGGCTGGCCGAGGTCGGCCGCAGCCAGCCTGATCTGCTGATCCTCGCCGCCCCGGACAACTGGCTAGGCAAGGCAGAGCGTTCCAGCCTGCACATCGTCGACCCACTCGGCCGGCGCGTCATGGATTACCCCACCGAGGTCACGGCCAAGGACATGCGCGCCGACCTCGAACGCCTGCTCAAATTCGCCTGGACCGGTTAGGCCACATCGCAAAGGAACCCAGCCATGCAAACCATCGCCACCCCGTCGCTCCCCCTCGGCCAACGCCTCGCCGCCTTCAGCCACCTGTGCAAGCCGCGGGTCAACAGCCTGATCGTGTTCACGGCCATGATCGGCATGTGCCTGGCGACGCCAGATTTTCCGCCGCTGCTGCGCTTCGCCGTTGCATCGCTCGGCATTGCGCTGGTCTCCTTCGCGGCCGCTGCCCTCAACTGTCTGGTCGAGCGCACCGTCGATGCCAAGATGGCGCGCACCAGCTGGCGGGCAACCGCCCGCGGCGACATCTCGCCGCTCGAAACGGTGACGCTGGCCACCGCCCTCGGCGCCGCTGGGCTCTGGCTGCTGCACGGCTTCATCAACGACCTGACGATGTGGCTGACCCTGGCCACCTTCGTCGGCTACACCGTCATCTACACGCTGATCCTGAAACCGGCAACGCCGATGAACATCGTCATCGGCGGTGCTTCCGGGGCCATGCCGCCGCTGCTCGGATGGACGGCAATGACCGGCCAGGTCTCGGCCGAACCGCTGGTTCTCTTCCTGATCATCTTCCTGTGGACGCCGCCGCATTTCTGGGCGCTGGCCTGCTACCGGCGTGACGACTACGCCCGTTCCGGCCTGCCCATGCTGCCGGTCACGCACGGCATCGCTTTCACCTGCCAGCACATACTCTGGTACACGCTGATGCTGGCCGCCGCCAGCCTGATCCCGGTTTCGCTCGGCATGAGCGGTAGTTTCTACCTGATCGCCATCGGCCTGCTCGACCTCGTCTTCCTCGGCTACGCCATCGCCCTCTGCCGCCGCTACAGCGACGCATTGGCCCGACGTACCTTCCGCTATTCCATCCTCTACCTGACCCTGCTCTTCGCGGCACTGTTCGCCGACCGTCTGATCGTCCTCTAGGCCGTCATGCGCCTCTATCGCGCCCTGCTGATCGCTGCCGCCCTGCTCGCCCTGATCGTCATCGGGTTGGGCGCCTACGTCCGGTTGTCCGATGCCGGCCTCGGCTGCCCCGACTGGCCGGGTTGTTACGGCCACTGGCTGGGCGTTCCGGAAAGCGGGCATGAACATCTGGCCGCCCAGACCAATTTCCCGCATCAACCGCTGGATACGGGCAAGGCCTGGAAGGAAATGGTCCATCGCTATTGCGCCGGCACGCTGGGCCTGCTCATCCTGGCCATCTGCTGGCTCGCCTGGCGCCCCGCCCTGCGCTGCCGGCAGTCGCCCCTCCTGCCCAGCGTACTGCTCGGCCTCGTCGGCCTACAGGCCGCCCTCGGCATGTGGACCGTCACGCTGCTGCTCAAGCCGGTGATCGTCACCCTGCACCTGCTCGGCGGCATGAGCACGCTGGCCCTGCTGGTCGTCCTCAATTGGCGTGAGCGACAGGCGTCCCTGCCGTGTGCAGCTGGCCCGACGCTGCGCCTGGCAGCCCGCCTCGCCCTGCTTGCCGTGATCGGCCAGATTGCATTGGGCGGCTGGGTCAGCAGCAACTACGCCGGCCTCGCCTGCCCCGACCTGCCGCGCTGCCAGGGGCTATGGCAACCGGCCATGGACTTCGGCCATGCCTTCACCGTCGTCCGCGACCTGGGTTACAACGCCCACGGCAAACTCCTGAGCACCGAGGCGCTGACCGCCATCCACTGGGTTCATCGCCTGGGTGCCGTCCTTGTCGCCGGAATCATCCTTACCCTGGCCATCGCCCTCGGCACCGGCAGCAACCGGGACCAACGACGCTGGGCCGGCGCGCTGCTCGCCTTGCTCGGCCTGCAAATCGCCCTGGGTATCGGCAATGTGCTGCTCTCGCTCCCGCTGCCCATGGCCGTGGCCCACACGCTCGGTGCGGCCGGCTTGCTCAGCGTGCTGCTGACCATCAACCTGCGACTTCCGGCCATCGATCCCGTCGCCGAGCGCTCCCGGCACGCCTGCCCGGAACCTGGTCTGCACACCTCCGCCTAATGCTTGGTCTGCCAATTGAGGGCGCTATACTGGAAGACACGAACGGCATCGCATGGACCGGTATGCGCCGATGCCAAACGTGACTGAAGGACGATGCCTTTTCCCCACGCGGATCTCGACGAACCATGACCCAAACGCCTCCTGCCTTCGATTTGATCGCCTATCTGCACCACCACAAGGCTTTTTCCGACAAGACCTTTGGCCCCGGCCATCACACAAAAGAACTGCTCGACCATCTCCAGAAGGAATTCAAGGAGCTTGAAACCACGCCACTCGATCTGGACGAATGGCTCGACGTGGCACTTCTTGCCCTGGATGGCGCCTTGCGCGCCGGCTTCGCCCCGGAAGACATCGCCCGCGCCCTGACCGCCAAGCAGACGCTGAACGAAAACGCTACCTGGCCCGATTGGCGCACCGCAGCCGATGGCAGCACGCGGTTTTAAGCGCTTGGGCAGCTCTTTCCAGTTTCCGGCGGGATTAAGGGCGAAAATCCGCGGCCAGGAAGACCAGACGGTCAGGAACACGGGGGTGAGGTGACTTCACTTTTTTACGTGCAGATCGCCTCGAACGATCGGCTCCGGATGGCGACATCCATTACGCCCCCCTGATTGTACTGTCGAAAAAATTGACACATCGCTGATGTCTATTTTTTACTCAAAAAATAACCATTTGATTGCAAACGGTTATATTAATTGGCATGGAACATGCGCCACTGAACAAACATTACTAACTGCAGCGTATCGAGGGGGTGGCCATGAACATGACGATCAAGAAAGTGCTTGTCGCGCTATCAGCATTAGCTGGATCCATATTTTCAGCCAACGCCATGGCCTTGACCTATTACTACACCGACTGGACAAGTGCGAATCCGGGAGGGGGGACAGCACAGGGTGTGATCACGCTACCGGATGCCTCGACAGTGGGGGTTACTTTTGATGCCATCAGGACGGACGGCACGCATGGATCGTTCCTCGGGGTGGCAGACGCGTCAATCTGGAATCCGACAACGGCCTATACAAGCGCTCAGGTTTCCAACGCGTCGACCTTCGAGGCACTCCAGCTGGTTGGCGAAAACAATATGACTTATCGGGTGACGCTGTCGGCGCCGATCAAGGATCCGCTGATGGACGTTACAACGCTCGGATCATCAGGAATTCCCGCGACGTATGTGTTCGATGCCCCGTTCACCATCCTGAGCCAAGGTCCGACCTGTTGCTGGGGTTCCGGCTCGTTAACCCAGTTAGCCCCCAATATCATCGAAGGCCGGGAAGGCGCCGGAGCACTGCAATTTGACGGGACGTACTCGACGTTTTCATGGACGATGCCAAACAGTGAGTTTTGGCATGCATTTACGTTTGGTATCCGCACGACGCTCGCGATAGAGCCAGATCCCCCAACGAATGTACCGGAGCCTTCCTCGATCGCGCTGATTTTCCTGAGTCTCGCCGGACTAGGGATAGTGCGCCGCAGGCACTGACAAGTGGCCTGAATTTATTTGTGCGCGAGAGTAAGACGGGAGCTGAAGCTCCCGTTTTCAATTGCGCTAACGGGGAACCGCTTCAGCCCTGCTTCCAGCACGCCGCATGCATTTCATTGGCGCCATTCACTATTCAACTATCGATGCGTCATTCTCCCTCACCCGCCTCTTCAGCCTGCCCGGCAAACAATCCATTAGCCCGAATCATTGCCTTGAATGCCTTCATCACCGGGCGAGAGATAGCGGTTTCGGCGAGGACGCGGCGTTCGTAGATGGTATTACGCAATACATCGTCGGCCCCCTGGCGGGCGGTGGCGATCAGCGCATGTTCGGCCTGACCGAAGCGCTCGCCCGGTCTGCCCTGTAGCGCTTCATAGAGCGCCACCATGACTGTCTTCTCGAGTGCGCCCATCTTGCACTTGCCATCGAGGATCTTGAGCATGACGGCCGTCGCACAATCGACATCGCTGGCAGTCAGCGGCTGGCTGGCTACCCAGTCCGACACGTGGGCCGTGCTCATGCCGCGGCCGACAGCGCCATGTCGAGCGCCGGATAGCCGCCATCGACGCTGAACACCCGTGTGTAGCGGAAATCGACGAACATCTGCGCGTAGGTCTTGCTGGCGTTGCCGTGGTAGCAGTAGATCACCACCGGCGTTTCCTTCGGAAGGCGCTTCATCCAGGCCAGCAGGCGGTCTTCGCTGAGGTGGGCGGCACCTTCCACGTGGCCGGCCCGGTAGGCCATGCTGTCGCGGACGTCGAACAGTGCCACGTCGGATTCGCTACGGATCAGTTCGGCGGCCATGCTGCCGGGGATGCATTCGAAACTGTCTGACTTACTCATCATCGCCTCCACTCAGACCGTTTCCGTCAGCTTCTCGGAGAGCAGCGGCACGACCTGGGCCAGCCAGGCGTCGATGCGCTCGTCGGTGCACATGCCCTGCGTGCGCTGGTCGATGATCAGCCCGATAAAGCGACCATCAACCTCGGCAGCCGACTGCTCGTAGGTGTAGCCGTCGATGGGCCAGTCACCGACGATCTCGGCGCCCCATGCCTTGAATTTTTCAACCAGGGCGAACAGCGAACTGCAGAACCGGTCGGCGTAACGCTCCTGGGCGCCAAGGCCGAAGAAGGCGATGCGCTTGCCGGTGAAATCGGGGTCGAAGAACTCGGCCCAGTTCGGTTCGAAGCAGCCGGAAGCACCATGGCCGGGAATCTCGCCGATGCCATAGCTCGGCGTACCGAGAATCAAGGCGTCGTATTTCATCATGTCGGCCGGGGTAATGCGGTTGACGTTGATCGGCTTGTCGCAAATCTCGTCACCCAGCTTTTTCTGCATCTTCTTGGCCACCAGCCGGGTCGTTCCGGTCTCGGTGCCGAAGAACATTCCGATCTTGCTCATCTTCGCTCCTCTGCTAATTACAAATAGGGTGGCACGGCCATTGCAAACCACCGGTCAAACGGGTGGCCGCCGTCGGTTTTGCGACACGACCACAAGACAACGCAGCCCAGGAGTCCGCCATGCAATTCACCACCAAAGACATCAACGGCCACAGCGTCGCCCTCGGCGACATAGTCCGCGTCCTCGACATTTCGCCCGACCCGGAACTGGAAGAAGACCAGCTCGAGATGTTCATGGACATGATCGGCGCCAACTGCGCCATCGAACGCATCGACGCCGACGGCACGGGCTGGGTAGCGGTGTGGTGGAATGGCGACGAAGGCACACAACTGACACTGGTCGGCCTGGCGCCGCGCCAGATGGAGCGGCTGGCCGGCTGAGGCGAGCCGCCCTTGGGGAGCAAAGGCCGGCCCCCAAGGCCAGGCATCGACTGGATTCCCGCCATGGCAGAAATGGTAAAAAGCAGGGTACTCATTCGTCGGCCGTCACGGCTTCCTGCGCGCTGTAGTTCTTCAGGCGCTTCTCGGCCGCCACGCCCAATATCTTGAGCAGCCACGGCGGCGGCGATTCGAGCATGGCAGTCTGGAAGGGCTGCAGGATCTCCACCGCCGGGCCGCCATCCGGCACCTTGATCGGGTAGATGTCGGCCCGGATCACCTTGGCTGCCGCCGGCCCGCCGATCGACACGACATAGCAGACATGGCAATCGCCGATCAGCCGGGCGCGCCACAGGTTCTTGTCGTCGGCGAACTCGGCATCCATCGTGTCGCGGATATCGATCAGCCGAATTTCGTCCGGCGATACCTGATAAACCAGGAAACGCAGGCAGGAGCCGAAATGCCCGGACAGCAGATCACCCTTGTCCGATGCGATGGCGACGCGCACCGACCCGGGCATGTCGCCGGCCTGATAGGCCTCGACCCGGGGCAGCGACTCATCGCCCTGCGTCTCGCCCCACAGGATGCGTACGGCCAGCTTCATGGCCTCCAGTCCGATACCAATATCCTCGCCATCCTCCTCGCCATCGGCGCTGGCGAAGCCGGTTTTCAGCATGGTCACCGTCACCTGGCGCAGCTTTTCCTCGTCGAGTTCGTCACCAAGGCGGCGCTGGATCAGGTCGATCAGCGCCGGCAACGAGGCGTTGGGCATGGCCCGCGCTGCCAGCGCAATGCGCAGCGCGGCCTCGCGGGTAATCGGAGGCGTGGCTTTTTCCATCATGTTCTCCTCTGTTGGCAGGTTGGGGTAAGCCTCCCCTTGCAGAGATGGTGCCAGCCAGAAAAAACATTCCAACAGATTGATTTAAAGAAACAATACAAATTAACAATCACCCAAAACATTGCGGAGAGGTTCCCTTCCTGTCGGGAATCCGACAAAACATCCCGCAGTTGGCTGAGCCCCCCGGATCAAGCACCGTTTTAAGTCATTCGCCGCCGAAAATCAATTTGACCATATTTGGCATTGATGATATATTTAACACAATTACCCAATCGGCCTGTTTCCCCGAAAAAATAGATGGCTCTCCGAGAAACTGTCCGGAAGGCGCCCCCCCAAAAATGGGTGATCCATCGATCCGATAGCAGCACGCTCAAAGCCTGAACAGCACGCGACATTCGACTATCACGGAGCAGCAAATGAAGCACAAAATTTTGATCATCGACGACAGCGATTTCACCGCCATTTATCTCGAAGGTCTGGTCGGCGACAAGTACGCGATTGAGCATTGTCTTGATGGTGAAAGCGGCGTCTCCGCAGCTATCTCCAACCCGCCAAACATTATTCTGATGGACGTCGAAATGCCTGGAATGGACGGCTATACGGCATGTCGCCTGCTCCGCCAGCAGTCCATAACCCTGGATATTCCAATCATCTTTCTTTCCGCCCGCGTCGAACCGGCCGATCGATTGGCTGGCTACGAAGTCGGTGGCGATGACTACGTCACCAAACCCTTCGATCCGGATGAACTGAGCCGCAAGATTGACGTTTTGCTGCGTAACGTCGAGACGAAGCGCGAACTGGCCAGGCAGGTGCAATGGGCCACCAACACGGCCATGACCGCCATGAGCAGTGTCGGCGACAGCGGCATCATCATGCGCTTCCTGCGTGAGATGATGGGTTGCCTGGACTTCCAGTCGGTCGCCAGCTGCCTACTGCGCAGCATGGAAACCTTCGGGCTCGATACCTCGCTGCAACTGCGTGACGGTACAGAAAGCTTTTCCTGCTCACGCAACGGAATCTGTTCTCCGCTTGAGGAATCGGTGCTCAACAACATGCAGAGCTGCGCCCGGATTGTCGACCTCGGCAGCCGTTCGGCCTTCAACTACCCGCATGTGACGATCATCGTCAAATCGATGCCCCGCGACACGCCGGAGCTATACGGCCGGATCAAGGACAACCTGGCCAGTATCGCCGAGGCCGTTGATGTTCATCTCTCGTCGCTGGAGCGCGTCAAATCGGCGCTCAAACGGGGCGATCTGTTGCTCGACCTGCTCCGGAAGAACATGGCAAGCCTGCACGATATCGAAGACCGCTATCGCATCCAGCGCGCAGCCAGTTCGCAAATTCTCAATGCCCTGGTCGCCGACATCGAGGCATCATTCATTAACCTCGGCCTGACCGAAGACCAGGAGCGCCGACTGCAAGACCGCGTGCGCGATGCCGTCGATGAGTCACAAAATCTCTATGCCCAGGAGATTGAGGCCGACGGCGCAATGCGTGCCTTGAGCCAGGAGTTCGAAGTGGTCCTGAAGCAGGAAACGCAACTGGCCTCAGTAAAGCCAGCGGCTGCAACATCGACCCTGGCGCCCCCGCCAGCGACCGAAAACGCCATCGAACTGTTCTGAGCCGGGAATCCACAATCAGGTACATCGCCAGATGTGCCTGACCGGGCACAACTCCCCGCCGTGGAGCACTGAGACCATGTCAATTCGTTCAAACGCCAGGCCTCCGATTATCAGTTCCGTGCTGATCTGCCTGTTCTTTCTGGCGGTTGGCATTCTTGGTGTCAATCTTCAACTCGATCAGGCCCGCCAAAAATCGGTTGAGCAGTCCGACATAATCACCAAGCTCAAAGGCGACCAGATTGCCCGGTGGCTGGAAGAACGCCTTGGTGACGCCAAGCTGTTCAGCACGGCATACGTGCTTACCCATTACCCGAAGCCGGGGCAACCGGGTTATCAGGAAGCCAGACTACGCCTGACTCACAGCCTGGAAGAAATTCTCCATGCCTATCATTACCAGAGCGTCCGCATTGTCGATGGCAACGGCCACATCGAATCTGCCGTCGGCGAGCCAATATCTCCCGACAGCGAACCTTTGAATGGCCCGCTGCTCACTGCTATCGAAGCAGCGCGAAAATCCGGCGAGCCACAAAGCACAAACCTTTATCGCTCTGACACAGCCCCGGATCGCATCTTTCTCGATTTCGTGATGGCCATACCAGCCGAGGCAGGTGACAAGCCGTTGTTCCTGGTTCTCAGAGCCGACACCCAAGATTTTCTGTTTCCTTTTCTGCTCGCCTGGCCAACGCATAGCCGCACCGGCGAACTGATGCTGATTCGCCAAACGCCGGACGGGCCGGTCGTGCTCAACCCTCTGCGCCATGATGCCAACGCCCCCTTCCGGATTCGCCCCTACCCGAAAATGGAAGGTCGGGATGAATCAATTCCGACCAGTATCGTCCGCGATTACCGCGGGCAGTGGGTAGTTCGCACAAGCCACATGCTGCCGGGCGTGCCATGGCAGATCGATGTCAAGGAAGATCTCTCCGAAGCCTACGCCAAATCATTCTGGAATATCGGATCGATCGTGGTGGCCGATCTGTTGCTGATCATGATCCTCCTGATCAGCAACTATCTGCGCTACCAACGGGCTCGCCTGATGCAGAGCACGTTCGAAAACACCCAGAAAAACGAACAGTTGCACATGCAGCAAGAACTGCGCGACAGCAACCGACGCTTCGTCGATATTGCCCGCGCTTCGCCTGACTGGATCTGGGAAACCGATCCTACGGGCAGCCAATTCACTTACCTGTCCGACAACATCACCAAAGCGCTGGGCTACACGCCGGAAGAACTGATCGGAACCCCGCCGAGCGCGCTATTCCCTCCCAATGAACGGGATCAGATGCTGGCGACATTGCAGCAGTTGCGCGCGACCCGCACGCCTTTTATCGACCTCGAACACGCCATGCTGCACAAGGATGGCAGCAGGCGCTACGTGCTGACCAATGGCGTGCCGATTATCGACGACCAAGGGATTTTTTGCGGCTATCGCGGCACGGATCGCGACATCACATCCCGGCGGGAAAAGGAAGAAAAAATCCGTAAGTTGTCGCTGGCAGTCGAACAAGGGATGAATGGCGTACTGATCACCAACCGTGAGCACGTCATTGAGTATGTCAACGATGCCTATTGCGCCAGTCTCGGCTATTCCCGCGACGAAGTGATTGGACGCCGACCGGGATTCGCCGCATCCGGCCGAACCCCGCCCGAGACTTACGCCTCTCTGCACCGCACCCTGGCAGACGAGAAAATCTGGCGCGGTGCGTTCCACAACCGACATCGCGATGGCAGGATTCGCATCGAATCCACGCTGATTTCCCCAATCCGCCAAGCGGATGGAAGCGTCACGCATTATGTGGCGATCTACGAAGACATCACGGAACTGCAACAACAGCGCGAAGAACTCGATCGCTATCGCGAGCACCTGCAGGAACTGGTCGAAGAGCGAACCCGACAACTCGATGTTGCCCGCCTGCATGCCGAAAATGCCGAAAAGCTGCTGCGCGAGGCCGTAGACAGCATCTCCCAGGGCTTCGTACTGTTCGACCCTGAAGACCGCCTTGTCCTGTGCAACGACTACTACCGGGCCTGTTATCCCGAAATGGCCGACACCCTGGTCCCTGGGAACACTTTTGCCAACATCCTGAAAACCGCCGTCGAACGGGATATATTCCAGGTCCAAAAAAGCAGCCTCGACCACTGGATTGCAGAACGCCTGGAAGCACACCACAGCGGTAATGCCCAGGGTCACGAATACCAGCTGCGCAGCGGGCGCTGGCTGCTGACCATGGAATTCCGGACGCCGAGTGGCTATTACGTTGGCAACCGGGTGGACATCTCGGCCCTGAAAAACACCGAACGCCTCCTAGCAGAAGCCCGGGATGTGGCCGATTCAGCCAATCAAGCGAAAAGTCTTTTCCTGGCCAACATGAGCCACGAAATCCGCTCACCGATGAATGCCATCATCGGCCTTTCGTACCTCTGCCTGAAAACCGACCTCCCGGCCAAGGGACGTGAATACGTCACCAAGGTGCAAAAATCGGCGACCCTTTTGCTCCGCATCATTAACGACATCCTCGATTTTTCGAAAATCGAGTCTGGCAAGCTGGAAATCGAACGGATCCCGTTCATACTCGAAGAAGTCATCGAGCACAGCGCCGGGCTCTTCACCACGACGCTCGCCGAACGTGGCATCGAATTCAAGATACAGATCGCCCCTGAGGTGCCAGGCAACCTGATCGGCGATCCATTGCGCCTGGGACAGGTGCTCTCCAATCTGCTGGGCAACGCCACAAAATTTACGGAAAAGGGCCAGATCGAGGTCAAGGTCGGGCGGCAATATGGCCGCGGCAATACCGAACAAAACGTCACCCTGATGTTCTCGGTCAGCGATTCTGGCGTCGGCATGACCCCGGAGCAACAGTCCAGGCTGTTCCAGGTATTTACCCAGGCCGATGATTCGATCACCCGAAAATATGGGGGAACCGGCCTCGGGCTGACCATCAGCCAGGAACTGGTGGAGTTGATGGGTGGCCGCATTTCGGTCGAAAGCAATGTTGGCAAAGGTACCCGCTTCAGCTTCTCCCTGCCCTTCGCGGCTGCACCTGCAGCGCAGATCGCAGTACCTCAGGCAATCCAGCGGCAAGTCATGGTGGTCGACGACGATAACCTGACACGGCTGCAACTAAAGCGGATGCTCGAAAAACTCGGCTTCGCCGTGACCCAGGTCGCTTCAGGCACGCAGGCACTGTTGACAATCAACGATCGCGACCAAGCCTTCGCGCTGATTTTCATGGACTGGCGCATGCCGGAGCTGGACGGCTTCGAAACCACCGAGCGGATACGGCAAATTGACACTTATCGCAACACCCCTGTCATCATGGTGACCGCCGGTGAATTGAGCGAAATTGAAGCCATGAATGCCAAGGGCATTGATCGCTACCTGTTCAAGCCAATCCACCAAGCCATGTTGGAAGACGTGATCGCTGACGTCACCAGCGATCTCGATGCCTCACCCGCCAGCGCGGCCAAACCGGCCAGGCCGCTGGCTGGAAAACGCCTGCTCATCGTCGAAGACAATGAATTCAATCAGGCAGTCGCCTGCGACATCCTCTCTCTGGAAGGGGCCGAGATCGATATCGCCAGCGATGGCCGACAAGCACTCCAGGCCCTCGAAGAAAAGCGCTACGATCTGGTCCTGATGGATATGCAAATGCCGGTCATGGATGGCATCACGGCAACCCGCGAAATTCGCCGCCAGCCACGTTACAACGCGCTACCGATCATCGCCATGACTGCCAATGCCCTGCCGGAAGAACGCGAGCGCTGCATGGCTGCCGGCATGGACGACTTCATCACCAAGCCGATCGTTCCCGAAATCCTCGCCGCCACACTGGCACCGTGGGTCTCGGATGACCCGAAGATGAAACGAGTCGCCAAACCCCTTCCCCTCTCCGATACCGCAAGCGAGCCACCGCCGTCACCGGCCCTTGCCGCGGAGGTTCTGCCACAGGCCCAGCACAGCTTCGATATCGAGACCGGACTGGGATACGTCAGGGGCAACAGGGCCCTTTACCTGAAACTGCTCGATAACTTCATGCGCAATCAGGCAATGCTGCTACCGCAATTGCAGGATGGCATCCGCAACCGGGATTCTCAAGTGGTCATGCGCAGTGCCCATACCCTGCGCGGCATAGCAGCCACGCTGGGGGCCACCGAACTGGCCAAAGCTTCCAGCGATCTGGAAAAGCCGCTCAAGGTCAATGCCGATTTGGATGCCGTTGGTGAACTGGTCACCGCACTGGAGAGATGCCTGGCCAAAACGGTAGCCGATGTCGAACCGCTTAAGCAGTCACTGGCAACCTGACATTTCCTCCTCCGAAACTAGGCGCAATAGCCGCCTTTTTGCATTTATTGCCGAGATGCCGAGCATCACGTCGCGAAGCATGACTGCGGCCATCCGGCCATTGAAAAGCCTGTAGGTTTTGCGACAAGCGATCCGACAAGCTTGTTTAGCAAAAAACGCACCCCATTGTTTTAATTAACAAAAATCCACTGGCACACCGATTGCTGAATAGGCTCCGCACAGCATTCGAGGAGCCTTCATCGTGGAACTTCCAGTCATCAGCAACACCGCGCCGGCCGCAGAAGGCGGCGGCTGTTCGTCCAGCGGTTGCGGCACGGCGCCGGACGCCCTGGGCCATCTCCCTGACCACATCCGCGCCAAGGTGCAGGATCACCCCTGCTACTCCGAAGAAGCGCACCATTACTTCGCCCGCATGCATGTCGCCGTCGCCCCGGCCTGCAACATCCAGTGCAATTACTGCAACCGCAAGTATGACTGCTCCAACGAGTCCCGCCCGGGCGTCGTTTCCGAGCTGCTGACGCCGGACCAGGCGATCAAGAAGGTACTCGCCGTGGCCGCCGAAATCCCACAGATGACGGTGCTGGGCATCGCCGGACCCGGAGACCCTCTCGCCAACCCGGGCCGCACCTTCGAGACCTTCGAACAGCTGTCCGCGCGCGCCCCGGACATCAAGCTGTGCGTGTCGACCAACGGCCTTAACCTGCCGCAGTACGTCGACCGTATCGCCCAGCACAACATCGACCATGTGACGATCACCATCAACTGTGTCGATCCGGAAGTCGGGGCCAAGATCTACCCGTGGATCTATTGGGAAAACAAGCGGATCACCGGTGTCGAAGGTGCACGTATCCTGATTGAGCAGCAGCAGTTGGGTCTGCAAATGCTGACCGACCGCGGCATCCTGGTGAAGGTCAATTCGGTGCTGATCCCCGGCGTCAATGACGAGCATCTCAAGGAAGTCTCGAAGATCGTCAAGGCCAAGGGCGCTTTCCTGCACAACGTGATGCCGCTGATTGCCGAGCCTGAGCACGGCACGTATTACGGCATCATGGAGCAGCCGGAACCGACGCCGGAAATGCTGCAGGACCTGCAGGATGCCTGCGCCGGCGACATGGCGATGATGCGGCACTGCCGCCAGTGCCGGGCCGATGCGGTCGGCCTGCTCGGCGAAGACCGCGGCGACGAGTTCACGCTCGACAAGATCGACGTCATGGATGTCGATTACGAGGCCGCCATGGTCCGCCGCAAAGTGGTGCACGACGAGATCATCGAGAAGCTGGACGCCAAGCGCGGCATCGTCAAGCCGAAGGCCGTGGGCATTCCGGAAGGTTCGCGTCCCGTGCTGATGGCGGTGGCCGGCAAGAACGGCGTCGTCGCCGAACACTTCGGCCACGCCAAGGAATTCCTGATCTACGAAGCGTCCCCGGAAGGCGTCCGCTTCATCAGTCACCGCAAGACCGAGCTGTACTGCGGCGGTATGGATTCCTGCGGCGATGGCGATGTGGTCGATGAAGGCGCTACGGAATCCCTGCTCGACCGCAACATCCGCGTGCTCGAAGGCTGCGAGGTCGTGCTCTGCTCCAAGATAGGCTACGAGCCCTGGGGCAAGCTGGAAGCCGCCGGCATCGCGCCGAACGGCGAACATGCGATGGAGCCGGTCGAGGATGCCGTGATGGCGGTGTACAAGGAAATCGCGGCGACCGGGAAGCTGCTTCCCGCCGCAGAAACCCTGAAGGTGGCGTAAATGGCCCTGCAAATTACCCAATCCTGTGTGAACTGCTGGGCTTGCGTCGACGTCTGCCCGAACGATGCGATCTACCAGGACACCCCACACTTCCTGATCGACGACGGCAAATGCACCGAATGCCTGGGCGACCACAGCGTGCCGCAGTGCGCTGCGATCTGCCCGATCGAGATGGCCATTGTCGATGAACTGGGCGAGTTCCTGAACCCGCCCGGGTCGCTGACCGGTATCCCGATCGAGAAGCTGAAGGAATTCGGCTTGTGGCGCGAGGCAGCGTAATGGCTGTCGTCACGTTCTATGAGAAACCCGGCTGCAAGGGCAATCTTCGCCAGAAGACCCTGCTCGCTGCAGCTGGCCACACGGTCCAGGCCAAGAGCCTGAAGACCGAGCCGTGGACGGCCGACCGGCTACTCGCCTTCCTCGGCAAGCTGCCGGTCACCGAGTGGTTCAACCGCGCCGCGCCGGACATCAAGTCCGGCCAGATCGTGCCGGAAAACCTCGGCTTCGAGGATGCCCTGCATCTGCTGCTTGGCAACCCGTTGCTCATCCGCCGGCCGCTGATGGAAGTCGGCGAAGAACGCGTGGTCGGCTTCGATGTCGCGACGGTCGACGCCTGGCTCGGTCTGAACAACGTGGCACTGCCGGAAGGCAATATCGAAGCCTGCGTGCATGGCCCTGAAGGTCATGGGCATTGCGGCAGCCATGCCCATGATCACGAGCAAGAGGAAAGCAGCCATGGCAGCTGCGGCCATCACTGACAGCGCTGTAGAGATTGCCCCGGGCGTCCACTGGGTGGGCGCCCTCGACCCGCATCTGCGGAGTTTCGACATCATCCTGAAAACCGCCAACGGCACGAGCTATAACAGCTACGTCGTACGCGGCGACAACGGCGTGGCGATCATCGACACGGTCAAGGAAAACTTCGCCGACGATTTCTTCCGCCGCCTTGAATCGGTGGCGGAGTACGAAGAAATCACCACCATCGTGCTCAACCATCTCGAGCCGGACCACAGCGGCGCCCTGCCCGAACTGCTCAAGCGCGCCCCGCAGGCCAAGGTGTATTTGTCGAGTCGCGCCCAGATGATGCTCAAGGCGCTGTTGAAGCCGACCGGCGAGAAAGCGCCCGAATACATCCCGGTGACCACCGACGACGAGGTCGATCTTGGCGGCCGCACCCTGCGCTTCCTGCATACGCCCTACCTGCACTGGCCGGATACGCAATGCACCTATCTGGTCGAGGATGGACTGCTGTTCACCGGCGACATTTTCGGCTGCCACTTCTGCGACAACCGGCTGTTCAACGACACCGTCGGCGATTTCCGCTTCTCGTTCGAGTACTACTACGCCCACATCATGCGGCCCTTCCGCGAGTATGTGCTCGACGCCATCGCGCTGATCGAACCGCTAGACATCCAGTTGATCGCCCCGGCCCACGGTCCGGTACTGCGCCACAAGCCGCGCGATTACGTGCATCGTTACCGCGAACTGGCCACACCGCGCCTGTTCAACGAAGCACGCAGCGAGAAAACGCTGGTCGTCTTCTATCTTTCCGCCTACGGCAACACCCGGCGCATGGCCGAAGCGCTGGCCGCCGGTGCGGAATCGCTCGGTGGCGTCCGCGTCTCGCTGTACGACCTGGAAGGGGGCGAAGCGGAGATCTTTACCGATCTGGTCGAGGAAGCCGACGGCCTCGCCTTCGGCAGCCCGACCATCAATGCCGACGCCGTCAAGCCGATCTGGGATCTGTTGTCGTCACTGACCACCGTCAACATCAAGGGCAAGCTTGGCGCCGCTTTTGGCTCCTACGGCTGGAGCGGCGAGGCCGTACGTTTGATTGAGGACCGCCTGCGTGGGCTGAAGCTGCGCGATCCGGTCGACGGCCTGCGCATCAAGCTGGTGCCGGATGGCAGCGAGCTAGAGCAATGCCGCCTTCTCGGCGAAAACCTGGCCCGTCACCTGACCGGCCGGATCGAACACCGCGAGATCGACATGGCGGCGCTTGCGTAAATAAAGGGAGAAAACAATGCCAAAAGCCAAAGTCACCTTTCAGGATATCGGCGTCTCGGTCACCGTGCCAGCCGGCACCCGCCTCATTGAAGTCTCCGAAAAAGTCGGCGCCGGGATCACCTACGGCTGCCGTGAAGGCGAGTGCTGCACCTGCCTGACAAAGATCGTTTCCGGCGGCGAAAACCTCGCTCCGCCGAGCATCCTCGAGGATCAGGTACTCAAGGACAACCTGGCCCCGCGCGGCCACCGGCTGGCCTGCCAGGCGCAGATTCTCGGCGGCGAACTGGTCGTCAAGCCAGCCTGAACGCGACCGCGACAGAACAAGATTAAAAGCAATCACCCAACCCCAACAGAGAAATTCAAACAACCCGCTTTCCGGAGAAACAAGAAATGGCCCTCATTACATTCAGCAGCCCGATGCACAAGGACAAGACGGTCTATGCCGTCGCCGGCAGCCACACCCAGACCATCCTCGATCTGGCCAAAGAACATCACATCCCGATCGACTTCGGCTGCCAGGAAGGCAACTGCGGCACCTGTCTGGTCAAGGTCTCGTCGGTCGATGGCAAGCGCGCGCCGATGGGGGGCCCGCTCAACGTCCGCGAAGTCGCCGCCCTGCTCGAGCTCGGCCACATCACCAAGGCCCAGGTCGACCAGATGTACGTCGACGACATCCCACCGACCCAGTGGCGCCTCGCCTGCCAGATGATCGTCCGCGACGAGGACATCCTGGTCGAATATCCGAGCAAATAAGGCAAAAGCCATGAACGGTCCGGATCGTCTGCCCCTGCGGCCATTGCTGCTGGCCGACCTACTGGCTTCGCCGGCCATCGGGCCGGCGGCGTTCGATCCGAACCGTCCCTTGCTGGCCAGCCTGATTGCCGGCCAGGCCAGTGGAGGCGGCTGCCTGCCGCCGCACCTTGGCCTCGGCCCGGCTGCCTATCGCTATCTGCGCGAAGCCTATTTTCCCGGCTGCACGGCAACGCCGACCGCCCGGGAAATCGAATCAATCCCCGAATGGGACGATCTGCAAAAGCTGCTGCTCGACCACCGCGCCCGCAAATCGCCCAGCGAACTGCTGATGGCCAATGTCGTCGCCACCGCCTGTATCGGCCGCGACCACCTCTGGCAGGACCTCGGCCTCGCCAGTCGTGAGGAACTCAGCCAGCTGATGTGGGTCAATTTTCCCGAACTTGCCCGCGCCAACAGCGGCGACATGAAGTGGAAGAAATTCCTCTACCGTCAGTTCTGCTCGCGTGAAGGCATTTATGTCTGCCCCGCCCCGTCCTGCGGGGTTTGCAAGGATTACGCCAAATGTTTTGGTCCGGAGAACTGATCGCCAGAACCGCGCCGGTACGCCGCCGCGCCGCCCCCTATCCGGCGCGCTCGGCGCTGCTCGACCGGGGCATTGCCGCCTATAGCGGACTGGCGATTGGCGATGCGCTGGGCGCCACCGTCGAATTCCTGACGCCCAATGAAATCCGCCACCAGATCGGCGTCCATGCCGATATTACCGGCGGCGGCTGGCTACGCCTGAAGGCCGGCCAGGTGACCGACGACACGACCATGTCGCTTGCCCTCGGCGAATCCATTCTGGCCAGTGGCGGTGTCGACGCCAAGGCGGCGGCCGAAGCCTTCGATGCCTGGATGCGCGCCAAGCCGGTCGACATCGGCAACACGGTCCGCCGCAACCTGATTTCCTTCCGCAAGACCGGCCATCCCGAAGCGGCTGCCTCCGAGCACGATGCCGGCAACGGTGCCGCCATGCGCGTCCTGCCTGTCGCCCTGGCCTGCTATGGCAAGGCAGCGGAACTGACGGTCAGTGCCTGCCGCGCCCAGGCCCATGTCACCCATCACAACGCACTGTCCGATGCGGCCTGTGAAACGCTGGCTTTCATGGTGCAGGACTTCCTCGCCGGCCGCGACCCCATCGAAGTCGAACGCGAGCGGGCCTTCAAACTGGTCAGCGACTACCCGGTCTTTGCCTACGACAAGAAACGTCGTGAAAACCCGAGCGGCTTCGTCGTCGATACCATGCAGGCCGTGCTGCAATCCTTCTTCGCCACCGAAACCTTCGAAGACTGCCTGATCGACATCGTCAATCGCGGCGGCGACGCCGACACCACCGGCGCCATCGCCGGCATGCTGGCTGGCGCCCGCTACGGCACGGGGAGCATTCCACGACGCTGGTTGAAAGCCGTCGACGAGAAAATTTCGGCCCGGTGTACCGAACAGGCCACCGCCCTGCTAGCGCTGGGCGAATCGGTTTCCAGCCAGCCGACCGCTCCGATGTGAGCGGCTGGCCCCGGCTGGCGCTTTGTCGATAACGGCGCAATTGAAATCCAGCCTGCCGGGATCACGGCCGGCTCAACAATGTTGCGCCGGCAAAACGCATATCCGGGGAATCGTGTTTTAATTTCCCGATGAACCTCGCGCCCCCCAAGCCAGCCACACAACAAGTCGTAAAGATTCGCCGCGACTACAACACCTGGGTCGCCAACGAGACCCTTGAAGACTACGCCCTGCGCTTCACGCCGCGCAGTTTCCGCAAATGGTCGGAAATGCGCGTCGCCAACACGGCCTTCGGTGCGGCCTCATTTCTGGTGCTCGAGGCCGTTGGTGCGACGATGATGGTTCAAGCCGGCTTCCTCAATGCCTTCTGGGCCATTCTCGCCACCGGCCTGATCATCTTCCTGCTCGGCCTGCCGATCAGCGTCATGGCCGCCCGGCATGGGCTGGACATGGACCTGCTGACTCGCGGCGCCGGTTTCGGCTACATCGGCTCGACGATCACCTCGCTGATCTACGCCTCGTTCACCTTCATTTTCTTTGCCCTCGAAGCGGCGATCATGGCCTACGCGCTGGAACTGGCCTTCAAGATACCGCCGGCCTGGGGCTACCTGATCTGCGCGCTGGTGGTCATCCCGCTGGTCACCCACGGGGTCACCGCGATCAGCCGACTACAGGCATGGACACAGCCGCTGTGGATCTTCCTGCTGATCCTGCCCTACGCCTTCCTGTTCATCGAGGAACCGCAGGCGCTGGCCGGGCTCTGGCAGTACGGCGGCGAACGGGGTGGCGATACCGGCTTCAACCCGCATCTGTTCGGTGCAGCGCTGACCGTCGGGATCGCACTGGTCACCCAGATGGCCGAGCAGGTCGATTACCTGCGCTTCATGCCGGAAAAGACCCCGGCCACGGCACGCCGCTGGTGGTTCGGGGTCATTGTCGGCGGCCCCGGCTGGGTCGTGCCGGGCATCCTGAAAATGCTCGGTGGCGCCCTGCTCGCCTGGCTGGTGCTTCGCAACGGCATTTCCGCCGAGAAGGCCGTCGATCCGAACCAGATGTACCTGATCGGCTTCTCGCACGTCTTCGACAACACGACGCTGGCCATCGCCGCGACGGCGCTGTTCGTGATCATTTCGCAGCTCAAGATCAACGTCACCAACGCCTACGCCGGTTCGCTGGCCTGGTCCAATTTCTTCGCCCGGCTAACGCACAGCCACCCCGGCCGCGTCGTCTGGGTCGTCTTCAACACGCTGATCGCCCTGCTGCTGATGGAGCTGGACGTCTTTCAGGCGCTCGGCCAGGTGCTTGGACTCTACTCGAACATCGCCATTTCGTGGATGGCTGCGGTGGTGGCCGATCTCGTCATCAACAAGCCGCTTGGCTTCTCGCCCAAGGGCATCGAGTTCAAGCGCAGCCACCTCTACGACATCAACCCGGTCGGTACCGGCGCCATGGCCATCGCCTCGGCGCTATCGATCTGCACCTTCGTCGGCGTATTCGGCGATGCCCTGCAACCCTGCGCTCCGTTTGTCGCGCTGGCCGCAGCGTTCATCGTGTCGCCGCTGATCGCCTGGATCACGCACGGTCGCTACTACCTGGTCCGCCCCGAGGTAGCCGCCACCGCGCACGCCACCACCTGCGCGATTTGCGAACGCGAGTACGAAGCCGAAGACATGGCCCACTGCCCTGCCTACCAGGGACCGATCTGCTCGCTGTGCTGTTCGCTCGACGCGCGCTGCCACGACTTGTGCAAACCGCAGGCCCACCTTGGTGCGCAGTGGAATGCCGTGCTACGCCGCATCCTGCCCAAGGCCGCTTTGCCCTACCTCGACACCGGCCTCGGTCACTATTTGCTGCTGATGACCGGTATCGTGCCTGTCCTGGCGCTGATCCTTGGCGTGCTCTACACGCACGAACTGCTCGCCCTCAGCACGCCAGAGCCGGCGGTGGTCGCCCGCCTGCAGGACAGCTTCATCAAGACCTTTGCGGCGCTGTTGATGCTCAGCGGCGTCATTGCCTGGTGGATGGTGCTGACCCAGGAAAGCCGCCGCGTCGCTCAGGAGGAGTCAAACCGTCAGACGCAATTGCTGATCCGGGAAATCGAGTCGCACCAACGCACTGACGAGGCGCTGCAAAAAGCCAAGGTCGTTGCCGAACAGGCCAACCAGGCCAAGAGCCGCTACATCACGGCGATCAGTCATGAACTGCGCACGCCGCTCAACAGCATTCTCGGTTACGCGCAGATTCTCGCTGCCGACGAGGACATCCCACCCAACCGCAAACAGGCGGTCAGCGTCATCCGCAAGTCCGGCGACCATCTGCTGTCGGTCATCGAGGGCACGCTGGACATCGCCCGTATTGAAGGCGGCAAGCTGACGCTGGATGTCAAGGCCATGGACTTCCCGGATCTGATGCAGCAGATCGTCGGCATGTTCGAGCTGCAGGCGCGTAACAAGGGCCTTTCCTTCGACTACCAGCCGGTCGGCGAACTGCCCGCTGTGGTCCGCGCCGATGAAAAACGCCTGCGCCAGATCCTGATCAACGTCATCGGCAACGCCGTCAAATTCACCGTCCGCGGCGGGGTCAGCTTCAAGGTGGAATGCCGGCGCGACATGGCCATCTTTGAAATCCGCGACACCGGCCCCGGCATCCCGACCGCCGACCTGGAGCGCATCTTCGAGCCATTCACCCGCGGCAGTACCGTGCAGGCGGGTGGCAGCGGCGTCGGCCTGACCATCGCCCGCATGCTGACCGACCTGATGGGCGGCGAAATGCAGGTCTCCAGCACACCGAGCGAAGGGACGCTGTTCCGCATCCGCCTGTTCCTGCCGTCAGTGCATTCCGCCCAGGCCGCGAAGGAATTGCCGAAACTCAACCGGATCGGCTACATCGGCGTGCGCCAGCGCATTCTGGTCGTCGATAACGAGAAGGTCGATCGCGACCTGTTGCAAAACGTGCTCGAACCACTCGGCTTCATCGTCGAGCAGGCGGCCAGCGGCTACGAATGCCTGGCGACCGTGCCCCGCTTCGCGCCGCACCTGATTTTCATGGACCTCGGCATGCCGGGCATCGATGGCTGGGAAACCATCCGCCGCCTGCGCCAACAGGGGCAGAACGCGGCGCAGATTGCCATCCTCTCGGCCAACGCCTACGACAAGGGGCTGGAGAACGATGTCGGCGTGACGCCCGAGGATTTCATCGTCAAGCCGCTCAAGGTCAATGACTTGCTCGAGTGGCTGGGCCGCAAGCTCGATCTCGAATGGGTCACCGCCGACACGCCCGCCACTGCGCCCCCGGCTGCCCCGGCCGAACCGCTGCCCTTGCTGCCGCCTGACGAAACCGAACTCGCCGCCCTCGACGAGCTGATCAACCTTGGTTACCTGCGCGGCATCCTCAACAAGCTGGGCGAAATCGAACGTCTCGATGCCCGCCACGGCGAATTCGTCCGTGTCCTGCGCAATCTTGCGCGACAATTCCAGTTCGATGCGATGAAGGAAATTCTCAGGAAAATGCGCGATGCCACCCGTTGATCGCAACATCTCGGACATCGTCCTGATCGTCGACGATGTGCCGGAAAACCTCTCCCTGCTGCACGATGCGTTGGACGAGGCCGGCTACACCGTGCTCGTCGCGACGCACGGCGAAGCGGCGCTGCAACGTGCCCGCCAGAGCCTGCCCGACGTCATCCTGCTCGACGCGCTGATGCCGGGCATGGACGGTTTCGAGGTGGCCCGCCGCCTGAAAGCCGACTTCTCGACCCAGCACATTCCCATCGTCTTCATGACCGGGCTGACCGAAACCGAGCATGTCGTCGCCGCCTTTGCTGCTGGTGGTGCCGATTACGTCACCAAGCCAATCCGCCCGGCCGAGGTACTGGCCCGCATCGCCGCTCACATGATGAACGCCCGGCAGATGAAGCAGGCACGCAGCGCGCTCGACGCCTTCGGCCAGGCCACGGTCGCCGTGCGCGCCGCCGACAGCCGCATCGTCTGGCAGACGCCGCTCGCCCGCGGCCTGCTGAACAGCTATTTCGCCAACCCGGAAACCGTCGCCCCGGAGGAACTGCTGACCTGGATCACGGCGGCGCTTCGCGCCCGGGCCGATGGCCGTGATCCCGCGCCGCTGCTGATCGCCGAAGGCAACAAGCGACTGCTCGCCTCCTTCCATGACCAGACCGGCGACGATGAATGGATGGTCGTGCTGCGCGAAGAAAACGATGCCTCAGCGGTCGAATCGCTGATCGCCGCCTTCCGCCTGACCCAGCGCGAAGCTGAAGTGCTCTACTGGGTAGTACAGGGCAAGACCAGCAACGACATCGGCGACATCCTCGGCAACAGCCCACGGACGGTCAACAAGCATCTGGAGCATGTTTTCGAGAAGCTCGGCGTCGAAACGCGGACGGCAGCCGCCAATCTGGCGATGAGCAAGATCCGCGGCGCCTGAAAGCGCCCCGGATCAGCCGTCATTTGCCCGTTTCAGGCCGCCAGTGCGGCCGTCACGATAGTGCCGGCCTCGGCCACCAGTTGCTGCAGGTGCGCCTCGCTCTTGAAGCTTTCGGCGTAGATCTTGTAGATATCCTCGGTGCCTGAAGGACGGGCGGCAAACCAGCCGTTCTCCGTCGTTACCTTCAACCCACCGATCGCGGCATTGTTGCCGGCCGCCCGTGTCAGCCGGGCGGTAATCGGCTCACCGGCCAGCGTCGCAGCACTGACCCGGTCGCCGGTCAGTTGCTTGAAGGCGGCTTTCTGAGCCGGAGTCGCCGCAGCGTCGATGCGCAGGTAATACGGCGTGCCATAGCGAGAGGCAAGATCAAGGTAGTGCGACCCGGGATCCCGCCCGGTCACGGCGGTGATCTCGGCCGCCAGCAGCCCGAGGATGATGCCATCCTTGTCCGTCGTCCACACCGAGCCATCGCGGCGCAGGAAGCTGGCACCGGCGCTTTCCTCGCCGCCGAAGCAGATGCTGCCATCGAGCAGGCCGGCCGAAAACCACTTGAAACCGACCGGCACTTCGAGCAGCGTGCGATCCAGCCCCTTGACTACGCGGTCGATCAGGCCGCTCGACACCAGTGTCTTGCCGACCGCCGAACTGCGCGGCCACTGCGGTCGATGAGCAAGCAGGTAATTGATCGCCACCGCCAGGTAATGGTTCGGGTTCATCAGGCCAAGCGAGGGCGTCACGATGCCGTGGCGATCCACATCCGCGTCGTTGCCCCAGGCGATATCGAATTTATCCTTCAGGGCGACCAGGCTGGCCATGGCATAGGGGCTGGAGCAATCCATGCGGATCTTGCCGTCGTGATCGAGGGTCATGAAGCCGAAAGTCGGATCGACCGCCGGGTTAACCACCGTGATATCCAGCCCGTAATGGTCGGCAATCGGCTTCCAGTAAGCCACAGCCGCGCCACCCATCGGATCGATGCCTATCCTCAGTTTGGCCCGACGAATGGATTGCATGTCGATGACACTGCCCAGTTCGGCAATGTAGGGGTTCATCAGGTCGACCGCCCGGGTCGTTGCCGCCGCCAGGGCTTGCCCATACGGCAGACGCTTGACGCCGCGGTTGCCGTCGGCCATCAGCGCATTGGCGCGTTGCTCGATCCAGCCGGTCACATCGGTATCGGCCGGGCCGCCATGCGGCGGGTTGTACTTGATGCCGCCATCCTGCGGCGGATTGTGCGAAGGCGTGATGACAATGCCGTCGGCGCGTTCGACGGCTGGCTGGGCGTTATGGACCAGGATGGCGCGCGAAATGACCGGCGTCGGGGTATAGCCCTGGTTTTCCTGCAGATGGATCAGCACGCCATTGGCGGCCAGCACTTCGATGACGTTTTGCTGGGCCGGGGCGGACAGCGCATGGGTATCCATGCCGAGGAAGAGCGGGCCGCGAATGCCGGCCTGCAGGCGGTATTCGGCCACCGCCTGGGCGATGGCCAGAATGTGTGCTTCGTTAAAACTGCCATTGAAGGCGCAGCCACGATGACCACTGGTGCCGAAGGCGACGCGCTGGGCCGGTTCGTTGATGTCGGGTTGCTGGTGGTAGGCGGCAAGCAGCGCTGGGATGTCAGTCAGGCTGGCAAGCGGGGCCGCTTGGCCGGCGAGTGGGTGAGCCATGCTCTATCTCTTTTCTGGAAACGGTTGTTGTTCTTGGCCAATTGGCATACCGAAGATTTTAATCCCGTTGGCAAACCTGAGGGCTGCGTACCCTACGCAATCTAACGTATTTCTCCCGGGTAACCCCGGTCGTAATCTGGCGCTGCACTGCAACAACGCAGACCAGATTACCCCACCTCCGAGGAGATTCCATGAGCAATCGTCGCAACTTCATCAAGGCAACCGTTCTCGCCGCCGCCCTGTCGTCCATCGGTATGGCCGCCCACGCCGCCGACACCATCAAGGTCGGCGTACTGCACTCCCTGTCCGGCACCATGGCGATTTCCGAGACCGCGCTCAAGGAAACCGTGCTGATGACCATCGAGGAAATCAACAAGTCCGGCGGCGTACTCGGCAAGAAGCTCGAGCCGGTGGTCGTCGACCCGGCTTCCAACTGGCCGCTGTTCGCCGAGAAGGCCCGCCAGCTGCTGACCAAGGACAAGGTCGCCGTCACCTTCGGCTGCTGGACTTCCGTTTCCCGCAAGTCGGTGCTGCCGGTTTACAAGGAACTGAACGGCCTGCTCTTCTATCCCGTCCAGTACGAAGGCGAAGAGCTCGAGAAGAACGTCTTCTACACCGGCGCCGCCCCCAACCAGCAGGCCATCCCGGCCGTCGAATACCTGATGTCCAAGGACGGCGGCGAAGCCAAGCGCTTCGTGCTGCTCGGCACCGACTACGTCTATCCGCGCACCACCAACAAGATTCTCCGCGCCTTCCTGAAGTCGAAG